>CADCWI010000087.1 GCA_902806355.1 uncultured Thermomicrobiales bacterium | reverse complement strand
AAATCCTCCAATGGCAACACAAACCGCGTCTACCGCCACAGTTAACGAAATCGTGCTCGTCTCCAGCGGTGACCAACGCCAGGCCGCGAACGTCCAGTGCTGGCCGGCGCAGGAGGGGCTTGAGCGCGCGTTCGCAGCTGCGTGTACCGATGTCGGCGTCGAGGTGCGCCGGGGGCATGGCTATGATGCCGAGCAGCGGCACGGGTTCATCACGAGCCAAAAGCATGGCATGGAGATCTTCCGTGCAATCGACCCCGACATCCCCCTGGTGGTTGCCATTGGCGCCTGGCAATTCAGCCATCACGTTCTCGCGGGCCTGGAGTCGCATCGCGGCCCGGTTCTCACCGTGGGCAACTGGAGCGGGCAATGGCCGGGGCTGGTCGGCTTGCTCAACCTGAATGGTTCTCTGGGCAAGGCCGGTGTCAACTTCAGCACACTTTGGTCGATTGACTTTACCGACGAGTTCTTTCGTGCGGGACTCACCTCGTGGCTGGCAAGCGGATCGATCCCACACGATCTCAGTCATGTGCACGATGCCGCCGATTTCTCCCTGCCGGTCGAACAGTCCAACGTGGGACAGTCCCTCGCCACCGGACTTCTCCGGGACAAGGCGATCATGGGCGTTTTTGACGAAGGCTCGATGGGGATGTACAACGCCATCGTGCCGGATCATCTGCTTCACCGGATTGGCGTGTACAAGGAACGCCTATCGCAGTCCGGCCTCTACACCAGCATGCTCAAGGTCTCGGACGATGACGCACAGCAAGTCCGCGGCTGGCTCGACGACAAGGGCATGACGTTCGAGACCGGCCCGAATCCGAAGACCGACCTTACCGATGACCAGATTCTCCAGCAGTGCAAGATGTACATCGCGGTGGTGCGCATGGCGGATGCGTTCGGATGTGCCACGGTGGGCATCCAGTATCAGCTCGGACTGATCGAGCTGACCCCCGCCTCCGACCTCGTCGAGGGACTGCTCAACAATGTCGATCGGCCCCCGGTCCGACACGCGACAACTGGAGAAGTGCTGTACGACGGTCAGGCGTTGCCACATTTCAATGAAGTCGACGAGTGTGCTGGACTCGATGCGCTCGTCACCAATCGCATCTGGACTGCGTTGGGACTTGAACCAGAGACAACGCTGCATGATGTCCGCTGGGGCGAGCACGTCCATGGCCCGGATGGTAATGGTGGCAACATCGATGATTTTGTCTGGCTGTTCATGATTTCGGGTGCAGCACCGCCGAATCATTTCGTCGATGGCTACAGGACCGCCACGAGCCAGCGACAGCCCGCGATGTTCTTCCGAATGGGAGGTGGCACACTCAAGGGCGTCAGCAAGCCTGGCGAGATCGTCTGGAGTCGTGTCTTTGTCGAGAACGACGCGCTTCACATGGACATCGGGCGCGGCGCCGCTGTTGCCCTGCCAGAACCAGAGACAGACCGGCGTTGGCAGGCAACGAATCCCGAGTGGCCAATGATGAACGCCGTGCTTTATGGCGTGACCCGGGACCAGATGATGGCACGACATCGGGCGAATCACATCCAGGTCGCCTATGCTCCTTCGGTCGAGGAGGCCAATCGTGCCCTTGCTGCCAAGGTCGCGATGATGCAGGCGCTGGGCGTCAAGGTGTGGATCTGCGGAACGGAACACGGGCTGACAGCCTGATTCCCGGAGATCCGGAGACCAGTCGAGCACACGAGCTCATCACGAGAGGGGACGACCATGCCCGGCGAGCTGCTGCTCGGGATCGACGTCGGCACGTACAGTTCCAAGGGCGTTCTCTGCACTGCGTCGGGAGAGGTCCTGCAAACCGAGGTTGTAGAACATGGTCTCAGCCTCCCCCGTCCGGGCTGGGCGGAGCAGGATGCCGACGCGGTCTGGTGGAGCGACGTGGTCCGGATCTGCCGCGCCATGACCGGTGGCCGCTACAGCGGCGAGGACATCGGTGCCGTTGCCGTGAGCGCGATCGGACCCTGCCTGCTTCCTGTCGATGAGGAAGGTCGCCCGCTGCGACCAGGGATCCTCTACGGCATCGACACCCGGGCGAGTCGCGAGATCGCGTGGCTCAACGAGCATTTCGGTGAGCAGGCGATGTTCGATCTCGGTGGGATGGCGCTTACGTCGCAGGCGATCGGTCCCAAGATCCTCTGGCTCCGGAACAACGAGCCGGATCTCCATGCCCGGACCCGCAAGGTCCTCACTGCCAGTTCGTACCTGATCTTTCGCCTGACCGGCGAGTACGTGATCGATCGCCATACCGGTGCCCACTTCAACCCGTTGGTCGACATCCACACCCTGGAATGGGACACGCGTTTTGCCGAACCGATCATCGAACCCGGCAAGTTGCCGGACCTCCACTGGTCGACGGAGATCGCCGGGACGGTGACCGCGAGGGCAGCCGAGGAGACGGGCTTGAAGGCCGGTACTCCGGTGACGGCCGGGACGGTCGATGCGGCCGCCGAGGCGCTGAGTGTCGGCGTGGTCGAACCGGGCGACTTGATGATCATGTACGGCACGACCATGTTCTTCATCCTCGTGACCGACCGGCCGATTCCCGATCCCCGCGTCTGGGCAACCGGGTTCGTCCAGCCCGGAACCTATGACATCGCCGGCGGCATGGCGACCACCGGTGCCCTGACGCGCTGGTTTCGTGACGAGTTCGGCGCCGCCGAGGTTGGCGCGGAGGCTGCGGGCGGTCCGAACGCATATGCTGCGTTGGCAGGCATCGCGGAGAAGATCCCCGCCGGGTCGGACGGGTTGATCTGCCTTCCGTACTTCGCGGGCGAGCGTACCCCCATCAACGATCCGGACGCTCGTGGCGTGTTCGCCGGTCTGACACTCTCGCACACCCGGGGCCATCTCTACCGGGCGCTCCTGGAGGGCACCGCTTTCGGTGTCCGTCACAACCTGGAGACGCTGCGGGAGATTGGCGCGACGCCCAAGCGCATCGTGGCGGTCGGCGGTGGTGCCGGGAACCGGCTCTGGCTCCAGATCGTCTCCGACGTCACCGGCGTGTCCCAGGTGGTTCCCGCCCGCACGATCGGCGCGGCTTACGGAGATGCGTTCATTGCCGGGCTGGCGACGGGAATCATCCCCGATCTCGGTGCGCTCAGCCGGGACTGGGTTCGCGTCGCGAAGGTGATCGAGCCACAGGCGACCGAACATGAGAGGTATGAGTCCTATTATCAGGTGTATCGAAGCCTATACGACCACGCACGCGATGATCTCCACGCCTTGGCCCGTCTGTCCCGCCAAGCCCGCATAGATGATTCCGGGTCCGGATGAGCACCCCTTCTTCCAGGATTCGTCGACGCGTATCCCATTCGACCGAGAGGGCTCGCTTCCCTCGTCGCACGCGGTCGATTGGGGATTTGCCCGTGAGTCCGCCGGAGAACCGCCCAGCATTGCTCATCCCCTCTCCAAACTTTGTATGACCGACTTCACGTTAGGCGAACCAGCGGTGCTGACATGGCATTCGGACGACGATCATCTTGGATCCTTGGTGAAGGTCCACCTCCCGGCCTGGTGGAGCGTCGACGATCATCTGACACAAGGAACCGTCTGAAGAGTCCCCGACGTGCCGCAGGGTGGTTCCTGATCGTGAGGGGCCCGACCGGATTGGTCGGGCAAACCTCTTTCGATGGATCGGCATCTTCCTTGCGTTCTGTCCGGAGGTGTATCGCGAG
>CADCWI010000086.1 GCA_902806355.1 uncultured Thermomicrobiales bacterium | reverse complement strand
CTGGGATTTCGACCACCTGCGTACCATCAAGGAGCGCTTTACCGCCGCCGGGCTCGACCTCCAGGTGATCGAGTCGGCCCCCGCCAGCATCATGGAGCCCGTCAAGTTGGGACTTCCGGAGCGAGACGAGGGCATCCAGCGCTTCTGCCAGTTGCTGGAGAACATGGGACGCCTCGGTATCTCCATCATGTGCCACAACTGGATGGCCGGTATCGGCTGGTATCGCAGTGATCTCGGCATCCGCCTCGCGACACGAGGCAATGCCCTTGTCTCCGGCTACGACCACAGCCAGGTCGACCACACGCAACTCACCCAATGGGGCGAGATTACCGAAGATGCGCTTTGGGAGAACATGGAAGACTTCCTCAAGCGCGTGGTGCCGGTCGCGGAGAAGACCGGAGTGAAGCTCGCTGTCCACCCGGACGACCCGCCGATCTCACCGGTCCACGGCATCGGTCGCATTCTCACCAACCCGGATGCCTTCCAGCGCGTCATCGACATGGTGCCGAGCCCGAATAATGGCATCACCTTCTGCCAAGGGAATTTCTCGGCGATGGGCGTCGATGTGCCGGAGACGATTCGTCATTTCGGCCAGCAGGGGAAAGTCTTCTTCGTGCACTTCCGTGATGTGCGCGGCACGCCCGAGCGATTCGTGGAGACGTTCCACAACACCGGGCAGACCGACATGCTGGCGGCGATGCGCGCATGGGCGGAGGTTGGCTTCGATGGCCCGATCCGGCCGGACCACGTGCCGACGCTCGCCGGGGAGTCGAACGAAAACCCCGGCTACGAGCTGCTGGGTCGGCTGCACGCAATCGGCTACATGACTGGCCTCATCGAGGCGGTGAACAGCGAGATGTCTGATCTCGCTGAGAGAATGCGCCAATAGGGACAGGCTCACGGGCGGCGCTGAGGCCGGGTGCCACAGCGATAGCGGAGCCAGCGCTTGAGCACCAACTGCCGCACGATGGTGATGACGGCGGAGAAGGCCAGTTCCTGATCCGCTGGCTGGAAGACACGGCCCGCCCAACTGTTCGGCCATCGACCTATGCCAGCTACGCCGACCACGTTCACCATCACCTGATCCCGGCCCTCGGTCACATCCAGCTTGCCAAACCGTCCCCGCGGCACCGCCAGGCGCGCGCATCCCCGATGCCAAAGGAAACTGGAATACTCGTGGCTGCGGGTGTTGCTGATCGTCCGAGCGCACGGCGGGCGTTCCCTGAGCAAGGACTCGTCTGTGCTTGCCCGCTTCGGCCTATGTCCGCGTCGTTCCCGATAACCCCTTTTCGGCGCACCACCGGATGTAATCCGCCTCAATGTCGTCGGCCCAACGCGAGACGTCGATCTGTCCGGCCGCGTAAACCTGCTCATCCAATCGCTGCTTGCCGAAGACATCGCGTTGCCGGACGTCTTCCGACGTTACCACGACCTCCTCAGCCAGATGCGGGGGGATGAAGGTGATCCCCGAGCGGGTACCCAGGACCACATCGCCTGGGAGAACAGTGGCGAGGCCGATTCGGATCGGAACGTTCACCCCGATCAGCGTTACCTCGGCGATGGCGGATGGATCGACGCCCCGGCAATAGACCGCGAAGTCGGCGAGTTCAGTGACCCGCTGGTAGTCTCGAATACCGCCGTCGATCACGATGCCGGTGCCGGTCCGCGAGCGGGTCGCGGTGGCGAGGTTATCGCCGATGAAGGTGCCATCGTGGACCTTGCCGAACAGATCGACCACCAGCACGTCGTTCTTTTGGAGTGAATCAATAACCCAGTTATTCTGGCCGCCAGTACGACCCTCGTCGCGGCCGATCGACTCAACAACCTCATGCAGGTCGGGCCGGTTCGGCAGCATGGTAGCAGTAACGACGCGGCCAGTGAGAGTCAATTCGGGGTGCAGATTCAGCCAGTTGCCCTCAAACTGGTGATGGTAGCCGTGGTTCCGTTCGAGCACACTCCATGCTTCATCATTCGTCACGTGATGCATGCGAGTGAGGATATCGTCGGCAATGCAAGGACGCCCGTCGGCAACCCGCTCGCCGGTCCACTTTTGCGTCAATATCGCAACGCGGTCCGGGCTGTTGAAAATCATAGAAGACCCCTCTACGTATACCAGGTAACAATGCCGCGTCGGTCGGTTGCTTCCACGCCGACCGCTCCAATGGCGTGGGGTGGTTCTCTCGCTCAATTCTACTCATGCGCCGGTCGAGGCGAGACCGGCTTGGTCGCTGGCGGATAGTGATGGTCACGATCAGACGATGGTCCGATGAGCCATATTGGCCGAGGTGCTCGGTCTCACGCGTGGTGTCGGCCAGAGCGGCTGGCGCGGCTTCGGCATACATAAACCCGGTCTGCCCTCCTCTACCCGACCGATCGCTTATGGGAGCGGCGCTTGGTGAGGAGTTCGTCCCGGATGTGTGCACGGGGGAGACGGACGCGAACACCTCGAGTCATGAACGCGGATCGTTTCTGGCGAGACGCCGATTCCGCGCCACCAGGGTGGGCGCGGGGTGAGCAGGAGAGGGGATGATGGTGGATACGCACGAGCGGCCCGAGGATCGCGTCCGCACCGCATCGCGGCCAAGCCAACTCAGGATTACCGACCTGCGCACGGCGACGGTCGGGTGGGACCGGTGGCACTTTACACTCGTCCGCATCGACACCAACCAGGGGCTGAGTGGCTACGGCGAGGTGCGCGACTTCGCCAGCAAGACCTACGCGCTGATGCTGAAACGCCTATTGCTCGGGGAGAACCCGTGTAACGTGGACAAGCTCTTTCGCAAGATCAAGCAGTTCGGTCACCACGGGCGGCAAGGGGGCGGTGTCTCCGGCGTCGAGATGGCGCTGATGGACTTGGCCGGCAAGGCGTACGGCGTGCCAGCGTACATGCTCGTCGGCGGCAAATTCCGTGATCGCATCCGGATGTACTGCGACACGCCCAACGAGCCGACCGGCGCGGAGATGGGGCGCGAGCTGCGCACGAAGATCGAGCAGGGCTTTACGATGCTGAAGATGGACGTGGGGGTTCAGCCGCTGATCGTCGTCGAGGGGGCGCTGAGCTGGCCGCAGGGGATGCTCCCGGGCGACTCCGCAGACAGGGTGGAGGAGCTGTTCAACATCACCCAGGTGATGCACCCCTTCACTCATGTGCGCCTGACCCCCAAGGGTATCGATCTCATCTGCGAGTACGTCGCCGAGGTGCGCTCCGTCGTCGGTGACAAGGTACCGATCGCCGCCGACCACTTCGGCCACATCGGGATCGACGACTGTCTGCGCCTCGGCCAGGCGCTTGAGCCCTATAACCTCGCCTGGCTGGAGGACCTGGTGCCCTGGCAGTTCACCGACAAATGGGTGCAGCTGGAGCGCGCGCTGAATATTCCGGTCTGCACCGGCGAAGACATCTACCTGCTCGACGGCTGCAAGCCGCTGCTGGAGGCTCGCGCCGTCAACATCGTCCACCCGGACCTCGCCACCAGCGGCGGCATCATGGAGACGAAGAAGATCGGCGACTACGCGCAGGAGCACGGCATCAGCATGGCGCTGCATATGGCCGGCACGCCCGTCAGCACCATGGCGAGCGTCCACTGCGCCGCCGCGACCCAGAACTTCATCGCCCTGGAGCACCACTTCAACAAGGTTTCCTCCTGGGGCGACTTCATTGACGGCGTGTCGAAGCCGATCATCCAGGATGGCTACATTCCGGTGCCCGAGGGGCCAGGGCTCGGCTTCGAACTGAACCTGGACGTGGTGAAGGAACACCTCGTACCGTGGGACCGCGGCTTCTTCGAGCCAACCCCCGAATGGGATCAGGTGCGAAGCCACGATCGGCTCTGGTCCTGATCCGGGATCAACTCGGGCGCCGACGCTCGTCCGACTGACCGGATGAGGGGCGCCGGCGGGCTGATCGGGAGGTGATCCATACCGGCGACCGCGTCGTCGTCGTGCCCAGCAAGGTCCGTTCTACCCGCTTGGACGGTTCAACTCCAGGAAGTCATGCCAGGTCCATGAGCCCAGCGCCGGGGTGATCGAAACGCTGATCGCCCAATCCGCCGCCGTCCCGGGGCCGTACTTGGTGGTGGCTCTAGAACACCTCGGCGGCGGCGGGACGGGCCGGGTCGGTGCGGACTGACAGCGTTTGGCCGTCGGGACGCGCCCTGCAATGAGATGGCAACGTTTGCGTAGTGCCTCGCGTCAGTCGGCGCCGATTGATTGATGCTGGCATTGACGCACCGCCGAGACCAGTGCGGACCGTGTGAGCAAGCGCTTGAGGACGCTGCGGATGGACTCATTATGTGCAAGACGTATCGCTCCAACAATCCGGACAGTCGCTACCTCCCGGTATGACCAAAGCACCGCGGAGTACGCGCTGGCTGATGGCGCCACCGCCGGGGGTGGAAAGGCGGACGAGAGCAGCGCCTTGCCAAACATCGCGCCGTTCGTCACCTGCCACGGCAGATGGTGCGGACCGTTTCGAGACTTACCGCGAATGTAGTGGCTAAGGAGCGCAGGCTTCGAGTGTGGGCAAGGTCTCGGAAAGCGGACTCTTTGTCTGATGTGAGCTTCCTCGCTCGACGTGGGATCCTTTCGCCAGAGCCGCAAGCAGCCTTGTGGGGAACAGCCCGGAGGTAAGAAATAGCGATTCGTCGAGCCGTAAACCGCTCTAGCACGCGGTCCCGAATCCCGTTGTTGACGACACTCATGCTGCACTGTCGTGTCCACGATCTCAGCCGGAGCGTTGGCGGGCGCCCAAGATTTTCTCGGCCGGCCATTGCCGCGCCCACGCGTCCGGGATGTAGGCGATGAGCGGCGTGGCCTGCCCCGTCTCCACCGGTGACTGCAGCTCGATCAGGTTCTCGATCTCGAAGCCGTTGGCCCGCACCAGCCGGATCATGTCGCCGTGGCCGAGGTGGAACTCGACCGAGTCATCATTGGGCCACTCGAAGCGATGTTTGCCAAAGTAGGGCCGCCTGAAGCACGCGTTCACGAGGATGTCCTCGGTATCCTCGGGACTGGTGCACAGCATCGCCAGCACGCCATTGACCAGGAACACCAGCCGGCCACCGGGTCGCAACACACTGGCGGCCTCGAAAATCCACTGATACGGATCACACCGGATTGAGGCGCCGTACTCGCCGATCGCCAGATCAAAGGAACTGTCCGGAAAAGGCAAGGCTTCGGCGTTTCCCAGGTGCAGGGGGAAGGCGATCCCGAAGCGCTCCTGCATGCGGCTGGCCGTTTCAAGCTGTCGCGGCGAGTTGTCGATGCCGACCGGACGGGCGCCCCAGCGGGCGCGAGGGCTCACTGTTGGCAGTAATGCCTCTTCTCGGCTGTCGAGGTTCGACGGTATACAAATAAAACTTGATCGTCTTCACTCTCGTCCTGAGTCGCAATTAGCAGAGCGCTAATTCTGCGGCGGGCTTAGCAACATGAAACGTAGGCAATTGGATCACTGTCAACGACCTACGCAGGTGCTACCAAACCACTCACTCCTGGCAGTAAGTGTGCAAGAGCTCCCTCCGTCCCATGTCTGCTCAGGGGCTACCCACTGGTCCGCTCCTCTTGACGACCGCGCCAGTGTGGCACACCATTGCAATAAGGTTCGGTCTCAAGCGTCTTCATCCCCGATTCCTCGGTACGGCCGCTCCGTCGCGCACCGCATGCTGAGGGGAGATGCCAATGAACGCCTTCCATCGCTCGTGTCATCTACCTCTGCTCGGCACCCCTGCCAGACCGCGAATCCTGCACGCGCGTTTGCCTGAAGAGGGCAGGTCTCATCATGGCTATTCCTCAGATCCCGGGACCTCGCGGCCCTACGCGGCAGAACATGTCATCTACCCGTTCCTTCATGGACGGCGGCTCCACCCCGCTCCCGCGCCCAGCGACGCCGTTGATTGCCAGGGATGCGGAGGTGACCGCTGTTGTCTCGCTCCTGCGTGATTCCGCCGTCCGTCTACTGACCTTGACCGGACCCGGCGGTGTCGGCAAGACGCGGCTGGCGCTCGCGGCCGCCGCTGAGGTCACGACCGACTTTCCCCATGGGGTTGTCTTTGTAGATCTTTCTCCCGTAAGCAACACTACCCTCGTCCTGAGCACCACCGCGGCGAGCCTTGGTCTTCGCGACATCGGCGCAGAGTCTCTGCACCATCGCCTGGCCACTGCCATCGCCGATCGGCGCCTGCTCTTCGTTATGGACAATTTCGAGCAGGTGGTCGTCGCGGCACCGCAGTTGCGCCAACTCCTGGACGCCTGCCCCGAGGTAACGCTGCTCGTCACCAGCCGCATCAGCCTCCGGGTTTCCGGAGAGCGCGAATTTCCGGTCGCCCCGTTGCCGCTCGACGAGCCTGCCGCGAGCAAGGACGCCGGTGACTCCGGTGCGGTTCGGCTCTTCATCGAGCGTGCGCGGGACATCAGGCCAGATTTCCACCTCAGCGCCGAGACATTGACAGCTGTTACCGAAATCGTTCGCCGTGTTGACGGTCTCCCGCTTGCGATCGAGTTGGCCGCGGCGCGTACCAGGGCCCTGCCGCCGGCGACGCTCCTGCGGCGCCTGGAGCGGCGGCTGCCAATACTCAGCGGCGGTGCGCGAGATCTGCCGCTGCGGCAGCAGACCATGCGCGACACGATCGGGTGGAGCTACGACCTGCTCGACGCCACCGAGCAGGCCCTGTTCCGCCGCCTCGGGGTCTTCGTCGGCGGCTTCACCCTCGAGGCAGCCGAAACCGTCGGAGCTGATTCAACGGACACCGCCGACGAGCCCCAGCTGAATACCTCAATCGACGTGCTGGACGGGATCACGGCCCTCATCGAACACAGCTTGATCCGGCTGAGCGCAGGGGCCGACGGCAAACCGCGCTACCAGATGCTGGAGACCGTCCGCGAGTACGCGCGCGATCGCCTGGCTGCGTTCGGAGAGGACGAAATCATTCAGAGTCGGCACGCCGTATTCTTCCTGGCGCTCGCCGAGGCGACGGGTTGGGAGCTGGATAGGAGGCACCTCCCAGATAAGATCCAGCAGTTGGAAGCTGACCACGACAACCTTCGGGCGGCCTTGGATTGGCTAGCACACCGGGGCGAACCGGAGGCGTTTCTGCGTCTCGCCCGTTCCCTAAAGATGCTTTGGATATTCCACGGCCCACACGAGGAGGGGCGGGCATGGCTAGAGCAAGCCCTGGCGCGTGCCGGCGAAGCCTCGCCACTGCTGAGGAGCCAAGCACTTTACGTGCTCGGTGTGCTGGCAGTGAACCAGGACGATGTCGGACGCGCCGAGGCCTGTTTCACAGACAGCCTGGCGCTTGCCCAGGTCCATGGTGATCTGGATGGGGTCGCGCACAACTGGTTCGGACTCGGATTGGTAGCGATGCACCGGCACCAGTTCATCGAGGCCACCACTCACCTTGAGGCGGCGCTGGCCACGGCCCGCCAATTGGATGACCGAGTCTTGGCTTCCGTCCGCTCGGGGCTAGCTCTCAGCTTTTTAGGTGCATCGGCCCACGCCCAAGGCGCGCTCGCGGAGGCCACGTCCCGATTCGAAGCTGCGCTCCTCGATCAACGTTTGGTCGACCACCGCTGGGGAATCGGACTCTCACTCATCGGTTTAGGTTATGCGGCCCGCGACCGGGGTGATCTCGTACGTGCGATGGCACTGTTCACCGAGGGGCTGGCCCCGTTTACCGAGATTCGCGATCAACGCATTATCGCTCTTGCTCTTGACGGCGCGGCCGGGGTAGCCATCGCATGGGGGCAACCAGAGCGCGCTGCCCGCCTCCTTGGCGCCGCCATGTCGATGCGAGAAGCCGACGGGCTGCCAGTCGAACCGGCCTTCCTTGCCACCCACGACCGCGATGTCGCCGCCGTTCACGCCGCACTCGGCGAATTAAGGCTCGCCGCTTGCTTGGCCGAAGGTGCGGCGTTGCCCGTAGCGATGGTGGAAAACGACTTCACGACCGTCGCCGTGCCACCTCCCGGCTCGGTGCCGAGGACTCCCGTTCTCAACCACGTGGACCGCTTCGGTCTGACTCCGCGCGAGGTCGAGGTCCTGAGTCTCCTCGGCGAGGGCATGGGTGATCGGGAGATCGCCGAGACGCTGTCGATCAGTGAGCGCACGGCCGGCAACCACGTCCAGCACGCCATGCAGAAGATCGGCGTCGACTCACGCACCGCAGCAGCGGTTTTCGCGGTACGCCACCACATCAACGAACATCCACTTATGGGCGCTTGAGGAAATCTCCTCAGATACCGTGCCCGTTCCTGCCACCTGAGGAGTTTTCCTCAGAGCTCCATTCCCCAAACCCGTTCTTCAATTGAGGAGTTCCCCAGATGCGCCGGCCTGCCGGGCGGCGCAAGATCGACGCATGCCTACGGGAATCGTCTCGTATTGGTAACGCCTCGTAGAAAGGGAACACCATGGGTTCAGTCGTGTCCAGAACCGTCCCGGACGTTCGCCTGTCGCGGCCGTCGGCGCCGCGACCTGATCGCTCAACACGAGCAGCACCATCCGATCGGGTCAGATGAAAAGGAGGGAGGGTTCATGAACGTATCGACCCTGCAACGACGGAACATCATGGTAGCGCCCGCACCGATGTGGACGATCGATCCGGACCACAGCACGATCAGCTTCTCCGTTAAGTACATGATGATCACCACCGTACACGGCCGTTTCGACAGCTTCCGGGGCAGGATCAAACTCGATCTCGATCGTCCCGATAACGCGGCGGTTGAGGTGGAGATCGATGCCGACAGCATAAACACCGGGATTGGCGCACGCGATACGCACCTGCGCAGCGCCGACTTCTTCGATGTTGAGCGGTACCCGAAGGCGACATTCCGCAGCACCAGCATCGAGAGCAATGGCGGGCGCTTCGTAATTGCGGGCGAGCTCACTATCAGGGGCATCACTCGCTCGCTGTCGCTCAGGGCGAAGTACTTGGGCAGCGGCATCAACCCCTCGGGCGTCGAGGTCGCGGGGTTCGAGGCCACGGGCAAACTCAACCGCAAGGACTTCGGCCTCAACTGGAACCAAGCGCTCGAGAGTGGCGGCGTCCTTGTCAGCGATGAGGTCAAGCTCACCATCACCATCGAGGCCGCACGGATCGCTTTGTAACCAGGCAGGCGGCAACACAAGCGACCATCCAGAAAGGAAACCCCATGAAAATCGTCGTTATTGGTGGCACGGGACTCATCGGATCGTACGTCGTCAACATTCTTCACGAGCACGGCCATGAGGCGATGCCGGCGTCGCCCCGGTTGGGTATCAACAGCATCACCGGCGAAGGGCTGGCCGAAGCCATGCAAAACACCGCGGTGGTCGTGGATGTCTCCAACTCGCCGTCCTACGAGCCCGCGGCGGTGCTGGAGTTCTTCGAAACCTCGACCCGCAACCTCCTTGCGGCGGAACGGGCCGCTGGCGTGGGCCATCACGTAGCGTTGTCGATCGTCGGGATCGATCGGTCGCCCGATAACACCTATTTCCGGGCCAAGATCGCCCAAGAGCTGTTGATCGAATCGGGACCAATCCCGTACTCGATCGTACGCTCGACGCAGTTCTTCGAATTCGTCGATGGAATCGCGGATACCGCCACGCGTGGCGACGAGGTCCATATGGCGCCCGTGGCGTTCCAGCCGATCGCCGCCGCCGACGTCTCGGCTGTGGTCGCCGAGGTAGCAATGAACGCCCCGCTCAATGGTCGCCTGGAAATAGCTGGCCCCGAACGGCTCCGTTTCGATAAGGTCGTCAGCCGTCGCCTCAGCACGCGCAGCGATCTGCGTCACGTTGTTCCTGATTTACGGGCACCTTATTATGGATCGGTCCCACATGAGCAGTCGCTGATTCCGCTCAATGCGGCCCAACTTGGCAGCGTCCGGTTCGAAGATTGGCTCAAGGCGCACCCGACGCGATAAATAACGCTTACCAGGCACCGTGCATCCCGCGGTGTCCGGGAGGCGAGTGCCGCTTCAGTAATTTAGCAGAGGAGTCTCCAAATGCACACACCCAGCGGTCACCCCGCAACAATACCCGCACTGGTGCTGGAGCCAGCCGCCCAGGCTTTGGCCGATTCCCTAGCATTGGGCCGGGGGGCCTCCCTTATACACCCTCACTCCCGACGACGCCCGTGCCGTGCTGGACCGTGCGCAGGCCGGCAAGGTCCCCATGGCGTCGGCTGAGGTCGAGGAGCGGACCATCCCGGGCGATCCCGACGGCACGATTTCGCTCACTGTCGTCAAGCCAATTGCCAAAAATTGGCAGCCTGCCCGCGGTCGTGTATACGCACGGCGGCGGCTGGGTGCTCGGCAACTTTGCTACCCACGAGCGGTTGGTGCGAGACCGGGCCGAGCAGACTGGTGCCGCGTTCGTCTTCGTCAACTATCCGCGCTCGCTGGAGGCCCGGTACCCGGTTGCGATCGAATAGGTCTACGCGACGGTGCGGTGGGTCGCGACGTACGGAGCGGAAATGGGGCTCGACGGGAGCCGGCTAGCCGTCGCCGGTGACAGCGTCGGCGGCAACATGACCGCCGCGGTGACGCACCTGGTGAAGGAGCGTGATGAACCAAAGATCCGGTATCAGGCGCTGCTGTACCCGGTCACGGACGCTGCCTTCGACACCGACAGCTACGATCGGTTTGCCGAGGGGCCGTGGCTGACGCGCAAGGCGATGCAATGGTTTTGGGATGCCTACCTCCCCGCTGCCGCGATGCGGACAGAGGCAACGGCCTCACCGCTGCAGGCATCTGTCGAGCAATTGCGTGGCTTGCCGCCGGCTCTGGTCATCACCGACCAGGCAGACGTGTTGCGCGACGAGGGCGAGGCCTACGGGCGCAAGCTTCGTCTCGCAGGTGTGGATGTGACGAGCGCGCGGTATGAAGGCGTCTTCCACGACTTCATGATGCTCAACGCCTTAGCCGAAACGAACGCCACGCGGGAGGCCACGGAGCAGACGGCACGCGCATTGAGGTCCGCATTGATATAGACAAACATGCGAAAAGTCGTCGCCGACCAACCCATCGGACAACTGCCCCGCTACCAGAGCGTGGCGGCACCACCCAGTTCCCTTCTAGCCCCTCGGCAGGACTTGGGGTTCGGACCACTCTTTCCAGCACCATGACATCCAGGGTGTTAGACCAGGACCGACTCACGGCCAACCTGGGGTATTCGCATCGGAGGAGCACATGTATTCCGAACCATCTGACCAGTTCGCGTCCAGCCTTTCTCCTAGTCGGCTGTCATATCCGCATCTCATGGTCGTGGCAGCCGTCGCCCGGTCCGACACCGATAGGGGCGTCGCCCTGCTCAGCGCGGCGGGATTTGCGCGCGATCGGATTGAAGTCATCGTCGTCGAGGAGGTTCGCCGGCTCGAAGGGCCTCTTGGAGGGACGGGCCTTCACCGGTTCCTCGTCCGGCTGCGGTTGAGCAGGGGGGACGATCTCGACGAGTTGGAGCAGGCGCGGCGAGAGTTGATGAACGGACAAGCGCTGATCCAGTTGCTCGTCCACGGTAGTGAGGAGCAGCATCGAGCGCAGGTGATCCTGAGTCAGCGCAGTGGTGATGCACTCCTTTGGGCGGTGGACGATAACATCGCGATCGATCGGTCACCCGTGGCGGACGGGCACGGTTGATTCATTTTTACTTCTGCTCAGTAAGGAGGCGATGCTGTGGCCCAGTTCACCTTACGGGTCAATGGTGAGGACCAGACGGTAGAGGCGGAATCGGGCAGCGCTCTCCTCTGCGCCCTGCGATACCAGCTCGACCTGAACGGTCCCAAGTTCGGCTGCGGGCTCGTGCAGTGCGGAGCGTGCACAGTGCTCGTCGATGGCAAGGCGATTCGCTCGTGCCTGACCCCGATCTCCCAAGTCGTCGAAGGCGAGATCGTGACGCTCGAGGGGCTTAGCGACGGGGACGCACCCGGCGCGGTCCAGCAGGCGTTCATCGACGAGCAGGCGTCCCAGTGCGGCTTCTGCATCAACGGCATGATCATGGTCACCCAGGCTCTGCTCAATGCCAATCCTGACCCGAGTGATGAGGACATCCTCACGGCGCTGAACGGCAATCTCTGCCGGTGCGGGACACACACCCGCATCTTCCGGGCGGCCAAGCGGGCCGCGAGTGAAAGGGCGACATCATGACTCGCAGCACCGTTTCGCGTCGCGGATTCCTGCAGGGGACGGGTGCCGTCGTGATCAGCTTCTCGCTGGCGGGACCGGCCAGGAGCGCGTTCGCGACCCCGGAACAGCCGGTGGACCCCAAATGGTCCGCTGAGGAGATGCGCGACCTGACGCCGGAGCTCGACGGCTGGCTGAGGATCGATGAAGACGGGAGCGTGACGCTCTACACCGGCCGGGTCGAGATCGGCAACGGTATCCTGACCGCCCTCAGCCAGATCGTCGCCGAGGAACTCTCGGTTCCGTTCAAGCAGGTGACCGTTGTCTCAGGCGACACCGACGTGGTGCCGAACCAGGGCATCACCTCCGCTACGACCACAATAGGCGTCGCGGCCGTGATCATCCGGCAGGCGGCGGTTACCGCGCGGCAGGCGGTCCTCGAGACCGCCGCGGACCAATTCGGGGTCGCGGCGGATCAGCTTCAAATCGCGGACGGTGTGGTCAGCACCCCGGGCGGCAGCCAGCAGCGGGACATCGGCGCGTTGCTCGGTGGCCGCCAGTTCGCTCGAGACGTCGACATGGAGGCGGCCACGAAGACGCCAGACAAGTACACCATTGTCGGCCAGTCCATCCCGCGGATCGACATCCCGACGAAGCTGACCGGTGGAGAGGGAGACTTCATCGACAACGTCCGAGTCGAAGGGATGACCCACGCTCGGGTGCTGCGGGCACCGGCCTACGGGGCGCGGCTCACGTCGTACGACACGTCGGTCGCCGAGATGGACGGCATTGTGGCGGTGATCCCGATCAGCTATCCCGGGGACGAGCGATTCGCGCGTATCACACGGATTGAGACGATGCCGGGAGATTTCATCGCCGTCGTGGCTGAGCGGGAGGACCAAGCGCTCGCCGCCGTCGAGCGACTGCAGGAATCGACGAAGTGGGAGGCGGGCGAGGAGCTTGCCGTGACGCACGAGGAGCTCTACGGCTGGATCATGGAGAACGGGAAGCCAATCGAGTTGATCCCGAACGGTGACCAGGGCACGCGTAGGGAGACCTTCGCCGAGGTCAACCAGCAGTACGAGACGCGGCGCGAGGACGCCACCGACGTCTACGCACAGACGTATCGCGGCCCGTACCTCTCCCACGCCCCGATCGGTTCGGCATTCTCGCTCGCGGACGTGCAAGGCGACCGGGCGCGGGTGTGGTCCTCGACTCAGTGGCCGTTCGGCGCGCGTTGGATGGTGGCCGAGGCGCTTGGCTTCGCGGAAGAGACGCAGGTACAAGTCATCGGCGGGGCAAGTACCGGGCTCTATGGACGGCGCGATGACTACGACCAGGAGATCGATGTCGAGGCGGCGATCCTGTCCCAAGAAGTCGGCCGACCGGTGCGGCTGCAGTGGTCGCGCTCGGATGAGTTCGTCTGGAGCCAGTACCGCCCGCCGCAGCTTATAGAACTGGAGACGCTCCTCGACGAGAACTACCAGATCACCGGTCTCCGCGGCCGTATCCATACGGCCGTCAGGGGGGTTCACCCAGAGCCCGGCATCGCCGCGATGGCGATCGGTGACACGCCGTACACGATCCGGCCGCTGCCGTTGGAAGGGTTCAATGCGGGACCACTGCTGCGCACGGGCTACATGCGCAATGTGTTCAGCGGCTACAACATCTTCGCCCTCGAGTCGTTCATGGACGAGCTGGCGATCCGGGCCGGTGTGGATCCGGTCGAGTACCGGCTACGTCATCTTGAGGATGATCGCGCCATTGACGTGATCCACGCGGTTGCTGACCTCGCCGGCTGGCAACCGAGTGGCGGCAGCGGCGGCAAGGGCATGGGCATCGGCTTCGTGCTCTACACACGCGAGACCGGCCCATCGTCGTCATACATGGCGTACATCGCCGAGGTCGAGGTCGACGAGACGTCCGGAGAGTACCGCATCACCCGGTTCTCCTGCGCGATTGATCCGGGGCTCGCCGTCAACCCGGACGGGGTGGTGAATCAGGTGGAGGGGGGCGTAATCCAGGCGACGAGCTGGTCCACAAAGGAGCAGGTGACGTTCGACCGGTCCATCGTTACCAGTCGCGACTGGGTCACCTATCCGATCCTGACCTTTGCCGAGGTGCCGGTGATCCGAGTGACGGTGTTGAACCGGCCGGATCAGCCATCGAAGGGGATTGGGGAGCCGGTGACGGTGCCAGTTGCGGCGGCGATCGCCAACGCCATCCACGACGCGACCGGAGCACGCGTGCGACAGTTGCCTATCACCCCGCAGCGGGTGAAGGCGGCGTTGAAGACACCGGAGGCGACACCGGTCGCTACGCCGGCATCGGCAACGCCCGCGGGTTGAACAGACGTGCGGTGACAACGGGCCCAGTACGAGAAATCCTCGTGCTGGGCTCTTCGTTGTGCCTGTACACGTCCGCTTTCGATTGCAAATGGCTTCGCAGATACTTCCCAAGGTAGCGATCGGAGCAATCTTCATAGGCGTCGATTGGAGAAGTGCTTGGCCGATCGGAAGAGTCCAACGACTGCTCGCTTGCGGCATCGCGGTTCGTCAGCACGCACAACCCTTTGGGTGAGATTACCCTAAGTACGGCGTCGCGATTAGTGACACTCCAATCGTTCGTGCAACTTTTTCAATGATTTGCGCCTCAACAATATCCAAGCTGACACCACCCTGGAATGCGGATAAACCACCTCGAGACAGAGTGTCCCTCCTGCGACTCACGAAGGGGCTGATGCAAGTCCAGTGTCTGGAGGACCAGACGACCGGTGCCGGCCAGTCCCTTAAAGGGGAAGACCACGCTCGGTCTCCCGATGCGTGGTCTTCGAAACTCCCTGGAGCCTTAGCCCTGGCGGGCCTTGAATCGAGGGTTCTTCTTATCAATGATGTAGAGCCGACCGTTGCGGCGGACCATCTGGCTGTTCCGGTCCCGCGTTTTCGCTGATCGCAGCGAGTTCAGCACCTTCATGGCACTCTCCTTCTGACTCGCTCTAGTATAGCACACATGATACGAAGTATCAATACCAGAGCGTAGATCA
This sequence comes from uncultured Thermomicrobiales bacterium, assembly GCA_902806355.1. The sequence goes on along the minus strand of CADCWI010000086.1, from coordinate 7,115 downwards.
GTTTCGCTCAGCTTCTACATCGCTCCTTCGGTCGTCCTTCCGGGTCACTCGCATTGCCAGGATACCGTTGTGGTTGAGCAGCCGGCAGACATCATCCCGGTCATCGTAAAAGACGGTGATCCCCAGCTCCTGGCACTTGGCCAGCTTCAGTTCGGGGGACTGCCGCGGGTTGCTGAAGACCACTTCATGGCAGGCCGCAAACCCGGTCAGCACACTCTTTACCTCGTTCTCGATGGTGCCTATCCGGCCCCTGCCAATCGCTGAAACAATATGGACTTCATGCCCCTGGGCCGCCATGGCGTCCACCAATGCCTGAAAGTACTCGGGGTAGTGGCTTATCACCTGCCAGTAATCAAGACCGATCTTCATGCACTGCCTTCCTCAAAAAGATCGGGCGCATCTTTAGGGTGCCCACGGTATCGCTCGTCTCGATAAACGTGAGCATCATGGTGTTCTCCACCAGGCCGCGGCGCTGAGTGTCCTTGAGCACTTCCAATGCCAGGCCTCTGCGGAAGTAACAACCACGATCGCCGCGATCTACTCGTCGCCACGCTCCGCACCCATGGAGTGCTGAAGTGGAGTGAGACACCGCGGCTTTCGTGACTACGACTCTCCTTCCCAGGACGATCCACGTTTCAGCACTAAGCCAACTGGATCCTCTGTAGCAGCCGATCATCACTCGACGGCCTTAGCATGTCCCGCCGCTCGAATCGTCTCGTGTGACACGCCAAACTCTTCGGCAATTTCTCATTAGAGTGTGATGAGGTCGCCGTTGAATCGTCTTCAGCCGATCTGGGATGAGCGTGTAATGACGTGGTTGCTGATACGATGATCGCCGTGAAGTATCCACCGAACGCCTCTCCAGTGGCTCGGCGATGATAATTGCTCCGGGCGGAACATAACGCATTGGCGTGACCGACCCCGTCGCTTCCGCTCGGACGTTATCCACGACTTCGGTTGACACTCCAGCGATGCAAAGAATGGTGCCAGTCCCGGTCGTGGCTTCACCACTACGGCCGTTCTGTTTGCGATCGCCACGTCCGCAAACACCTCCTTCGGACTCGCGTGCCGTTCCGGTGGTGTCGCCACTGTCCAGGCTTGCGACAGGTCGGCAAGCATCTGCGCCAGGCGGCGTCCGACCGCTTCGGTCGACGGCAAGTCGTCAACCGGGATCGCGGCGAGGGACTCGGCTATCTGGGCACGCTGTCGCCGGTACTCGCCGTCATCCAGTTCACCCTCGATGTAGAGCAGCTTCACCTGTTCGGCTTTCCGCTCCAGTCGCGCCCGCTCGGCTTCTGTGCTCTGGCGTTCGCCGCGCAGTTCCTGCCACCGTTGGATCAGCGCCTCTCGTCGCTCTTGCGGGATGGCGAAGGTCGTCAGGAGTTGTCCGAGCTGGTCCTCCACAACATCGGCGAAAAAAATGATGGCGCCCGGCAGTCCAAGCCTTGCCGGTGGGTCGCGCACTCGGCTCGTCGCCGCTGGGCAGCGCCACCGGTGAGCCGCATAGCCGAACCGCAGTTGCAACGCGGGACAGGGCCCACGGCGTTGGTGCCGTTGCTGGCGAACTGGTGTTGCGACGGATGTTGCGGAACCGCGCCGCGATGGCGGCATTGAAAAGCACCTCATCGACCAGTGCCGCGTGCTTGCCGGGATAGAAGCGGCTCTGCAGCATCGAGAGGACGGTGTCTTTCGTAAACCGTTGCGGCCTAGGTTGCCGGTCGTGTGATACCCGGCGTCTGCGCGGGTCCGAGCGACATCGCGGCTCGGGGCGCCATGACTGCTGATCGATCCGCGTGTCAATGGCGGGACACCGCCCACCGTTTGCCGCGACCGCAGCGTGCTGCAGTGCGGAACTGGGAGAGCAGTACTCCACCCTTCCACATTCCATTGTTTCAAATGTGAACGACGCTACAGCACCCGGTCACTGGCACGGTAGTCCTCGATGGGCCAAGCCTTCATGCCGCCAGTGAACAGGCTCATGACCTTGCCGTCAGCGTCGCGCTCGTATCGAAAGAGTTCCCCGACCGATGCGAACGGCGAACCGCCCATAATGCGCAGCGTGTTCTCGTCGATGACCGCCAGTTCATAGGGCTGAACTATCGGCGACGGTCCAACCGGACTGCTTGCGTAAAGTTTGCCACTCAGGACGAAGACATCCGTCACGCCCCAGAGTGCGGCAAAGCGGCCGGTGAAGATACCGAGATCGATCTCATGGTCCGGCGCCTCAGGGCGCGGTATCTCCGCACTGCTGACGAGACCGGAGTCGAGCGGCAGCTTTGGCGACACCTCGCGTGCCTTGTCAAGAATTTTCAGAATCCCGGCCGCAAGTTCCTCCGCCGGTCCATCGACCGCGTTGGTCAGTACGGAGATCGCGAGTCCTTCCTTTGGATCCCACATCGTGCGGGTGATGTGCCCCGGATATCCGCCCGAGTGCCCCACCATGCGATGCCCGTCGTAGTGATGAACGGTTGTGCCGTAACCGTAGCCATCCTGCGGAGCGTCCGGGTTCTGCCCCGTCCAAACCGGCCGCTGCATCTCGTTTTTCGATCGATCGCTGATCAGCCGCCCATCGCCGAAGAAGTGCGCCGAGGCGAAATGCACCATGTCGTCCGCGGTGGAAAAGAACCCGGTCGCTGCCGCCATGGCATGTGTATCGACGTGCGGGATGACCTGTCGCTCGGTCCAGCTGGCAAGCCCGCTGTGACCGCCCGCATATTCCGAGATGCGAGCTTCGTCCAGTTCCGGTCCGGTGTTGCGGAGTCCGAGCTTCTCGATGATTGCGCGCCTGGTGTACTCGTTGTATGTGCTTTCGGCTGCCTTGCCGACGATCATGCCCAACAACGAGAAACCGATGTTTGTGTACTTGAACGTTGCCTCTGGTTGGCGGACGGCGCCTTCACGAATGGACATGTGCAGCAACTCTTCCGCGCCGGGGAACGGTCGGCTGTGCGTCCAGAAGGTGGAGTCGACACCGTCGCGGATGACGCCCGCGGAGTGCGAGACGAGCTCGCGCACAGTAGCGTCTGCCAGTGGCGACCCGGCCTCCGCCAGTTCCGGGATCCACGTCCCCACTGTGTCGTCGAGCCGTAGCTCGCCTGCTTCGACGAGTTGCATGATGGCCGTCGCGGTGAAGGTCTTGGAGTGCGAGGCGATGCGGAAAAGGTGCGAGGTCGTCAGCGGTTCGCGCGTATCGAGATTCGAGACGCCGTATGCTTTGCTGAATTGGATGGCGCCGTTAAACCAGACAGCTACCTGCGCACCGGGTGTACAGAGCTTCCAGACACGGAATTCGATCCAGGATTCGACATAAGTAAGCGCCTCTTGCAAGACATCGACCGATGAACCGGGGAAATCGGACACGGACTCGCTCCATCACTTTATGCATGAGGACATTCGTGGATGCGTTCGCCGGCGGGCGTGAACATCAAGAGGTGCAGGCTATCGTAGGCGAAGTCACTAGGTATCGATAGGCGAGCGCCTTTCGATTACGTCAGGGGTTACGGTCACTCCCGGGAGGAGAGCAAGGGCCAGCGTTCATGCACGGTTTCTTCCAGCCTGAGCGCGTCTTTCCGCTCCTTGACCTGCGCGATCTGTCCGCGTCACTGCCGGGCGCCAAGATGGACTGCCTGACATCTTCCTGGAGCGAGGGCGCTGTTACTCGCCCTCTTGAGGTCTTGCTCGATACCACAGTACCGCGACAACCGAGCACAGGGAGTGGGTACTGCAGTCTCAAGGTTGGTTCTCGGTGTCCAGGTATGTCTGGGGATTCGTGTTGACGGTTAGCGTGAAGACGTCCGGGCGACCATAGTGACCGACGGCATCGAAGGTCAGGTTCTCTGCCGGGATGCGCGCAAGGTCGAGATCGGCATAGAGGATCGTCTCCACGGCACCTGCCGGACCGACAAGACACTCACCGTCCGGACCGATGATCGCGCTTCCGCCCGCCAGGAGAGGTGCACCGGGATCTATTCGGTCGCCTCGGAAAATTTCCAGGTCCTCCGGCACCTGATCCCGGCGGAGCACGGAACCAACGGCAACTACGAAGCAACGTCCCTCGAAGGCATAGTGGCGCGACGCAACCAGGTGCATGTCTTTGACCGTGGGCCAGAGAGCAGCGTGGATCTGCTCACCGGTGACGTGCATCGCGTGGCGGGCAAGCGGCATCCAGTGCTCCCAGCAGACCAGACCGCCCACCCGCGCCTGAGGCAGATCGACTACACCGAGCGTACTGCCATCGCCGCGACCCCAGACCAAACGCTCGGTGTAGGTTGGGATCAGTTTCCGGTGTTTGCCCAGCAGTCGGCCATCCACGCCGAGGTAGAGGATGGTGTTGTAAAGGGTACCGGCAGGGCGGCCGCGTTCGCGCTCATGGATGCCCATGACGACGGCGCACCCGGCTTCAGCCGCCGCGGCACCCAACGCCTCCGTGACCGGGCCCGGCACCTCGACGGCGTTGGCGACGAGGCGGGTGAAGATGTCCTTGGCGGGTTGATGGTTCCACAAGCCCGCGCCGGGGGCGACATCCAGCCAGATCGGGTAGCCGGGCAACCAGGTCTCGCCGAAGACCGCGAGGTTCGCCCCAGCGGACCCCGCTTCGGCGATCAACCGGCACGCCTTGGCCACCGATGCGTCCCGATCCAGAAAGACCGGTGCCGCCTGTACCGCCGCCGCTCTGGTTACTGCGAACTGGTCCCCCATCTTTGCCCCGCTTTGCTCGCTCTGATCAATCGATCGCCCGCCGCCTGGATCGTCGTATTGCTCCGTTCGGCGTTACTCCAAAGGCCGATTGAGGAAGAAGTTGTCGTGACCGGGCACCACCACGTCGGCCGCGCGCGAGAGAGTCTCGATGGAGGTGACCGCCGCCTCGGCGTCGACCGTGTTGAAGTAATAATCGCGATTGACGAAGAAGTCGCGGGTCATCGCGGCGTCTCCAGCCACCGCGATCCGCATCCCCTCGCTTTCGAACAGCAGCGATGCATGCCCGGCGCTATGTCCCGGTGTCGCCAGCACCGTGATTCCAGGGAAGAGCGTTGGTCCTACCGGGCGCAGGAGATCCAGCACCTCGCGGTCTGGGCTCTCCGCCGCGAGGTGACGTTCGCAGTGCTCAATCTCCGCAGCGGGCATGTACCACACGGCGTGCGGAAATGCGTCCAGGCCCACGCGGTGGTCTCCATGAAAGTGCGTGAGAAAGACGATGTCCACTGAGCCAGGCACGATGCCAGCCCGGCGGTCCAGGATGCGCGCCATCTCCTCTAAGGGGAGTCCGGGGTCGACCACTACGTTGTGCTCAGCCGTCTGGATGAGTGTGCTCGTGCAGAGCGGTTCACGGTAGGCTCGATCGTCGGACTCGCCCCAGAACCGGTTGCGACTCAGGTGGCCGATCGTCAAGACATCCCAATGGAGCGTCGCCGGTCCTGTCCGTCGATCAGTCATGCGCGCGATCCCCGCTCGCTTCAACGTCCTCTGCCCCGTAAATTCCGGCGGTGAGCCGGGGCACCGCCGAAATATCGAGCGGTGGAGAGAATCCCTCGACCAGGCGAACGTTTCGTTCGACTTCTTCCGGCCACCGCATCCCCACGAGCGCGACGTGGACGCGTGGATCCGAAAGCACGAATCCGAGACACACCTCGTACGGATCGCGTGCCTCCAGCCACTCCGGTGCCAGCGACTGGAGAAGACGCTGCAGGATTCCCGAGGTCATCGTCCGCATCGTGACGACGCCGACTTCGTGCTGCCGTGCATCGTCAAGGGCGTGGAGGGATGCCGACTGGTAGATGAGGTTGTACGCAAGCTGCAGGATCTGGAACTCGCCACTCTCCAAGAAGGGGCGCGCTGTCCACGGCTCCTCCGCCGTCAGACCGATGAAGCGCACCTCCCCACTTTGCCGCAGCTCGTGCAGTGCCTCGAGCGGGCCGCCATGCACAATGTGCTTGTAATCGTCATGGGTGTACATGCCGCCGTGGAATTGAGCCACGTCGACGTACTCCGTCTGGAGCCGCTCCAGACTGCTGCGGACGCTCGACATCACGGCATCCTTGTCGAGCCCCTTCCACCCGACCTTCGTCGCGAGCACGCACTCGTCGCGCCGGGTCTGCATAATCTCGCCGATGAGGCGCTCGCTATGGCCATTTCCGTAACCAGGTGCGGTGTCGATGTAGTTGATACCGAGGTCGAGCGCGCGGTGGATCGTCGCGAGCACTGAGGCTCGACCGGAAGGAGAGTACGGATCCCAGTCGCGAGCACGGTTCACGCCTGAGAACGGGTACCCGCCCAGACCGATCCGGGAGACGTGCAGTCCCGTGTTCCCGAAGGCTGTCTTCTTCATATGCCCCTCTGACCTTCACCGAACGCTCACCGGCGCAACGGAACCAACCCATTCCGTGGTCGGCACGATGTTCGGACCGTGCCGACTCCCTTCCTTGAGTATGGTCGATCCGGGACGCGACCCTGTCGAGCGCTGCGCCTGGGCCTCCTGACCGACGGGCCTCGCTAGGAGAGCGGCAACGCTCCCGGTACCCAGAGCGGTTGCACATCTTCCCGTCGCCCGTCCCGCTTGGACAGATCGCGGAGAAACTCCACGAAGCCAACCGCTGGCCGCCAATCGAGGTCGCGCGCGGCCGCCGAGAGGTCGTGCTGCTCGACCTTGGCGGGAAGGTCGAGCGAATACTTATCGATCAGGTGCCGGGCGCCGGGCACCTGCTGCTCGCACCACCCCGGACCCAGTCGTTGAAAATCACCGATTACTTCCGGCGGCATCCCATGATCGGTATGTACGATCGTGCAGAACCGCTCCACCCGGCGCTCGACGCTCGCGCGCAGCGCCGCCAGCGTCGCCGAAGCGACATCAGAGCGGTCTACGCCGTTGCGAAGCAAGCGCACGCCGTACGTCAGGTAGGAGGCAGGAACGAATTCATGGTATCGGAGCATCACGACGCTGGCTCCGGTCATCTCGTGGTACGAGCGACAGAGCTCTTCGCCGAGGACCTTCGTGACCGAGTAGACCGAGCCCCATCCATAGGCCATGGATGAGGAAAACACCAGGGCTTGAATCCCGCTTTCGCGGCAGGCCTCCAGCACGTTGAAGGTGCCGTCAACGTTCACCGCGAAGATCGTCG
>CADCWI010000085.1 GCA_902806355.1 uncultured Thermomicrobiales bacterium | reverse complement strand
CATCATCACCCATCAACGGCCGTTCTCTCCAGAGGGCGATATCGGCCCGTCCGAACCCCATCACCCCGGCGTACCCGATGGTTCCAGCCAGGTGCTGAGGATCAACCGTCGCTCAGCCGTACTGGCCGGGATCGCCAGTGGAATCGCCCTTCCGGCCGGATTGGTGGGCGCGCAGGAAGCACCGCCGATCGAGCCCCGGGACGGCTCCCATGATGGCTCGAACGAGACGGTCATCGAGCCGGAAACCGAGGCGGAGCCAGAAACCACGCCGGAATCGGAATCGACGGAATCTCCCTCCGACCCCGAACAACCCGAAGAGATCGTCTCCGATGCGGAAGCTGAAGGCAACCAGTATTTCGCACAAACGGGACATAACCTCGGCGATCCGTTTCTCCAGCCATGGCTTGCGCTGGGAGGTGCCGAAGGGGCGGGCGTCCCGATTTCCGAAGCACGATTCATCAAGGGTGAAGGAACCATCCGGCAGGATTTCGAATCCATCGCCCTTGTCTATGTGCCGGATCCTGAAGCGGATTCTGTCGTCCGGGGTGTGCCACTGCCGAAGGCGGAGACCGACCGGAACACTCCCGTGGAAGCGCGGGAGCCATCGGATGTCTGCTCACTGCTGGACCAGGTATGCGAGTACTTCCCCGTGAGCGGTCAGAAGGTCGCTGGGGAGATGGCGCGCGCCTGGAATGCGCTCGGTGGCGAGCGCATTCTCGGCGTTCCGCTCTCCCGGGAGTTTGAGCGCAACGGTGGAATAACGCAGGTGTTCGCCAACGCGGTAATGGTTCTGAAGCCTGATAGCTCGGCCGTCTTGCGAAAGATCAACACGAAGGTCGCCGCCGCGACGTTTCCCGATGACGCGGCGTTCGCGCCAGCACCTCCGACCCTTGGCGAGACCACACTGGTGTCGGCGAGCGATGGATTGCGCTTGCGATCCGGACCGGATACCAGCAACGAGATTATCGTGCTCCTTCCCGAGAACGCGGAGTTCATCGCCGTTCCTGGAGAGGATGGAGACTGGAGGCCCGGCTATGCCGATGGCTATTCCGGGTGGGTGTCCGCAGAGTACCTGACTGCGCCAGAGGCATTGCCCGAGATCGCCCTCGAGGACTGGCGGCTCGATGTCTGGCAGGGTGCCGCGCTGAGTGAGACGCTGGCGCATCAGCAGCCACAGTCTGGCGCGGCGGCGGTCCGCACGATCCTCGCGGGCGAGGCGATCACGGTCGTCGACTGGGTCGAAGGCGAAGAGGTCGTTGAAGGCGACAAGGTTTGGGCGATGCTGGAGGACGGCTCATTCGTCTACGTGCGCAACATCGGTCGCTCTGCGCCAGTCCAGCCGCCTCCACTCGGGGATGATGCGCCGACCGAAGGCAAATGGATCGATATTCACCTGACGCAGCAGCTGATCATCGCCTATGAAGGCAGGGAGCCGATCCGCACCGTGGTCATGACCTCGGGCATGCCCGGCTGGGAGACGCCCACCGGATACTTCAGCATCAACAACCGCGTCGCCAATGAGTCGATGGAGAGCGGCTCGATCGGTGCCGACAGGTTCTACGAGCTCAAGGACGTGCTCTTCACCCAGTATTTCAGCGACGTGGGACATGCGCTGCACTTCGCCTGGTGGAAGACGGCGGAGACGATTGGCCGGCCTGGAAGCCATGGCTGCATCAACCTGCTCCTGGATGATGCGCGGTTCTTCTGGGACTGGGCCGAGATCGGGACCCCGATCTACTCCCGGGCGGCGCTGGGAACGGCCTGATCTCTCATGAACGCGGGGAGTGTTGAGCCGGCGCTTCCCGCGTTTCTGCTATGGCTTGGACGAAGACGGGCACTCACGGATGCGCCAGGTTGCACACGGGAAGTAGGCTTAGGGGAAACAAGAGGATTCTATCCTCTTGTGCATCGGCGCCAACGTCCCTTTGTCAAGCTTCAGGTATCCGTCCCATGCGTGACGCTCCCAAACCCTTTTCCTCGGAATGGATCAACGCGCCGGCTGCTACCCGTGTGCGGCCACGGCGCTTGCCCCGGCGGAGCCACCACTGGCTGATCGCGTTTTTCGCCAAGCTCCCCGGCGAACGAGGGTTGACGTTCCTCGTCGTGCTCGTCCTGGTCTTCTCGTCATTCTGGTTCGCCGGGCCACGAGGTGAAGCGCATGTCAGGTCTGGATCGCGGGTGGTGGCCGACGTTCCTGCCGCTCCCCGCTTGACATTCGGGGAACCGGAACCGACGGCACGCGCCAACATCTCGACCGAGGCACTGACCGTCAACACAGCCGGAAACGCAGGGGGCGAACAGGACGCCGTCGCGCCGCAGCTCAAGCTCGAACCGGAGGCCGCCGAGGAAGAAGCGTCCACGCCAAACGGACTTCTTCCCAAGAACCGCATCCTCGCCTTCTATGGCTTTCCCGGGAATCCGGATATGGGCATCCTGGGCGAATACGACATGGACCGCCTGCTGGAGGAGCTGCGCAAGCAAGCGGCGGAATACGAAGAAGCCGATCCTTCGCATCCGGTGCTCCTCGCGTTCGAGGTCATCGCGTCAGTCGCGCAGAAGGATCCACAGGCTGATGGCAGCTATCTTCAGGACACACCGTCCGACGTGCTCGACCAATACGCCGACTTCACGCGGGAGAACGGACTGCTGCTCTTCCTCGATGTCCAGATTGGCTACAGGACGGTCGAGAACGAGATCAAGGGCCTGAAGCCGTGGTTGAGCCAGGATCACGTGCATCTTGCGCTCGATCCCGAGTTCGCGATGAAGAAGGGTCAGGTGCCCGGCGTCCATATCGGATCGATCGACGCCAAGGATGTCACGTTCGCCCAGAACTGGTTGGTTGATCTCGCGACCGAGGCGCGGATTACGCCGCGGCTGCTGGTCGTCCATCAGTTCAAGGAAACGATGCTGACGAACAAGGACAGGATCGCTCCGGTGCCAGGTGTGCAGCTGATCGTCGATGCGGACGGGTGGGGAACCCCGACGGAGAAACTGGCCACATATGACTTCGTGAACCGGACGACACATATCGAATACGATGGCGTCAAGCTGTTCTACAACCAGGACGTTCCCTTGATGACGGCGGAGGATGTCGTGAACCTGGATCCGTCGCCTTTGCTGGTGATCTACCAATAGATTCGGGACGCTCGCCGATCGCGCTCCCTTGCCTTGAACGGCAGGAACGGAGCGGGTGACAGTGCGGTGCGCCACGGCGGCGACCCGCATGCCGGGACATACGACAGAAGCGGGACAGGGTGAAGCGCGCGCATGGGGAAAATCTACGTACTCGGGGACGATCAGATCGAGCGTCTGCTCGCGACAGCACTCGTTGGCCGTATCGCCTGTTGCTCCCATGCTCCCGGAGAGGCCGGGCGACCATATGTGGTGCCGCTTGCCTATGGTTATGATGGCGAAGCCGTGTATGCCTTCAGCGGGCAGGGCCGCAAGATCGAGATCATGCGGGCGCAGCCACTGATATCGTTCGAGGTCGATGAGGCGGTCGCGGAGGATCGGTGGTCGAGCGTGATTGCCGAGGGCGTCTACGAAGAACTGGTTACTCCGGAAGGGCGAAAGCATGCACACGCGGTAGTCTTCGGCGATCGCGACGATATCCCGCCGTTCGCCGATCATCACATCGTCTACCGCCTGCGCCTGACCCGGAAGACGGGTCGCTTCGAGTTGCCAGATGGTGAGGAACCGACCGAAGACGAGATGTC
>CADCWI010000084.1:404-22641 GCA_902806355.1 uncultured Thermomicrobiales bacterium | reverse complement strand
AATGTGCAAACCCCACAGCCACTCCAACGAGCGTCGCAAGGGCTGCATGATACACTCGCATCCGGTCAGACGCACCGCATCGTGCCGGCGTTCACGGCGGGAACGGCGGGCAATGAGGACGGCGCCATGCCGGTTCCCTCCATGACCTCTTCCTCGTTCCATCCTCATAACGAACAGTGATTTTACATGAGCCTTCCCGCTTCGGCCGCATCCTGCCAATACACGTCAACATCGCTCTCCTCCGACGAAATGAAACGCGCCAGCGCTCTGCTCGTCGATGAGAAGATCGGCCCGAAAGACGGCATTGGCAAAACCGTCGTCGTCGCGATGAGCGGCGGTGTCGACAGCGCAGTTACCGCACTGCTCATGCGCGAGCGCGGCTACCGGGTCGTCGGCATGAACCTCCGGTTGTTCTCGCCGGAGGACGAAGACCACCGGGCAAATCCTTGCTGCGGGATTCCGGCGATGGATGATGCCCGTACCACCTGCGCCACGATCGGTGTTCCCTTTTACGCCGTGAACATGGAAGTGGAGTTCGGCGGCGCCGTGATCCAGAAGTTCGTGGACGAGTACGCCGCCGGGCGGACACCGAACCCGTGCCTGGAGTGCAACCGGCATGTCAAGTTCCGCCATCTGGTCCAGCGGGCGAAGATGCTTGGCGCCGATTGCCTTGCGACGGGGCACTACGTTCGCGTCGAGCGCGATCCAGCGGCTCCCGGAGCTCCCGTGCGGCTTCTGCGGGCGGTCGATGACGCCAAGGACCAGAGCTACGTGCTCTATACGTTGAATCAGGAGCAACTCGGGTTTCTTCAATTCCCGCTCGGGCGGTTGACCAAGCCGGAAGTTCGCCTGCTTGCGCGTGCATTCGGGTTGCCGGTGGCGGACAAGGCTGAGAGCCAGGAGATCTGCTTTGTCGGCAACCGCTCCTATGCCGATTTCGTCAGCGAACGGCGGCCCGACCTGACCGGTGCCGGGGATATCGTCACTGCCGATGGCGGCCTGATCGGCAAGCACCGGGGGCTGGTGCATCACACGGTGGGGCAGCGGCGCGGGCTCGGCATCGGCGGCACGAAGCCATACTTCGTTCTCCGGCTCGATACCGAAGCCAATCGGCTCGTCGTGGGGGACCGGGCTCAAGCCCAATCCCGACGGATGCAGATTACGGACGTGTCGTTCACGTCGGATGCGTGGCCAGAGCCGTTCTCCTGTGAGGCGGTGGTGCGATATCGCGGCGTGCCGACGCGAGCGCACGTGACCCCGCTGTCCCGGCAGAACTCCACGGTGGAGGTTGACTTCGGGCCAGAGTGCGGGCCGGTCGCGTCCGCCGGCCAGGCGATCGTGTTCTACCGGGGAGACGAAGTGCTCGGTGGCGGGACGATCCAGCTTGTGGAGCGCCGGGAGCCAGTGAAACCCATAGCTGAGCCGGTGAGGCGGCGGGAATGACCGGGGTTGGCGCGGTTTTTGCGCCCAGCAGCGGGATGCCGCGAAGGCGATTCCTCATGCACAATGGTTCTGGTAACCGGTGGGGTGCAACGAGAACACAATGGAGGGGCGGAACAGCGAATGGATAAGATCAAGTCCAGGGCGATTATCGCGGGAGTCGCCGCGCTCCTGGTGTTCGTGGCGATCGGGGTGGGGTTGTACCTGCTCGGCGGAAACAATCAGTCGGCTTTGCAGAAGCTGCGCGACATCGCGATCATCTTCATCGTGCTCGGGTCCGTCGTCACGGTCATCCTGCTGGCGGCCATCACCGCCGCGCTCGCGTTCCTCGCGTTGCAGATCAAGGACCGCGTGATTCCGTTGCTGGAAGAATTGACCGGGACCGCAAAGCGCGTCCGGGGAACGGCGAACTTCATGACGGAGGAGGCGGTCAAGCCGATCATCTCGGTCGCGGGAACCTATTCGCGGCTTCGCAGCATGACGAAGACGGTGAAGGGTACCCGAAAGAAGCCACCCAAAGTGCCGAAGCCGCACGACAGCGATGAGTCCCAGCCGCGCCATGAGCCCCAAGAACCGGTCGGGGTGGTCCGGCAGGAGAGAATCGTGGCGCATGATTGATTACCGATCGGCCACGAGGAAGGCGCGTGAACAGGTCAATCCCGATCTGCTCAAGCGAAAAAATCTCAGCTTCGGCGACATCGACGTCGTTCGAAGGCTTGGATCCGTCGTGTCCAGCGGTTTCGCCGTCGGGTTTCTGCTCGGTGTTCTGCTCGGCGCCCTGATTGCGGTGATCGTCACACCACGAAAGGGGCAGGACGTCCGTCACCTGCTGACCGGTGCGGGCAGCCGCCTGAAGGGCAATGCTATCGGTCTTGTCCAGCGGCCCAGGGCCGACCAAACCAGTCCCCGGGTCCGGATTGCCGGGAACTTCGCCGAGGAACCAGCGATCGAGCGGGAGATCGGGGAGGGCGCAGAACCCTCTAGCAACTCGGTCGAAACCACGATCAATGACGCCACGAGCACTTCGCATCCGTAGCCCGATCGTCCGTGCTGATACGGAGATACGCAACAGGGAGGGCCACACAGCCCTCCCTGTTGCGTATCCGGTCGAAGGTCGGGCCTTGCCGATCCGGCTACCTTCCATGCAACTGGCAACACCCGGGGGCATGATTTGAGGTCAACCACTGGGACCTTGCGTGCGAAAAGCCTATGCCAGCCCGGATCTCGTGCTTTTGAGGATGCTCAGGATTTCCTCCAGCGTCGCCTCCATCCGGTCGAGTCGCGTGGCTAGTGATTCCTCCTCTCTGGACGCGGCATCTCCGGGTTGAGGTGGTGTAGAGGGCGTGAGCTCGACCGAGAAGCGGGTGATGGCCTGCTCTCCCGAGCCAACGACGCGTTCGTCGGTCGACGTGACATCCATAAGCTGCGCCGGCCGATCCGGCACATCGATCACAAGCGGGCCGGCGGCGAGGAGTTCCGACAACACGCGACGATCGACTGTGCCCCGGGCGATCACGACGAGCGTCAGTGCGCCGCTGGTGGCATCCTCCTTCAGCGACGTCACGCGAACCGATCGCTGACCGATCTTGATGAAGTCGACGTTCATGAGCTCTACCATTCGTGCAGGGAATACGCCAGAAACAGGCGCGGGAAGGTCGTGAACTCGCACCACCGGCAGGCGCGGAGATCGCTCGAATGCGAGGCGGGGACGGCAGTACAATCAGGGGATCGACCGCTCAGGCCGGGAGCGCGGCTCGATGCGGCGCTTTCCATCTGGCAGGGTGTGTGGCTTCTCCGTGATTGTCTTCCCCATCATCAGCGCGATCCTCAGCGCCATGTGCGCCATTGTGGTCGCTTCCGACGCGCGCCGCAAACTCCGCCCCGACAAGGTCATCTGGACCCTTGCCTTTCTGATGTTTGCGCTGGCGGCGGGCGCCGACGCGATCGGTCGCGCCACCGAGTGGACGCCCTGGCTGGCGCGCCTCTATTACGCGACAGGGCCGGCCCTCGTCGTCGCGTATCTCGCGATCGGTCAGCTCTACCTGCTGGCGCCGCGAGCGATGGCACGGTTCGGCGCCGGCAGCACGATGCTGGTGACCGCGCTCTGGGTCACGATGGTGTGGAGTGCACCGATCGATCGTACGCGGTTGGCCGTGGACGGCTGGGATGCGATCGAGCGTGGACCGGAAATGGTCGCGATCACGGTGGCGATCAACTCGATCGGCACCGCGATCATCGTGGGCGGAACGGCCTACTCCGTGTGGCGGTTCTGGCGAACCGGGGTCATGCGCAACCGGATGGTCGGTTGCGCGCTCATCTGTGCCGGGACGCTGGTGGTGGCTGCCGGGGGCAGCTTGACACGACTGGGGCACTACGAATACCTGTACATCGCGATGTCGGCCGGGATCGGGCTGATCTTCCTGGGGGTGCTCGGTGCCCGGCGGCCGGAAACGTCATCGAGTGCGGTGCCCAAGGGCAGCGGTGCCGCGGTCATGCTTGCCGATGGAGTGATGTCCAGCAAGGATCAGCGGGGACGCACCCGTACCAGCGAACGCGGATCGGAGCCGGTATTTGCCACGAATCCGGCGGTGGCCTACATCGAAGCGGCGCTCTTGCCACTTGATGACACTGAGTTGGAACGTGTCTGCGCCGAATGGAGCGTGCCGCGCGATGCGTCAATGGCCCTGTCGCGGCACGACGCCCGTCGTGCATGGCGGTTGCGCCGGATGCTCGGTGACGATGCCGCCCGCATGTTCGACGCGCACACCGTGGGAGCACGCCGCCAGTTGACCGTGCTCTATCACGAGGTGCTGGCCTGGGACCGTACCAATCCCGAGGAGATCACCGAGCTGGTGACGCCAACCGAGCAGTCCGCCCGGTCACTGCAGGCCCAGGGAATGTAGCCATCGGAGCATGTAGCGAAAGTATCCGAGCGTGATCGCCGGGATAGCGCCTGTGGCGCTCTGCATCCCCAAGCACTAGACTTGTTCAAGATACCGGACGTGTATCGGCGAACCGTCCGTGCAGGGCAGACCTGACGATGCGAGGAGGGACTGCCTGTGGCAGCCCCTCTTCTGTTGCCAGCGTTTCCGCTCGGTCCTCCAAATGCCCTGTACCGTGACGGGTTGTGCCACATGATGCCATGTCGGCGTCAGGCCGGGTCCTCAGGCATCCTGTTGTCATCATCAGCCGGACGCCGAAACCACTGCCCAGAGCCGCTGGACGAATGCCGCGATGTGGCGGATCAGGGCAGCTCCACGAAATGCACTGGCTCGCTGCGGAGACTTCATGCCGTTCGACTGGATCGCCCATCCGAATCCCGCGCTGCTGTGCCTGATCGCCGCGTTCGCCGCGCCCTTGGTCACGGTCCTCGGCGGCGTGCGGCGAGCGGCGTGGACGGGTCCCATGGCCATCGCCAGTGCCGCGCTGGCGTTTGCGGTTGTGGTGTGGGCGGCATCACGAGACAACGCGCACATCGATACCGTCTGGGCGGACACGTTCGCCCTCAGGTTCCATCTTGAACTGGATGGACTGGCCAGGCTCTACGCTCTGCTGGCGACCGGGGTTGGGTTGCTCGTGGTGATCTATGCATCTGCGTATCTGCCGGCGCATCTGGCGCATCACGACCGTTCCCTGGAGGAGATGCCTCGATTCTTCGGGTTCTTGCTGCTGTTCATGGCGGCCATGGTCGGTCTCGTCATGGCGCAGGACGCAATCCTGCTCTTCCTGTTCTGGGACCTGACCGCGATCGCGTCCTTCTTCCTGATCGGGTTCGATCGCGAAGAGGAAGAATCCCGTTCCTCGGCGCTGATGGCGTTGATCGTAACCGGCGTCAGTGCGGTGCTGGTCCTGGTCGGTGCGCTGCTGTTGTTCCAGGAGTTCGGCACGTTCGCCATACCGGACATGATTGCCAGGGGTTCCACCGATGGCGTGGTTGGTGGCGCGATGGCGCTGATCGTCACCGGCGCGCTCGCGAAGAGTGCCCAGGTTCCACTCCATTTCTGGTTGCCACGAGCGATGGCCGCGCCGACGCCGGTATCCGCCTACCTGCACTCGGCAGCGATGGTCGCGGCTGGTGTCTTCCTGGTGGGCCGTTTCTATCCCCTCATCGCCGGGTTCGATTGGTTGCTGGACGCGCTGCTGGTGGTTGGGTTCACCTCCATGGCGGTGGGCGGGGTGATCGCACTGACGCGTGACGTGTTGAAGCAGGTCCTGGCGTATTCGACGATTTCGCAATACGGCTATGTTGTGGCGATGTTCGGGCTCGGCGGTGATTATGGGGTCGCTGGGGCGTCCTTCTACGTGATCGCCCATGCGCTTGTGAAAAGCGCGTTGTTCCTGACGGCCGGAGCGGTCACGGAGGCGACCGGCTCGAAATCACTTTCAGGTGTCGGTGGGCTGAGCCGCTCGATGCCAATGCTGGCATTGGGGAGCGGATTGGCGGCGGCAGGGCTGGTGGCGTTGCCATTGACCGCCGGCTTCTTCAAGGACGAGCTGTTCTTTGCGGCGGCTTATGAGCGGGGACCGGTGTATGCGGCGCTCGCCGTCGCCGGTGCGGCGCTGACGTTCGCGTACATCGCGCGATTCTGGATCGGGATGTTTCTCGGCCCGATGCGATCCGGGGTGTTGTCCATTCCGCCACGGCTCGTGGCACCGGTCGTGGTGCTCGGTGCGCTGACGGTACTCTGGGGAATCTGGCCGACTCCGCTCGTGCGTCTCGCCGAGGGGGCGGCCTCGGTGTCGGCAGCGGTACCGGCGGCAAGTGAGATTCACATCGACGTGGCCTACCATCTCGATCTCCGCCACGAGAACGTGATGGCGCTCGCGGCATGGGGTGTCGGGATCCTGTTGCTCGTGTCGCAGGCTCTGTGGCGCCCCGCCGCACTTGCGATCGCCATGCTCGGGGACCGTGTCGGCCCGGAGCGCATCTATACTCGCTCGCTCGCTGGTCTGGAATACGTCTCCAACGCCATTCACCGCTACGAAGTCCGGGATCTCCGGAGCAGGATCGCGACCATCCTGGCGCCGGCCGGCGCGCTCGTCGGGCTCGCGGTGATCGTCACGCCGAACAGCGACGCTTTCGCGATAGGTGACATTCGGCAACAGGACCTCCCGGTTTTCACCATGCTGATCGCGGCCATGTTTGCATCCGTCGCGGTCGCCGTTCCGCGCGATCACCTGAGGATCGTGATCACCATGTCCGGCGTTGGATTCAGCCTGGCAGTCATCTACGCGTTTCTCGGCGCCCCGAACGTGGCGCTTGTCGCGGTGCTGGTGGAGACGATCCTGAGTCTCTTCTTCATCGGGATGCTCCTCCTCATGCCTCGCTCGATCCTGCGCTACGAGACACGACGGCGGGCGGAAGGGCCGGGTGTGCGGCGTGATGCGTCTCTCGCGGTGATCGCGTCGATCATGGCCTTTTTCGTGGTCTGGGGTGCGTTGTCGCGACCATCACCGTCGACGACGCTGATCGATCGCCAGACGGAGTTGACACCCCTCGCCCACGGCCGGGATGTCGTGACCGTGATCCTGGCCGACTTCCGGGGGTTTGACACGTTTGGCGAGATCTGCGTGATCACACTCGTCCTGCTGGGCGTGATGAGCCTGATCCGGAGAGGACGGCTACGATGACAACAGTGCTGACCCGAAGCGCCGCCCGCATCCTCCTGATTCCGATCTTCATGGTGGCGGTTGCTGTGCTTGTCAAAGGCTACGCCGACATCGGCGACGGGTTTTCCGCTGGCGTGATCGCTTCGCTCGCCATCATCCTTCAAGGTGTGGCCTTCGGAGCTGAAGAATTCGAGCGCCTGCCACTGGTACGGTTGGCTCCGGCTGGCGCGATCGTGGGAGTTTTTCTTGCCGCGTGTGTCGCCTTTGCGCCGGTGCTCGCGGGAGAACCTGTCTTTCGACACTGGCCGCATGCAGGCGAACATGCCTCACACTTCGGCACGCTCGAGTTCATCACGCCGGTCGTCTTCGATGTGGGCGTGTTCCTGGTGGTGACCGGGTTCTGCATAGGGTCGGTGACATCGATCAGCCGCGCTCAAATCCGCCAGGATCGCGATCAGCAGCGCACTGCGCTGGGTAGCTCCGAAGTCCGGCATTCGGGACAGCCCCGGGCTCAAGCGGATGGAGGGAAGCGACGATGATCCTGTTCATCTCCATCGCCGTGGCTGTCATCTTCGGGTCAGGGGCGTATCTCATGCTGAAGCGCGACTTGATACGCGTGATTACGGGCATGATCCTGATCGGCAACGCGGCCAACCTCTTCATCATGGCAAGTGGGCTACGGCGGGGGTTCGCGCCCATCCTGCCGGCTCGCGGCGAGATGAGCGATCCCCTCGTGCAGGCGATGACGCTGACGGCGATCGTGATCGGATTTGGCGTCGCCGCTTTGGTCCTGAGTCTCGTCTATCGTGTTTACGAGTCGCATGCCTCGGTCGACCTGGGCCGGTTGTCCCGGGCGGAGGAGGAGCAATCCGAACGGGATGACGCCTCCGCGGATCGCGAGAACCCGTTCGAAGAGTTGGACGAGGATGTGATCGATTCCGATCAGGTGACGGAGATGACGCGGGAAGAGGTGGTGCGATGATGATCGCCCTTCCACTGGCGATCATCTGGTTCGGCGCCATCATCGTCGCGGCGCTCGACGGCACCCGGCGACCGGCCGGATACCTGGCCGTTGGCGTCCTTGGCGCGGCGCTCGTTGCCTGTGTCGCGCTCGGGATCGATATCTATCGCACCGGTGCCCAGGAGATGCTGATCGGTGGTTGGGAGCCCGGGATTGGAATCGCGCTCCGGGTTGACATCGTTGGGATCGTCTTCACCTGCCTGTCCCTCCTCGTGCTGCTTGCCTCGCTCTGGTTCGAGGTGTCGCGGGATGTCAAGGCGCGGATCTTTCCCGCCCTCGTGCTCTTTATGGGAGTGGGGCTGACAGGCCTGTTCTTCACCGGCGATGCTTTCAACTTCTACGTCTTCTTCGAGATCGCGATGGTCTCGGCCTATGTCATGGCGAGTTACGGGGAGACGCCACGTCAGTTCCGGGCGGCGCTGATCTTCATTGTCGTCAACCTCCTTGGCTCCGTGCTCTTCCTGATCGGGATCGCGGCGATCTACCACACGACGGGGTGGTTGGACATGGTCAGGATCGCCACGCAGATGCCATTGCTCGCCGAGAACCCGGCGATCCTCTCGGCGACGATCATCTTCGTCGCCTTCAGCATCAAGCTGGGGTTGTTCCCGTTCCACTTCTGGTTACCCGCCGTATACACCGGCACTCGCCCCGCGGTTGCCGCGATCCTCAGTGGCGCACTGGCCAACATCGGTTCGTACGGGTTGCTTCGGTTCGGTGCGGATATCTTCCCGCGGGAGCTGCATGCCGGTGCCTGGGTGCTGATCCTGCTGGGTGCGATCAGCATCATCTACGGTGGCGTGCAGGCGATCGCCCGTCACACCCCGCAGGAGGTGCTCGCGTACTCGGCGATCGGACAGGTGGGATACATCCTGATCGCGCTGGCGATCGGCGGCGAAGCAGGGTATGCCGCAGCGATCCTCTATGCCGTGCTGAACTCGCTCAACAAGGTGCTCCTGTTCCTGGCGGCGGCGCTGCGGGGCTGGATCGCCGGGGCGGCGTTCGCCGTCGGGGCGTTCAGTGTCGCGGGAGTGCCACCGGCCGGCGGATTCTTCGGAAAGATGGCGTTGTTCCAGGTTGGAATCGGCAACGACCGCCCATGGCTTGTGGCGCTCATCTTCGTCGGTGGTGCGCTTTCGTTCGTGTACATGTTCCAGCTCTATCGGAACCGCTTCTGGGTCAACGAGGCCGCGGACGAGACGACGACCGTTGGCGCGTTGTCGCTCGTCGTGCTGTTGGCGATTGGGCTGATCGGGATCGGGATTTGGCCGGAGCCACTGCTGGCACTGGCACAGCAAGCTTCCCAGGTCCTGCCGGAGCGAGGACCATGACCTTCCTGACTGTGATCATCCTTGGCTTGACTCTGGTGTATGCCCTGGTGCTGGCCAGCTTCGCTCCGCAGGATCTCCTGATGGGAGCCTTCCTTGCGACTAGCCTGGTATGGATCTACCGGCGGACGCTTTTCCCAAAGTCGCTGCCGGAAGGCGAATACGTGCTGCATATCCTCGCGTTCATGCCGAAGTTCCTCGGGATGCTCGTTTGGGACATCCTCAAGGGAACCTGGCAGGTCACGACATTCGTGGTCGGCCTGAAGGCGCTCGATCACCCCGGAATCGTGAAGATTCCGCTGGGCAATCACTCGCGAGCCGGGACCGGGATCGTGGGGCTGTTCGTGACGCTGTCACCCGGATCGTTCCTGGTCGATATCGATTGGGAGGAACGGGTGATGCTCGTGCATGTGATCGATGCCAGCAATCCCGACACCACTCGCGAAGATGCCGAGAAGTACTACCGGTTGTGGGAGTACGGCACTCACATCCCGAATGCCCTGGAGGATCCCGCAGAGAGAGCAGGGGCATCCTGATGCACGAAGTTGTCTTTTACGGCGCCATGATCTGGATGACCGGCCTGCTCTGTATCTGTATCGGAATGGTGATCCGGGCCCGTTCGGCTCTCGTCAGGATCTTGGCGCTCGATACGCTCACACTGGTGCTGGTGGCGCTGCTGATCCTGTACTCGACGACGACCGAGAGCTCGTTCTACCTCGATGCGGCGTTGATGCTGTCACTGTTGTCGTTCCTGTCGACGGTCGTTGCCGCCCGCTATCACAGTGAGCGCCGCATCTTCTGATGCACCATCCAGACCGTATCGCGGCCTGTTCCTGTTTATCGATCCTGAGGAGTCCCCATGCGAGCCTACATGTTCGATGCGCTTGTTATTCTGGGCGTCTCCGTGATGACACTCGGGATCATCGGCATCATCCGGATGCCGGATCTCTATACGAAACTTCACGGGGCGAGCAAGTCGGTATTTCTCGGGGTGATGGTGCTTGCCCTGTCCGGCATGGTCATTGCGGACGGATCGATCATTGCGCGACTGATCCTGATTTCACTGACATTGCTGATCACCACACCGGTGGCGTCCCATGTCATCGGGCGCGCGGGTTACCTGATGCACGAGCAGATGGATACACCCGGAGCGGTCGACCAGTCCGGGAGCATCGTGCCGCCGGAGGAGCAGCCGACCTGGCGGGTCTAGCCGGTCTGTGCCGGGGAGGATGCCGTGTGCGGCTGCAACTCGCCGCTCCAGCGCACGTCGAGCTTCCTGTCAATCGACCACATGGATCACAGGTTGGGCCGAAACCTCTTGAACGGCCGTCGACCGGGATCATCTTTGGGGAGCACGTTCATTCATGGCCTCTGCCGCGACAACAACGCTGAAATCGCTCAGCCGTACCGAGGAATACCGTCCTGTCGAATACCTTGATGGTTACCTGCCAATCGAGGATTACGGACTGATCGGCGACGGGACGACCGCGGCACTGGTGGGGCGCAATGGGTCCATCGACTGGCTGTGTGTGCCGCGATTCGATGGGGCGCCGATCTTCAATGCCATCCTCGACCGAACCATCGGCGGAACGTTCTCGATATCCGCCGGGAAAATCGTCGGGGCACGCCATCGCTATCTCGGCGACACGTCGATCCTGATCACCGAGATTGAGGTTGCCACCGGCGTCATCCGGATCACCGACCTGATGCCGCTCAAGGATCACGCCGATCTTGGCCGCGAGGGGAATCCCAACACTGGTGAGCTGCTGCGCTGCGTCGAAGTGCTTGAAGGCCATGTCGAGGTATCGGCGGCGATCAGTATCCAGGGCGGGCTCAGCACCGAGCTGTGCCCACAAGGGATCAAAATCCGAGCAGAGCAGTATCCCGAACTCGAACTGATCCTCGATGCGTCGCGTGAGCTTTCCGGATCGGGTGGAACCTGGGCGTTGGCGCAAGGTGAATCCATCTCGCTCGGACTTCACTGGAACGGCGGCTCATGGAGGTCATCGGTGCATTCCCCGGTGGCGGCGATCGCGAACACCACCGAGGCGTGGCTCTCCTGGCTCCGGGCATTCGAATACGGAGGTCCGCGCCGCAATCTCGTCAGGCGATCAGCGATCACGATCAAGCTCCTCGATTACTTGCCGAACGGCGCCATGGTTGCCGCGCCAACGGCCTCACTTCCGGAGCAGATCGGTGGCGAGCGGAACTGGGACTACCGGTACGTCTGGGTCCGTGACGCATCATTCACCGTCTATGCCCTGCGGCGGATCGGGTTGCACAAGGAAGCGGAGCAGTTCCTGCGGTGGGTGATCACGCTCAGCCGTGCCGACGATGTCAACATCATGTACACGCTGG
This sequence comes from uncultured Thermomicrobiales bacterium, assembly GCA_902806355.1. The sequence continues at coordinate 10,884 of CADCWI010000084.1, read as the reverse complement.
ATGGCGAGACCAGGATCACCGAACGAGAGGATCCGGTGCTGGAAGGCTATCGTGGTTCAGCTCCGGTGCGTTGGGGGAACGGTGCATCCGGGCAGCAGCAGCACGATGTCTACGGCGAACTCGTCGACCTTGCCTACCAGTACGCCAACCACATTGGGAAGATCGATCCGAAACTCTGGGAGAGGATCAAGATATTCATCGAAAAGGCGGCGGATGTTTGGAACACCCCGGATCAGGGCATCTGGGAGGTCCGTTCCAAGGGTGTAGTGCAGACCTACTCGGCCGGAATCTGCCACGTCGCATTGGATCGCGGTGTCCGCCTCGTCCGGGAGCATGGCTTGGACGGCGATGCGGATCGCTGGGAGCGTATCGCGGAGGAGATCCAGGCGACAATCATCGAAGAAGCGTGGTCAGAGGAGCGGCAGTCCTTCTGCCAAGGATTCGAGGGAGATGCGCTTGACGCAGCTATCCTCGGGTTGTCATTGCGGCGGGTGATCCCGGCAGACCACCCGCGAATGGTTGCGACTACGGAGGCGATCGAGCGAGGGCTCGGTGCCGGGGACGGACTGCTCTACCGGTATCTCCAGCGGGAGACGAAGGATGGCCTTTCCGGCGATGAAGGCGCATTCGTGCTGTGCAGCTTCTGGCTGATCGACAACCTGACGATGCAGGGCAGGATCGAGGAAGCCCAGGCACGATTCGACCGGATGTGTGACCGCACGAATGACTTGGGGTTGTTGCCGGAGCAAATCGATCCGCGGACCGGTCACTTCCTCGGGAACTTCCCGCAGGCGTTCAGTCACCTCGGACTGATCCTCAGCGGCGTCAGCCTCTCCCGGGCAGGGTCTTCATGAGGTCTGATGCAGTCGTCAGTCCTCGCCTGGGCTGGGGTTGATCGACGAGCGATCACGGTAGATCGGGACGCCCTCGACCGTCGTCTCCCGCTCGTAATACTGTCCGACTTCCAGCCAGAATGCGCGACTGTCATCCGGAAATGGTCCCGGTTGCCTCGTGGCTACGATGTACTCTGGCCGCTCATCGCTCCGGATGATCGTGATGATGTCCGAGTACGACTCGGGGATGCCGCGAAGCTCCTGGTCATAGAGATGCCGGTAGGCTGGTGACCGGTCTGCCAGGTAGTAGATCGATGCCTGGTCAAAGGCGACATAAATAGTGGTGCCGGGTTCGGTGTGCTCCCGGATATACGCCGCGATCTCGGCTTGGGCCGGATAGCCCGGATGCGAGAACATCGCGTTGGTCATCCGTTCGGTTGATCCCAGCAGCAATACCCAGAAGGGGATGATCAGGAGGAGCAATGACCCGGTCGTAACGACGAGGCGGGCACCCCGGCGGAGAGCCGGCAGGATGCCACTGAGCGCGACCGCCATCCATATCGAAAGTGGAGCGGCGACCTGGATCAGGTAATGTGCCCACCAGTCACCCCCGATGCTGATCCCGAACAGGCTACCCACGATCCAGAGCCTGAGCAAAAGGTGGCCGTCGTCCGCGAGGCTGTAGAGATGGGTTCGGGGCCGCGCCACGTCACCCCGCGGGTCGGCCGCCAACCAGTCGCGAAACCGGCGGAACGCGGGAGCCAACGGACCCAGCCTGCGCGCGTCACGGATCCAGTCGAGATGGAGCAGGAACGCCAACATCAGCGTGAGGGTGATCAACGCCCAGGACCTGAGAGCCAGGCGTCCGATCGCTTCCAGATTGTGCTGAAGCCCGACGGTGGCGCTGCTCTGTGCCGTGAGCCGGTACGTGAACGTGGCGTAGATGAAGTCGTACCAGCCGAGATACCAGCCGTGGAGAAGCGACAAGGCGCCGACGATGACGATGCCGGCCATCACGAACAGGCAGCGGCGAATCCGTGCCCGGCGCGGCGCACCATCCTTCAGCATCATGATGAATGCGCAGGCGACCGGGACCATCACCACGGCGGCTGGCTTGATGGACGTCGCGATCCCGAGCAGGATGCCTATGCCGACCAGGTGCCATGGATGCCAACCCGTGCGGCTGGTCCTGAGCAACCACAGTGCTCCGAGGGCGGCAGGAAATCCCATGAACATCTCCGAGTTGGCGCTGTACCCCTCGAGATTCGGCAAGCCGGACATGATCGCAAAGGCGATCGCCGCGACCGTGCTGGCCCACGGTGATGCCCAGATCCGGGCGAATCCCCACACGGTGATCGTCGTCAGCGCGATGGCGATCCAGGCCGCAAACCGGAACGCCACACTGTCGCCGCCGAAGAGATCGAGTATCCCGGCATAGATGAGGAAGATCCCCTGGGGACGACTGATCCACAAGTCATCATAGAGTTGGCCCGTGCCTTCGACCCAGCCGGTCGTCGCGTAGGCGTACCCTCCCTCGTCAGCAAGCAGCGGGATCCGGAAGAACGGGATCCGGACGGCTAGCGAGAGCAGGATCGCGACTCCGAGCCACAGCCAGTCGACGAGCCCAACGTGGTGATGACCGCTTGGGGTCACCATCGGGTCACGCTCCGGCAGGCGGTCGGAAACCGTCGGAGGCGCGGCGGGTGTCGCGATCATCGGCGGGAGTCCTTGAACTGGTCCTTCCCAGAGGCGGCCGCTCCCTGGCGACACACGTTACCCACGGCGCCCCTCGGGGAGGCAATCACATTCCCAGAATCTGCGGCACCGGTTACCACAAACATGTCGGGAACCGGGTCATCATCAGTCGAGAGATGCCAGAGACGATGACCGAACCTCACCCACGGTTGGTGCAAGTTGGCCAACGCGACGACACCGGAACCGGCGATTGCCCGGGGCGGGATGCAAGATGGAGAACGGCACCCGCCCGGGGTCTTCGCGGTGGGACAAGTCACGAAACCCTCCCTTTCCCGAATCTGCGTGATGTCGAGTTACAGGTGACAGGTGCTCGTATGGTTGGCATCCATGTTGGCGTATTGGGTCATTGCCGGCACCATCCCACCGCCAGCGGTCGCGAGGTGCGGGCATGGGGCGAACACCAACGGTTCCAGGCGATCATGTGCTCGCAGGTGGCACCCTTCGGAAGCAGGAATGCGGTGTGAGTGTGTCATCGGTCGCGACCGACTCTATGCCCAGTCGCACGTGCGCAAGCAATAGTGGCACATGGGCTGTCGAGGATCAGCGCGGCGGAGTACCGCTGGAGTGCATGAGGGATTCTACAGCAGCCCGCCACGTTCGACCGAATGGAGACTTCCGCTGCGTTTCCTGCCTATTGCGATCTGCGGTTCCTGTCTGGGAGCGCGAAGAAACGGCGGCGTGTCGCAATTTGGGTCAAGACATGGGTTCCACCCATCATTCTCCCATGCGTCGCCCATGGCTTCGAAAGGTGCGATTCGTCACGTGATCGTAGAATACGTTCACACCAATCGTTCAGAAATGCTACCGTAACACCGTCACGCCGATCATGCGTTGTAAGGAGTGGTCGGACGATCAGGCCTCACCTTGACACCGGCATCAGAATGTACCGACTGTATGTGGCGGGCAATTGTCGATCGGGTTGTCGGAACGCACTACCGCGGAGCGACATGACCGGTTGCCGCGAGGGAAGAGGTTCTCCATGAGCACGAGTGAATTCCTGAAAGGAGAACGCACGTTGAATCCAGTACGATTGTTGCGGCGAATCGGCATGCACGGAGTGACGATGCTTACGGTTCTGGTCATGCTGGGATCGATCGTCATGGTTCAGGGGGCAATTGCCCAGGATGCTGGGCAGTCAACACAAACGCCGGATGTCACTCTCCCGGGGGACGATGACGAGGCCGATTCGACACCCGCTGGTACGCCCACCTCCGATGAGGGGGACAACGCTGCACCGGATGACATTACCCCCACCTCCGATGAGGACACCGAGGAGTCTTCGGGACCCTCCGGTGATTCGGCCCTCGAGCCGGGACATCCAGCGGTCGTATCGCAAGGACTGGCGTTTCTTGAGGGCGGTCAGGCTGTCTGGCAGGTTCGGGAGATGACGCTTTCCGATGCGCAAACCGAAACCGGGGGCGCCGCGCACGTCCTGCAGCGAGACGGTGAAACGATCGTTCGAAACGACGTGACCGCGAAGCGAACGTTGCTCGAGCCGGGCGAAGGTTTCTTCCGGGCCGGTGATGATCCATACACCTTTGCCGCTCAAGGCGGTGACTCGACACTCTGGATGTTCGAGCTCGTCGCCGAGGATGCGGTGGCTGACGATGCGTTCTACAAGAGTCCACTGATCGATCGGTACGATGAGGGAACGTATGACGCGGAGCTGATCCGGTTCGAGGTGGAGCCGGGCGACGAGTTCGAGCTTCCCGAACATACCGGTCCGGCGTTGCTGATGGTGACCAGCGGCGAGATCAATGTCGAAGACGAAAACGGACTGTACCTGCTGTCGGACGGGCTCGGTCAGCTGTTCGCCGAAACAGGGTCGGTGAGCAATTCCGGCTCCGAGGCCGCATCGTTCGTCTTCGCGACGTTTGGAGCCTCTGTCGGCGAAGGGACTGACGCCGCCACCGATGAGGAAGGCGCTGACGGGACCCCCGAAGCTGCTGAGGATGATGACCCTGCCGGTGACGCTGCTGATACTGGGGCGGCCGAGGCTCAGGAAGACGCGGGCGCCGAGGAAGATGCCACCGACACAACCGTCGAGGAAGAGGCGGCCGAGGATGCCGCTTCGGACGAACCGGCCGCGACCGGCGACAGCGGATTCACCACCACGATCAACGTTACTGCCCAGGTGGACCTGACCCTGACCATCGTCGCGGACGGCGTGACGGTATTCGATGGCCCCTTGCCGGCCGGCAGCAGCTCTGGCCCGGTGGCAGGGGCGACGTTCCAGGTAACTACCTCGTCGGGTGTGAACACGCTGTTCACCAATGCCTGTGGCGATCAGTTCACCATGGGAGCCGAGGAAGGCACCGCGACGTACGACCTGGCGGCTGATGCATCGTCTTGTGCACCGTAGGACGGCGGTCCATATGTCCCACGAGAAGAGGGGCAGGTTCCGAGGTTCGGGGCAGGCCAGGTGACCGGGATCGCGCTGACCCGATAACGACTCGCCTTTCTCATATCTTCCGAATACCCGGAACCCCCGGCCATCCAGATGGCCGGGGGTTCTTCTCGTGATGGCTTGTTGCCGGGGGTGAGGTCAGGCTGGCATCAGGACTGCATCAGCGGCTTCGACGAGCGCCAGGTGCCCTTCCGTGATCGCTGCCTCGACCTGCTCGGCGTAGGCGCTGATTTCCCGGCCATTCTGGTCGCGGAGAACCACGTGCTGCAGACCGAGTGCGTCATGGACAAGCCGGGAAACGACAAGCTCGCGGTCATCCCGTGTGGCGAACAGGTCTAACGACCGAAATCGTTGACCTGGCAAGAGAAACGTTTTGGCCTTGCCGGATTTCGAGATCGTGGTTGTCATCAGTGCGTGCTCCACATCACATCCAGCACGCCCCATTGCGTGCCGGGACCGGTTGAAGAGGAACGGCCGGGGAAATGTTTGGCCCCGACGCCCGGTGGCCGACGTTGGCCGTGAATACCTTCCGACTGCTGTACACCGCAGACCTTCGTGAGATTATTCACATACGTCATACGGTGTCCATATGCTCCTGTCAAGAACATTGGGCGACTGTGCCGGTATATCGCCGCTACTTTCCGCCGCTGTTGTCCATAGGCACTGGGTATGCCACCGCTCGCTCCCGACGGGCAGCGGAGTGCAGGACCGCATCAGCGTTCCAGGTTGCGCACGTCTCTGTGACGGACCGCGTCAATCACAAAAGGCGACGCGGTGATCCATCTGTCGGCCAGTTAGCAGCCCTGCCACTGAGCGCGAGCGACACAACCAGCCTGTATCGGATCGCTCGTCAATTCCCGGAGCCGTGTTGGGAAGCACTACCGCGATGCCGCCCGCCGCGTTCAGGCGCGTTCCTATCCCGCACAGTAGAATGATGCGTGTCGAGCCTCCGGTCGCGAGGTCAGTGGCATGGGGCGAAGTGACCCGGCGACCGTTCGCGTTCCGGTTCACCGCCCCTGTCCCTTATCGCCTGGCGTCCAGAGTACTGATGCAGTCAGGTTGGGATCGCTCCAGCCAACACGTTGTTCCCGGGGTAGACATGATCAAAGACGCGCCGTCCATCGACGCATCATCCTCTCCAACCAGCCGAGCCAGAGCGCTGATTGACGACTATGTGGCGTTGATGAAGCCAGGCATCCTTACGCTGCTCCTGGTGACGACCCTTGGCGCGATGCTGGTGGCGGAAAAGGGTGTGCCGCACTTCGGGCTCGTGCTGGTGGCGATGGTCGGGGGTGTGTTGACGGCCGGCGGGGCGAACGTCATCAATTGCTTTATCGATCGCGATATTGATGCGGAGATGGCGCGGACGCGCAAGCGTGCGACAGCGGATGGTCGGATCTCCCCGCGAGCCGCGCTGGTCTTCGGGATCGGCATCACGGCGGCCGGTGTCCTATTGCTCGGGTTCTTTGCGAACTGGCTTGCGGCCGCGCTCGCGCTGGTCGGCAATCTCTACTATGTCTTCGTCTACACGCTCTGGCTCAAGCGATCGACTCCGCACAACATCGTCGTCGGCGGAGCGGCTGGGGCGATTCCGCCCCTGGTGGGATGGGCCGCCGTGACCGGTACGCTGACCGCCCCGGCGTGGATCCTGTTCGCGATCATCTTCTACTGGACACCACCGCATTTCTGGGCGCTGGCACTCCTGAAGCAGGGTGACTACGGCCGGGCGAACGTGCCGATGCTACCCGTCGTCGCCGGTGAAGAGGAGACACGCCGCCAGATCTTTCTCTACACGATCCTGCTTGCCGCCGTGACGCTCCTCCTCGCTCCCTTTGGCATGAGCTGGCTTTACCTCGGGGGAGCGATCGTTCTCGGCGGCTACTTCCTCTGGATGGCATGGCGACTGCTCACCGATCCCAGCAAGGCGCAGGCCCGCAGGACCTTCTTCTACTCCATCTGGTACCTCGCGGGACTCTTCGCGGTGATGGTGTCGGACCGCCTGATCCTTGGGTAGCACGCAGGCAAAAATTTCTGCGTTCGTGGAACGTGGACGTTGAGCGGTGCGGCGCTTTTGCTTATTGTCGCCTTATTGAGCTGACCGCCCTTTGCCGTCCGGAACCCATAGCGATGCCCTGAATGACGATCGGGCTCGGATAGGGTAGCAAGTGTTGTGGTCCAGACGTTCTAGCATCGTCCCTTGCCGTCTTCCACTTCGCGAAAAGTGGAAGTAGCCGCCATCCGTCAGTCGATGGCAGTGGCCAACGCGGTGACGCTTGCAGCAGGGAACCGGCCTCACCCGCGCCGGTTCGGGTGATCCTGCGCCAATCCCACTGGGATGATCCAGGGGGAGAGTCGAGGCAAGCATCGGGGCCACATCCCCGGCGCTGGTGATGCCTCTGGCCCACGGCGGGGCCTTGCTGCCGCCATCCCCACGTATCTGGACGACAAGCGAGTAGCTCCCACGGGCCCGCGACGTTGCCCTTTCCTCCCGTCGGGAGCGGGCCGAGCGAAGGACGTCGATCGAGATCGGGGCAACTACGGCTAGGACGACCACCTTGGTCGATGGGTGGCCTCACAGCGCAGTCATGTCTGCTGGACCGCGTCCTCGGGCTCGCTCGTACATCTCAAGTACCCGATAGACAATCTCGAACAGCAGTGACCTCAGCCCCTCGAACTCCTCAGCGTCGGTTACGCCAGCTCGTCCTTGAAACCCTGCCGCCACGAGGGGTAGCGCAGCTCCCAGCCGAGCTCCCGCCTGGCCTTGGCGTTCGAGAAGGCACGTCCCTCGGTCATCATCATCACCGCCACGTCCCCGGCCAGCATCCGGGCCAGCCACTTCGGGACCCGCATCGGTGGCTTTGCGCCCGCGCACGCAGCCAAATACGGCAACCACTCGCTGACCGGGGCAGGCTCGTCGTCGACGATGTTGAACACACCCTTCGCCCTTTGCTCTACAGCCAGGACGGTCGCGCCCGCCGCGTCGTCGAGATGCACCCACGAGGTGTGGCCGGTGCCACCACCGACAAGCGGGAATTGCCGCTTGCGCACGAGTTCGACCTGGTCGTCAGTAGCACCCGGCCCGTAGAGTCCGCCATATCGCAGGGCGGCGCCTCCAGCCTTGACGACTACGTCCTCGACGTGGCGGATCGCCTCCGCCACGAGGTGAAACGTCGTTCCGGTCCCCGGATCCAGCGGGTCCTCCTCGGTCTTCACCCATCCGCCCTCGCGGATCCCGTTCCAGCTGGCGTAGCTCTGAGCGACGACGTGGGATACGCCGGTCGCCTCGGCTGCGGTCAGCAGGTGGTCCATCCCCTCGGTGCGTAGCCGGATGGTGGTGGCCATCCACCGGTCGAAGTGCTTCATATCTGGCTTGCCGGCGTGCTTCATGGAAATTGCGGTCATCTGGTGCACGATCACGTCCGGCCGTGCTGCGGCCACCGCCTTGCGGACCGACACTGCGTCCAGCCGGTCCATCACGACGCCATCTGCGCCGAGCTCAGCCAGCAAGCCTAATTTGGCCGCACTTGTCGTCGTCGCCGTCACCTGGTGGCCCTGGGCCACGAGCCGCGGCACCAGCCGCCGTCCCACGACCCCGGTCCCGCCTGCCACGAACACCCGCATGGCGATCTCCTCCCTGAATCCAGAGCCTGTCTCTGAGACCTTAGACGAGACAGTGCGGCTGTCTGTGACACTGGAGGAAAGATCGTTGAGAGAAAGCCGTAGGCGGCGGTTTGCAATGCGCACACGGTTTCATGGGGCAGTGAGCTGGCCCCGTCCGCTCTTCGCCTCAAGAACCGAGTCTGACCGAGGTTTCAAAGGGCTGGCTACCTGCGACAAAACTCGAGCCACGTTCGCTGCCCGCCAGCCCAAATCCCGGCCGCTGATCGAAGCACGAACGCCGAGGCGCTCGCCTTCCGGATTCCCTCGGGCGTACTGTCGCAAGCTCTGGCTGGTTCGGGAGTCTGGAAGTTGCGTGGAGTGGATTCGCGCAGATACGACGCCATCTACAGGAGATTGCAGAGCGATCCGGCAGATGCGGAGCGACACAAGCAGTAGCTTCGCTACCGAGGGACACTCCCTCCGGAGGGCGATTAAGAGGCAATCAAGGTGATACGAGCCGTCGATCACCGGCGGGATCCCTTATTGGCGGATGAGATCCATCGCTTCGCTCGGGAATGCGCTCCTTCGGTCAAAACGACGGGTGAGCGGGTCCGCCCGACACGTGCCCGGAATCAGCGGCCTCAACAGTTCTGGATTGATCAGGTTCTCCTTCGCCTGTAGCGAACATGCGAGGAAGGGCATTCAACCAACCGGCGCGGTCATGGTAAATGGGCCGCTTGCGCTCACTTGCTGGGCAATCGCCTGGTTGCGGACGCGCTATATCAGTGGCTGTCTCATTGATATAGGATCGAACCGCGCACCGTGGTGCTTCAGTCGGCTTGGAGAACTTCGGCGAGAAGGTTCATGCCGGACCGCGCAGACTGCTTTGGGTTGGCGAACTGTTCGCCGAGACCGATGCCGATGTAGGTTAGACCCTCGCGCTTGACTCGCTCAGGGTCGTAAATGTTGCGCCCGTCGAAGATCACCTTGTCCGTCAGGTCCCGGCGCAGAGCTTCCCAATCTGGGCTCTTGAATTGTCGCCACTCGGTGCAGATGACAAGGGCATCCGCGCCATCGAGCGCGTCATCACGGGAATCGCAGAGCATCAGGTCGTCATGCTCCCCGAAAATCCGGCGAGCGGAATCCGTCGCCTCGGGGTCGAACGCCTGGACGCGCGCTCCGGCGTCCAGCAAGCCCTGGACGACGACCCGGCTCGGCGCGTCCCGCATGTCATCGGTCCGTGGCTTGAATGCCAGTCCCCAGACGGCGAACGTCTTGCCGCGCACATCGCCCCCGAAATGCTCCAGCACCTTGTCGAGGAGCACGCGCTTCTGGCGCTGGTTGACTTCCTCGATCGCGCGGATCAACTGGGCATCGTAGTCGTAATTCAGCGCGGTGTTCTCGAGTGCCCGGATATCCTTCGGAAAACATGACCCGCCGTAACCGATGCCGGCATAGATGAAGTCGTAGCCGATCCGCGAATCCGAGCCGATCCCGACACGAACGTTCTCGATGTTGGCGCCGGTTCGTTCGGCGATGTTCGCGATCTCGTTCATGAAGGATATCTTCGTGGCAAGCATCGCGTTCGCGGCGTACTTGGTCAGCTCCGCCGAGCGGATGTCCATCACCATGAAGCGGTTGTGATTGCGATTGAACGGCTGGTAGAGCTGTTTCATCAGCTCGATGCTCTCCGGCTGCTCCGCGCCGACGATGATGCGGTCAGGCCGCATAAAGTCGTCGATCGCCGCTCCTTCCTTCAGGAACTCCGGGTTGCTCACCACATCGAACGTCACGTCGGAACCGCGCTTGTCGAGCTCCTCCTGCACGAAGTGGCGCACAAGATCGGCTGAGCCAACCGGGACCGTGGACTTGTTGACGATCAGCG
>CADCWI010000084.1:0-394 GCA_902806355.1 uncultured Thermomicrobiales bacterium | reverse complement strand
GTGCTGGCCGATTGTGCGAGCGACTGCTTCGACATAGCGCAGGTCGGACGAGCCGTCCTCGTTGGCGGGTGTGCCGACCGCAACGAGGATTATCCGGCCGTGATCGATTCCTTCCTTGGCGTCGGTCGTGAAGAACAGGCGGTTGGCGGAGGTGTTCTGCTCCACCAGCTCGGCAAGTCCTGGCTCGAAGATCGGGATCTCGCCTCGACGCAGGGCGGCCACCTTGTCGCGATCGATGTCGACACAGCAGACGCGGTTGCCGCTTTCGGCGAAACACGCGCCGGTGACCAATCCGACATATCCGGTTCCGAAGATCGTAATGCGCATGGTTTGATCACCTTGGATAGGACGAGCCCGCCCGGAGCGGGGACCGGATGGGGACCCGGCATCATGG
>CADCWI010000083.1:317-22675 GCA_902806355.1 uncultured Thermomicrobiales bacterium | reverse complement strand
ACTGTGAATGTCCTGCCACGGCAATCGCCTTCTGGCGTGCGCGCCCACGCGACGGAGACGGTCGCCGCCCAGATCAGTCGGCCCCGGTGGAGGCGGGGCCGGCGTGATCGAGTCATGAGGGCACACACTTCACGCGGCGTGGTGAGGGTGCCTCTCATCGAGATAATCGGCCAGTGCCTCTTCCCTTACAGGAAGCACGATCGCTATAGTTGAGTTAGGGCCGAAAGTTCCACCTTGCGCGTCGAATGCCGGCCCAGGTGAGCTTCTTTCTATAGAAGAGAAGAGGACAAAAGAACCAATGACGCAAGCAGAGGTCGTTCAATCCATCAAGGCTCCGGCGGCGATCGGACCTTACTCACAGGCCATCAAGGCGGGTGGCTTTGTCTTTACGGCAGGTGTGATCCCGATCGACCCGGATACCAAGCAGGTTGTGGGCGATGATATCGAGAGCCAGGCCGAGCGCGTCATGCAGAGCCTGGCAGGTCTCCTGGAAGATGCGGGCTCGTCGCTTGCGCTGGCAGTCAAGACCACCTGCTTCCTCGCCGATCTTGACCACTTCCCCGCCTTCAACGAGATTTACGCCCGCCATTTCAGCAGCGCGTCGAGCAGCGCGCCGAAGCCGGCTCGCAGCACCGTGCAGGTAGCGAAATTGCCGCTCGGTGTCCTTGTCGAAATTGAATGCATTTCCCTTGTTGCGGAATCGTGACTGAGTGGACCAGGTAAGCCCACAGCGGTGTCGTCCCGCTCGTGGTGCTGGTTGCCCCGCCGCGGATTGGCCGTGTATACTCGCCCGCACCACAGCGTGTCCAAGGGCGCTTAGCTCAGCTGGCCAGAGCGCACGGTTCACATCCGTGAGGTCACAGGTTCAAGTCCTGTAGCGCCCACCATCAAAAGCGCCACTGCCCCCTATTCGGCTCGCGGTGTGTTGGTCTACGCGAAAGTGAGATCAGTTCACCGTGCCTGCCCCTTTCCCCTGCTGAGCAACTGGAATGCTGCCCCTGACAGACACGGCAGTACGATACAAATTCCGGCCCGCTCAGGGTTGACCCCACTCGAACGTGCAGCGGACAATAGCTCCATGCTTTGCTCATCGTGAAGCTGGCCGCGATGCTCATGAAAACCTGCATTGCCGGAGTCGACCAGGCTGCGATTCCACCCGGCTCTTCCGCGCCAGCGATTGCCATGACGACAGGTGACCACGATCACATCGAAACCTAAAAGAATTTTCGGAGGAGGAAGGGCATGAGGCGCGAGCAAACCCTGGCTGATCGCATTACCGGTTCATCGGTATGGCGATCGGTCGTCAGGCATGGCTATCCCGACACACAGCGCAACCAGGCCCTGATCATCGCCAGCAATGTGTTCCTGCACATTCACCCAGTGAAGATCAAGCGGTACGCCACGAAGGTGACGTACACCTTCTGCCTCGGCGGGCTCTCCTTCTTTATGTTTCTCGTGCTCACCATGACCGGCGTCCTGCTGATGTTCTATTACATCCCGTCGGATGAGCAGGCATACCAGTCGATGCTGGACATCGAGTCGAGTGTCACGTTCGGCCAGCTCATGCGTAACATGCACCGGTGGTCAGCGCAGGGCATGGTAATCGCGGTCTTCCTTCACATGGGCCGCGTCTTCTACACCGGTTCGTACAAGCCGCCCCGGGAGTTCAACTGGGTCATCGGCGTCTTGCTGCTGGTCGTAACGTTCCTGCTCTCCTTCACCGGCTATCTTCTGCCATGGGATCAGCTGGCATTCTGGGCGATCACGGTCGGCTCCGAGATCGGCGGTGCCGCTCCAATTGTCGGCCCGCAGGTTCGTCAGTTGTTGCTAGGCGATTTCCAGATCGGTCAAAGCACCCTCATCCGGTTCTATACCCTCCACGTCATCTTCCTGCCGCTGGTCGCCGCGTTCCTGATGGCGGTTCACTTCTGGCGGATCCGAAAAGACGGAGGGATCTCGGGTCCGTTGTAGTGGCCGGATCGGCAAGGTAAGCCGCTTCGCCGAAGATCGATGAGAGAGAACGAGCATGGCACAGATAACGCACCCTCAGCCTGGACAGGCACCCGACAATCCTCTGGCTAGCGTTGACGAGCAAAAGCGGCAAAAGCTGCTCGAACTCGTGCGTGGCCGTGCCCTGGCACGGCCGACGGATCTTGCGGAAGACGAAGTGATGGTCTGGCCGTCGCTTGTGGTAGTCGAGGCGGTCTCCGCCGTCGTCTTCCTTGGGATTCTGACGCTCCTCTCGGTGCTCGTGAACGCGCCGTTGCTGGAGCGCGCCAATCCGAACCAGACCCCGAACCCGTCCAAGGCACCGTGGTACTTCCTCAATCTCCAGGAACTTCTGCTTCACATGGATGCCGGTCTTGCGGGTGTCATCGTTCCGACCTTCGCTCTCATCGGCATCGCCGCCATTCCCTACTTCGACCGCAGCCCGCTTGGGGTCGGCATCCTTGGCACATCGACCAAGGGACGGAAGATCATCGCCTTCACGACCGTTTTCACAACAGTCGTCCTCACTGCGTACATCCTTCTCGATGAGGCGATTGGGCGAGGAACGCAATGGGGGATCGGTCGCTATCTGCAGCAGGAGCAAGGCGCACCGGAGTGGGTTGGTGGCATCGCGCTTTCCGCGCTGATTATCCTCGCCACGATTGCGGCACTCGTCGTCCTGGTCAAGGGCATTTTTCGACCGACCCGGCGCGAACTCGTGATCGCTCTGTTCACGGGATTCTTCGTGACCTACATCGTGCTTGGCATCTTCGGAACATCCTTCCGCGGTCCTGGCCAGGAATTCACGTTGCCGTGGAACCTGCCGCTCGAGCATCACTAGTCCGACGAGACGATCGCCATTGCTTCTGCTCGGGAAATCAGGGTTCGTGAGCACCACGTAGCTGAGCGAATCGGTATCGAGACAAGGTAAGACAAGGACATGAATCCACTCGCACGTACAATGGCAGGTCTCGCTGGTGGCTGGGTCGCAAGCCACGCGTTTGACCTCGCCGCCCGCTTCCAGAGCGGGCACGGATCGGCCGCCGGCAAGCTCCAGTCTCGCCGCACGTTCACGCGTAACGCGGCCTTGGGCGCAGCCGGGATCGTGACGCTGGAAATTGCGGCTGGAACCGTTTTCCTCCTCTGGCCGAACAAGACCGGCGCATTCGGTGGCGACATCAACGTCGCGGCGGACTCGGTGCCAGAGGTAGGGGGCGAGCCCTACCGCGATGCACTGGGCAAGTTCTTCATCGTCCACACAGAGGATGGCGTCGAGGCACTCTATTGGAAGTGCGTGCATCTTGGCTGTACCGTTCCATGGGTCAATGGACAGACAAGGTTCGTATGTCCCTGCCACGGCTCGGTGTATCTCTACAACGGCAGTCGTGAGTCAGGGCCGGCTTCTCGAGCGCTTGACGCCATGCCGGTTACCGTCAACGACGACGGTAGTCTGGTGGTAAACACCAACCCATCAGCGCTTATCGAGCGGGTGACGTATCAGCCGGATCACGCGTCCGAGTACAACGTCTAGACTGGGTAAGCGGAGCAACACCATTCGGTAGGGCGCAAAACGGATTCGTTATCGGGGAGAAGTCGAGCGTGGGTGCAGTTCAAAAGCTCGCGACCATGGTAATCGTGGGGCTGGTCGCGCTCGCGACCGCCCTGGTTGTCTATCTCGCGGCGGATGGCGGCCGGCGTGACAGCGAGGCGGCGGATCAGGCGCACCTGTCGATCGAGCGTGGAACCGACCTGTACATCACGTACTGCCTGCAGTGCCATGGACCGGCTGGTCTGGGCCAGGCTGGTGGAGAGACGCCGCCCAGGGTCGGTGGAGTGCTCAATCAGGAGCCAGTGTTTCCCGAGGGCAGGAGCCCCGTCGTCGATTATCAATCCGATAATCCCGCGGAGCAGGCCTTGGCCGAGGAGTTCATCCGGTATCGACTTCAGTATGGCGTTCCTGCCGAGCCTACAAGCGACCAACTGGTACAGATGCCCGCCTTTGGTGAGGAGCTGAACGTCGAGGAGCTGAATGATCTCGTCTACCTGATCATGAACGGTGACTGGGACTACGTCTACAACCAGTCCCTGCTCCACACCGGCGAGACCCTTGCGCAGTCGGAATGCGACGCCACTCCTCCCAGTGAGACGGCGGAAGAGAACGCCGAGCAGTGCGAGCGCGTCGAGGATCCTGAACCGGTTTATCCGACTGTGCCAGCGACGCCCGTTCCCGAAGGTCAGGAAGCGGAAGCTGCGGCTGCCGGATCGAACGCCGGCGAAGCAAGCGGGGGTCCGGCAGGCACTCCGGCCCCTGCAGCGGCTGGGGAGTCAGGAGAGAGCGGAACGATCCTGGAAGCGCTCGACCCTGCGGAATGGAGTCAAACGGAGATCACCGCGGCACCGGGCGATACGATTCAAGTCGTGAACGGCGGCTTTCTCCCTCACGACTTCACCGTAGATGAACTCAGCATTTCACAGGATCTGACACAGGAACCGGTCCAGGTGACAATTCCCGCCGATGCTGCACTGGGCACGTACGAGTTCTACTGCAGCGTTCCGGGCCACAGGGAGCAGGGCATGGTCGGCACGTTGACGATCGGGGCCGGCTGATCGGCGATCACATCACGAGGAGATGGCGTCATGCTCGTATCCAATCTCGCACTTGTCTTTGGCACGCTTGCCGAAACGGTTGAACTCTTTCTCGCGATCGCGATGATGCTCGGCGGAATCTATCTCACCCACATCATCCAGCGATGGGCGGACAAGTCCGGCGAGCAGCCACCTGCCGCAAATGTGGGCAAGGGCGGGACCGTGCAGCACGAAGGTCGCGGGCTCCGAAACTGATTCAGGCAACCTGTTACCCGAGAGGGTCACGGATCCTTATGAGAAACGAAAGCACTCAGCCTGGCCCACGTTGGTAGCCAGGCTGAGTGCTTTCTCGACCAGCTCTCTTGCATCAACCAGGAGCCGATGTCGATGCCGGAACCCTCCAGCCAGCAAACAGCAAGTGAGGATCGAGCGAAGACCTATCTCTGGTGCGACACGTGCCGCCGGAGCTATCGCCATGAAGATACTGAGGATGGAACCTGCCGCGTCTGCGGCAGCGACACCCGTCCGATGGGAAAGTTCTCGGCGATCGTCCGTGGCCTCATGTCCAACGAGCTTGCGGCATCACCCCTCGAGACACGCCATCGCCAGCTCGTCCGGTTGATCTGGACTGCCAACGGTATGGGTGAGCAGTATTACCGCGTCCTTGCGCCCGACCTGTCGTACAGCCGGTTCGAAGCCAAGGTGACCGACCTGCTGTGCAGGGGTGCGGAAGAAGGCTGGGTCCGGTTCGTGATCCCCCCCGCGCCTCGTTCAGACGAGTCGGCCTACAAGCTGGAGTTCGATAACGAAGATCGCTTTGTGGCCGAGCTGCACGCGCTGGTCGATGCGTCGTCCAATAGCGCGGCCACCGCGCCATGAATGAAACCCCCTTCGCAAGTCGTACGATCGGCACGTATCTAGAAACCCTCTCGTCATCAGCACCGGCACCGGGCGGCGGCAGTGTCGCTGGGCTTGTAGGGGCGTTGGCGGCCGCGCTTGGTCAGATGGTGATCAGCCTCACTGACCGGGAATCTGATCCGCATCCGGAGCTGGGTGCCTTGTCGGATATTCTCCAACAGCACCGTGACGCATGCCTCTCGGCGAGCGAAGCGGACGAGCAGGTGTACACGCGATACGTCGAGGCTACCAGACTCCCGAAGTCGTCCGATGAAGAGAAGGCGGCACGCCGCCATGCGATGCAGGACGCCCTAGTCCACGCCGCCAACACGCCTCTTGGCCTGGCGTGGACGTCGCTCGACCTGCTCGATCAGTTGAGGTCGGTCATCGAGTCCGGGAGCACTCACGTTCTCTCAGATGCGGATATAGCGGCCACCCTCGCACACACGTCAGTGACAACAGCGCTCGTCAACGTCCGCGTCAACATCGCGATGATCAAGGACGCCGAAGTGAGCCAGTCCCTGACCAAAGCGACGGCAGACATAGAGATTCGATCAGCGGTCCTGCTTGCTCAATGCCGGGAACTGCTCCACCAGCGGCGGTCCGCCTGAGCCTGTGTCAGGCGTCCGCCTGGCGTGGCCGATACTGCAATGCTTCGGCAACATGCGCCGATTGGACCTGTTCGCACGCGGCAAGGTCGGCAATCGTCCGGGATAGCTTGAGCACCCGGTGGTAACTACGGGCCGAGAGCGCCAGTTGCCGCACCGCCGTCCGCATCAATTGTTCGCCAGCGGGATCAAGGCGGGCAAACAATTGCACTTCCTTCGGGCCCATGTCGGCATTGGTCAGGATTCCCGCTTTGGCAAAGCGATCGGCCTGAACTTCACGCGCGCGTTCAACCCGGGCTCGTACGGCCTGCGACGGTTCCCCTGGGTTCCTGTCCGCCAGTTGCTCGTAATCGATTCTCGGGACTTCCAGATGAATGTCGATGCGATCCAGAAGTGGTCCGCTGATTCGCTTCTGGTACCGGTTCACCGCCGAAGGAGCGCAGCGGCAGACCCGTACCGGGTCACCGAAAAACCCGCATGGGCATGGGTTCATGGCGGCCACAAGGGTGACGTTCGCCGGAAAGCTGATCGTGCCGGATGCCCGGGCGATCGTGACGCGCTGGTCTTCCAGCGGTTGCCGAAGCACTTCGAGCGTCTGGGTGCTGAACTCCGGCAATTCGTCGAGGAACAGCACTCCACGATGCGCAAGGCTGATCTCTCCCGGCCGTGGCCAGCTTCCCCCGCCGACCAGGCCGGCATGACTGGTCGTGTGATGCGGCGATCGGAACGGCCGCTCCCGAACCAGTGGCGTCTCAGGAGGAAGCAACCCCCGCACGCTGTAGATGCGCGTCACTTCAAGTGCCTCGTCGATATCCATGGGTGGCAGGATCGAGGGCAGCGCCCGCGCAAGCAGGGTCTTGCCTGATCCAGGAGGTCCGCTCATCACCAGGTTGTGCGCACCGGCGGCCGCCACTTCGAGCCCACGCTTGACGTGCTCCTGCCCGCGCACATCGGCGAAGTCGGTCGCACTCGAGCTGTATGGTGACTCGTCGACGCCGGCGCCAGGATCGATCGGCTCGATCGGCACATCGCCCGTCAGGTGATTGACCAGGTCAGCCAGGGTGCGGACCGGATAGACGGTCAGTCCGTGGACGAGTCCCGCCTCTCGCGCATCGCCCTCCGGCACGAACGCGCGCGCCAGGCCGCGCTCCGCCGCGAGGGAGACCATGCTGATGATCCCCGGCGTGTGCCGGACGATCCCGTCGAGTGAAAGCTCCCCAACGATCAACGCGTCGGACAGGTCGCCCAGAACCTGGTTCGATCCGAGAAGGATGCCAATCGCGATCGGAAGGTCGTATGTCGGACCTGCCTTCTTGAGATCCGCTGGCGCCAGGTTGACCGTCACCTTGCCGTGCGGGAAGCGTCCTCCCGAATTGCGGATCGCCGCCCGGACCCGCTCCCGGCTTTCCTGCACGGCCGCGTCCGGCAAGCCGACCAGGACCATGCCTGGCTGACCGGTCCCGACATCGACCTCGACTTCGATCAGGACGCCATCCAAACCAACAACAGCACAACTCAGGACCTTCGCCAGCACGTAGTATCACCTCGGAAGCACGAACGATTCCCGGCACACTGATTGCCGCCTTCACCGGGTTTGGAGGCGAGAGCACAGGGCACGCGTGAAGAATTTGGGACAGGGATCGAGTTCATCACCAGATGCTCGCACTGTACCATGTCATGATTACGGGTGAACCACCGCGGCGCGTTTCACCCGCGTCGACTCGTGTACGCCACCGCTCACTCCCGGTGGCAGCGCGTCGATGTCCGGGAATGTAGCTCTGAGGCCAGATCTTGGAGCACCTGGTATGCAGGTGCCATGTCAGGCAGCCACCGGAGAAGGTCCGCCATGAGCAGCTCGCCTAACCCGGCATCCCGCCGGGTATCGCTTCCCGATTCCGCCTTGCACCGGTTCTTCACCGCCTCCAGCCGGGCCGTGCGGCGACACTGTCCCTATTGCGGAGGCAGCGGTGTCTTCGCTGGATGGTTCACGGTGAAGGAGCGCTGTCCGGAATGTCACACGCTCTACGCGTACGAAGACGGCTACTTTCTCGGCGCCTACGTCATCAACCTCGTGTCGACCGAGTTCCTTACAGTGGCCTTCGTGATCTGGATGATCGCCGCAACCGACATGAGCGTGCTTCGGATGCAGCTCACGGGAATCACGTTGGCGGTGGCGATGCCGCTGCTCTTCTACCCGATCGCCCAGTTGCTCTGGATCGCGCTCGATGTCGCCCTGCATCCGCCCGGGGACATTTCCGGCCGGCCTCGCCATTGAGACCGTCCTGGCGAAGGCTCCGGGGATTCTCCGGCCGGGAAGCGGTTGTGTCCCGATCGCCGCGCATGGTACAAGACATGGAGGCGGCCGTTTCCGGCACAGCCTTCCCGGCCAATCCCGAACCTGAACGCTGGCGTGGACCGAGCGGCGCGTTGCGTAGCTCGCGAGCGGCGCACCGAGCGAGACGATCCAGCTCATGAATGCCTCACGGTCCCTGATCAACGGCGACAACCAGCTCAAGTTGGCAATCCAGCGCTCCGGCCGCTTGACCGAGCACTCGCTCGACCTCCTTCGCCATATCGGGCTCGAGTTCGAAAGTTACGGCCAGCGGCTTTTCTCCAGGGCCCGCAACTATCCCCTCTCCATCCTGTACGCGCGGGACAATGACATTCCCGATTATGTCGGCTTGGAAACCGTCGATCTCGGTATCGTTGGACGCAACCTCGTCCATGAGCAGGGAATCGAAGTCGAGGAGCTGTTGGCGCTGGGATTCGGGTACTGCACGCTCGTCGTCGCGGTACCGAGGGAATCGGACATCACCTCGCCGGACCAGCTCGTCGACGCCAGGATAGCGACGTCATATCCGGAGTCGGCGCGAAAGTTCTTCAGCTCGATCGGCGGAAGCCCGGAGATCATCACGATCAGCGGGTCGGTGGAAGTCGCTCCCGCACTCGGCCTGGCCGACGCGATCGTCGAGTTGACCGCCACCGGATCGTCTCTTCATTTGAACGACCTGCGGCCGATCCACACCATCCTTGAGTCCGAGGCGGTCCTGATCGCCAATCCCGCTTCGCTGCAAGACGCATCACGCAGGCAGAACATCGATCGCCTTCTCCTCAGGATACGAGCCGTCGAGGCGGCACGCCGCTTCAAGTACGTCATGATGAACGCTCCCGAGTCCAGCCTTGCAGAGATTAGGACCGTTTTGCCTGGCCTCAAGGCGCCAACGGTCGTGAAACTGGATGAGCCCGGATGGGTCGCCGTCCATGCGGCGATCGAGGAAGATCTCTTCTGGGACAAGATCGAAAAGCTTCGCGAGGCCGGTGCCAGCGAGATCCTGGTTTCCGCCCTTGACAAGCTCCTGCTCTGACACGAGGCGACGCGGACGAAGTCATGACATTTTCACCCGAGAAGATGGTACGTGCGCACATCGAACCGGTTCTGGCGTATGCGCCAGGGACTTCCCCGGCCATGGATCCGGAAGCGATCCGGTTGGACTGGAACGAGTCACCGTTCGGGCTCTCTCCCAAAGCCCAGGCTGCCTATGACCGCTTCCGCTCCGGCAACCGGTACCCGGATTTCAGCCAGGCTCGCCTGACCCAAGCGCTGGCGGACTATGTCGGAACTTCCCCCCACCGGATCGTCGCCGGAGCGGGACTGGACGATGTCTTCACGACCACAGCCGTGACCCTCATCGACCCCGGCGACCAGGTGATCATCTCCGATCCCACGTTCGGCGTGTATCGGTCGCTTTTTGGCTTGCATGGCGCGACGATGGTCGATGTCCCGCTCGGTCCCGCTGACGAGTTCGCGCTCGATGTCGACGGCATCCTTGCGGCTGTCACCGACCGCACCAAGGTGATCGTCATCTGTAACCCGAACAACCCGACGGGAACGATGTACGGCAAGGCGAGCATCGAGCGCGTCGTGACCAACGCCCCATGTGTCGTGGCGATCGACGAGGCCTACGCCGAGTTCAGCGGCACGACACATCTGGACCTGGCGGACCGCTATCCAAACGTCATCCTGTTCCGGACGATGAGCAAGTTCGCCGGCCTCGCGGGATACCGAGTCGGGTATGGTGTCTTCCCGGAATCCCTGCTGCCATGGTTCAGGCGAGCGGCGCCTGCCTTCTACAATCTTTCGGCGATCGCGACCGAGGTGGCAATCGCGTCGCTCGCGGACCTCCAGCATCTGCAGCGCAATGTCGCCTCGCTGGCTGCGGAAAGAGAGCGGCTCCAGCGACAACTGAACGCGATACCCGGCGTTCAGGCGTACGACTCCGCCGCCAACTTCCTGCTTGTCCGCTTGCCGGTTGATGATGCCGCCGCGGTGCATCAGGCACTGGCGAGCAACAAGGTCTTCGTTCGCCACTTCCCAGACCCGAAGTATGGTCTCCGGTCCTGCCTCCGGGTTAGCATCGGCACTTCAAATCAGAACGCCACGTTCCTGCACCATTTCCAGACAGCCCTTGCCTCGACCGGTATGCAATACGCCGGCAGCGCGGCCACCTGATCTACACCACCATGGAAACGGACGACCGATGAGCGATGAGACACCACGGGTGCGGCTGAGCATGATCTCCCGTGTAACCGGGGAAACAGCGATCGAGCTGCATCTGCGACTTGATGCGGACGGCAAGGTTCAGGCGGAGACTGGCGTCCCGTTTCTCGACCACATGCTCGACGCGTTGGGACGCCATGGGCGCTTCGACCTCGGCGTGACTGCATCGGGAGATGCCGCCATGGATCCGCACCACACCGTCGAGGATGTGGGGATCTCCCTCGGGCAGGCATTCCGGGCGGCGCTCGGCGATCGAGCCGGCATCGCTCGTTTCGGCTTTGCGTATGCACCCCTAGACGAAGCTTTGGCCAGGGTGGTGATCGACTGCTCCGGCAGACCGTTTCTCGACTTCAATGCCGACATGCCGGAACCCGTCATCGGCCATGATTTTGCGTCGAGCCTCGTCGAGGAGTTCTGGCGGGCCGTAGCCATGAATGCCGGTTTCACGATGCACATCGACCTTCTCCGAGCACGCAATGCTCATCACGCCGCCGAGGCCATATTCAAGGCGGGAGCTGTCGCCTTGCGTGGTGCGTTCTCGGTAACAGGCTCTGAGACCTCGATCCCATCGACGAAAGGAATGCTCGCATGATCGCCATTGTGGACTACGGAGCGGGCAATCTTCGATCGATCCAGCGAGCGATCGAGGCTGCCGGAGCGCAGACGACGATCACGAGCGATCCGGACATCGTGAACCGCGCCGATCGCGTGGTCCTGCCCGGAGTCGGCAATGCCGCCGCTGCGATGAGCCGCCTGCGAACATCGGGTTTGGCGGACGCTGTCACCAGCACGGTGGGCGAAGGGAAGCCACTTCTCGGGGTCTGCCTGGGCATGCAACTCCTGTTCGGCGATCAGGAGGAAGGGCCGACCACCGGCCTCGGCTTGCTGGATGGAATCGTGCGCTCCTTGCCGCCCAGCGTAAAGGTGCCGCAGATCGGTTGGAACATCGCCTCGTTTACGGCCAATACACCTCTCTCTGGTGTCCCACCGACGTACTACTACTTTGTTCACTCGTACATCGTGCACCCAGCCGACACCGCGGACGTCATGGCGGAAACCGCCTACGGCGTGCGGTTTCCGAGCATCGTCGGCCGCGATCACGTCTGGGGGGTCCAGTTCCATCCGGAAAAGAGCGGTGAGGAAGGGCTCCGGCTCATCCGGCACTGGGTCGACTGGACCCCGTAGGCATGTGCACCGGGATATGGTTCCGTTGGTTCCGCGGAGATACGTAAGCGCATGATCATCTATCCGGCCATCGACATCCGTGGCGGCAAGGCCGTCCGTCTTGTCGAAGGCAATTTCGACCAGGAAACCGTCTTCGATGCCGATCCCGTTGACGCCGCCAAACGATGGGAGGCGCTCGGTGCGGCATGGATTCATATCGTCGACCTGGATGGCGCCCGGGATGGACGCCGCCAGAATGGCGAAGTGGTCGCTCGCGTCCGTGCATCCGTCTCTGCCCAGATCCAGCTAGGAGGTGGCATCCGATCCTTGGAGGACGCCCGCCAGGCCCGTGCCAGTGGAGTCGATCGGATCGTCATCGGCTCGGCCGCGATCAGTAATCTGGACTTCGTCGCGTCAGCCATCACCGAGTTCGGGGGCGCTATCGCCGTCGGCCTGGACGCGCGAAACGGCAAACTGGCGGCGAACGGCTGGACCGACCAGACGGAAGTCGGTGCCGTTGACTTCGCCGAGCGCCTGGGCATGCTCGGCCTGTCCCACGTCGTCTTCACGGATATCCACCAGGATGGCCGGCTCCAAGGCCCCAACATCGAAGCACTGACGTTGATGATCGAACGCTTCCCGGGAAGCGTGATTGCTTCGGGTGGCATCAGCTCCCTCAGTGACGTGCAGCGGGTTCGCGAAACCGGCGCCGCCGGCGCGATCATCGGCGCCGCCCTCTACCAACGGCGTATTGCCTTGCCGGACGCTCTCGCCGTCGCCGCTACGCCCTCACCGGGAGTGGAATCATGATCACGGCTCTCAGCAACCTCACGGTACGTGTCATCCCCTGCCTTGATGTGACCGACGGCCGCGTCGTCAAAGGCGTTGAATTCGTTAATCTCCGCGATGCCGGTGATCCGGTCGAGATGGCCGCTGTCTACAACCGCGAGGGCGCGGACGAGCTCATCTTCCTAGACATTACGGCAAGCTCTGATAACCGTGGCACCATGATGGATGTCGTACGGCGGACCGCCGACCAGGTCTTCATCCCTCTTACGGTCGGCGGCGGCATCCGCACCGTCGAGGATATCCGGGCCCTGCTCGGCTCCGGCGCGGACAAGATCTCGCTCAACACTGCCGCGATCGCCCGACCCGAGCTCATCAGCGAAGGCGCGGACATCTTCGGACGACAGTGCATCGTCGTCGCGATCGATGCCCGGCAGAGCGCCGACGGTGGAAGTTGGGAGGTGTTCACCCACGGTGGGCGTCGTCCCGCGAATCTCGACGTGGTCGAATGGGCGAGGGAGGTCGAGCGCCGCGGGGCTGGCGAGATCCTGCTCACGAGCATGGACCGGGATGGCACGCTTGCCGGATACGATCTCTCCCTGCTCGAAGCCGTGTCCTCGACCGTCAACGTCCCGGTGATCGCTTCCGGTGGAGCCGGAACGCTCGATCATTTCGGGGAGGCTTTGCATTTGGGCCGCGCTGACGCGGTGATGGCCGCATCGCTCTTCCACTTCGGGACGATGCGCGTCCGCGATGTCAAGAACCATCTGGCACAGAACGGTTTGCCGGTTCGTCCCATAGCCATGGAAACGCCATGACCGGCAATCTCCCGATCCGCTTCGACTCAGAGGGCTTGGTCCCGGTCGTGACGACGGACGCGACCAGCGGGGATGTCCTGATGCTCGCCTTCATGAATGCCGAGGCCCTGGCCCGAACCCGGGAGACGGGATACGTACATTACTGGAGCCGGAGCCGCAAACAGCTCTGGTTCAAGGGAGAATCGTCCGGGCACGTCCAGAAGGTTCAGGGCATCTTCGTCAACTGCGACCTCAACTCGGTCAAGATCGAGGTCGAACAGACGGGGGCCGTCTGCCACGACGGTTACCCAACATGCTTCTACCGGCGGCTCGAGCCCAATGGATCGCTTTCGACGATTCGTGATCGTTGGTTCGATCCGGCCGATGTTTATGGCCGGCACGACGGCATCGCCGCCGTGACTCGCCTGTGGTGGGATGCGTACCGGGAGTTGGCCGACATCGACCACACTGGGCACTCGGGAACGTCTCGCCTCCTTCACGCGGTGGACGACCATGTCACTCCCAGGCTTCGCGACGAGCTCCAGGAACTCGCCGGTGCGCTCGACGGCAGCCACCGTCATCACGACCTCACGGCTGATGTAGCCCTCGAAGGCGGCCAGGTCTGCTACTGGACGGCTCTGCTCTGTATCCGGGCTGGGGTGAGGTGGGAGGTTGTGCGACCCGATCGCGCGTTGATGCCGATCCTGTCGGATGATGTTGCACCCGTCACCACGACGGCGTCGATGATCCGGGCGCTGGCCGATCGATGGGCTACCGGTTCGGAAGACCGCCTCGGGGACCGGGCGCACGAGACCCTGACCTCCGTCGCACGAGCCTGCGCGCTGGCGGACGTCGAACCAATTGACCTGATCCGTGCAGACCTCGATGAGCTGAGAACCCGGCCCTACCTGGTTGACTTCTTCAGCGGCAGGGACGCTTCCGCCGCTGGATGAGGGACGCTTTCACGCGCCATGGGTTTGCTGAGCGCTTCTCGTGCCCAGATTGCACTGACCACAGCAAACACTGCAAAGAGGACGACCACACCGATCGAGAGCCAGCGGCGGAAGGATTGCCGCTCCGCGACAGCTCCAGGGTCGATGATCCTGATTGCGGGTCGCGTATCCCCCGGCGCGATCAGATATGTCGTCACGGCCTCGGGTATCGCAATCGTGACGGCCGCCGCGATTGCCTCAACGCGTTCCGCCGATGCACCGGACACGGTGACCGAGAGGATCCGGCTGTATCGCGACCCGGACAGCGTCTCCTGAACGTCCCCGACGCTCATCTCCTCACCTGCTGGCAATGTCAGGGAGCGGTGGACCAGCTCCGCGAACACGGGCGACCCCACCAGCGGCAGAAGATCGTCCAGCACCATCAGTTCCGGGCGCTCCGCTCGCCCCGGGCGTTCGAGGTCACCGGGAAGGATGACGGACGCTTGCACCGTTGCCTGGAAGGGGGCATCCGGGAGGAAGAACCAGGCGCCCGCCGCCGATAACGCGGCAGCCCCGGTGATCAGCCACCAGGCGCGCCCGAGCGCCTTCAGCAACGACCAAAGATCCATCCCGTATCCTTCGTCTGCCCGCGCGTCACGTGCCTGACCCTGGCCACGATAGGCGGCGTGATCAGAATGCGCCTCGTCCCATGATCACAGCCGGGATCGTGCGCAGCATGATCTTGGCATCGAGCCAGGGCGACCAGTTCTCGGCGTAATACAGGTCCAGCCGAACCATCTCATCGAACGTCAGGGAGCTGCGGCCGTTGACCTGCCACAAGCCGGTCATCCCGGGTTTCACCAGCAGCCGCTGCGTATGCCACTGTTCGTAGCATGCGACCTCCAGGGGCAGGGGAGGACGTGGCCCAATCAGGCTCATGTCTCCCTTCAGCACCTGGATGAATTGCGGCAGCTCATCCAGGCTGAACCTGCGCAGGCGGCGGCCACTTGGCGTCATCCGCGGATCGTCCATGAGCTTGAAAAGCTTTCCGTCCGCTCCAACCGTCGTCTTCACGAGTTCCGCCCACAGCTCATCGGCATTTTCGACCATGCACCGGAACTTGAGCATGGTGAATGGCTCCTCATTCTGGCCGATGCGCGTCTGCCGAAACAGGATCGGTCCCGGACTGTCCCACTTGACGATCAGTGCGATAAGGGCCATGGGCAGCGCCGCCGCCATCAGGACGAGCACCGACACGACGATGTCGATCGAGCGCTTCATGATTGCGTTCCAGCCTTTGATCGACGCATCCTTGACGCCGATCGTCGGCACTCCACCGATCTCCGCGAGATCGACGCGGTCGAGGGAGAACTGCAGCACATCGGGCACGATCCGGAATTGAACTACGGATTGTCGGCATTGCTGCACGGCATCGAGCACCGACAGCGAACCAGTGCCGGAGGGAAGGACGATCACCTCGTCGACATCGAACGCTTCGACCAATCCCGGAATCTCATCGGGCGAGCCAAGCCGCGGGAACGAGACGATGCCTTGCTCCGTCGCGACATTGATCCGGTCCGCTGGACCAGGCGGTCCCGCGTACCCGACGAGTTGATAGCCAAGGCCAGCGGTTCCTGTCAGCGCTTGCATGATTCGGCGCCCACTCTCGCCTTCGCCGATCACCAGTACCCTGTCAACACCTACTCCCTGTTGCCACATCCACCGCTGGACACCGTATGAAAGCACACGATGCCCGATCATGAGCGCGATGCCGGCGACCCAGGCGTAGAAGAACAGCAAGCGGGAAGGTGCGAACCTGAGGAAGAATGCCAGCAGCACCACCCCAGCCATGACAGTCGTGAACCCGCTAAAGATCATCGGTACGATATCGAGCACCCCGGCTTTGCGTCGCAGCCGGTACATGCCCCGCATCGTGAAGATGACCAGCACGAGCGCCATGCAGACGCCGACCGGGCGCAGGAACGTACTGAAGGGCTGCCAATCGGCGGCGGCGATTTCACCTCCGACTTCGAGGTGATAACGCATCATGTAGGCAATCCAGAACGCACCCACGGCGGATGCTACATCCCCGGCCAGCGAGACGATTTGAACGGCCAGTGCCAGATGATGCGCGCGCACGCTGCGGCGTGCCGAGGACGCGACCCGTGGAGCGGGCCGCGCGGCCACGGAGGTCGTGGGCGGTGTGGATGTCACTGCCGGTCTGTGCTTAGACGCCAAGGGGCACGTCCTGCGGATGCCGATAGGGAGGTGTGTCGATCCACGTACGATACTACGCGAGGATCCGCCCGCGGACCAAGTGGAGCGTGTCTTGAGACCTCGCTCAATTCTTGGTGTAGCAAGAGTGCTCTGCCGCCCATCGGTGATCCGCCAACTCGAGCAGGCGCCTGTCCCGACGCCTGCGCCATCACGCGACTGCGTCCTCGCCTTACAGCTCTCACATAAACGGCGCCCAGGTACCCAGCCTCGAACACTACTGGAACATGGCGATTGTAACGGAGACTGGTTGATGATTGACCGAACACCGCCTGACCCGACCGACAATTCGGGCCCATTTCGCCAGCGTCTTTGGACTCCCTGGCGGATGGTTTACGTTGGAGGCGGCACCAAAGAGCCTGGCTGCGTCTTCTGCAACCGCCTGTCGAGTGACCTGGATGTCAACTCGTTGATCGTCTATCGGACTGAGTTGACCTTTATCATCATGAATCTCTACCCCTACAACACCGGACATGTCATGGTGGTACCCCGTGCTCACGTCCAGGACCTCGCCGCCCTTGATCCCGTGACGCTCGCCGAGTTGGCTGACCTCGGAGCCGCGCTGACGACCGCGCTCCGCCGGATTCTCGGGTGCGATGGGTTCAATGTTGGCATGAACATCGGCTCCGCCGCCGGAGCCGGCATTGCCGACCATTTGCATCAGCACATCGTCCCGCGCTGGAACGGTGACGCGAACTTTATGCCGATCGTTGGATCCACCAAGGTTCTGCCGGAGACGCTTCCGGCCACCTATGCCAAGATCCGGGCGGAATTCTGCCGCGAGCGGTCGGCGTCGACGACCGCCACCGTGGTGGTGTTCGACCCCGATCTGAACACGGTTCTCCTCGATGGCGGAGCGCTGCCGCGGGTTATGCTCGATCCCGAGACCGCTGTCTGGCGATCGATCGTCCAAAGCCTGGGCCCCAAAGCCGCAAACCTCCAGATCGGCGGCTGGGCAGGCCCCGACGAGACTTCTGCCGACGACCATACCGCCCCTGCTGTGGCGTGTATAACGACCGGCCTTCGACCCGCCGCGACCGGTCTCCACATGGTGAATCTCGATCGAGAAGAACTCCAGTTACTCGCCGATACCGATCGGCGTTTGATCGCCACCTCCCGCGACAGGCTCGGCAGTGCGTGACCGATGCCCTCCAATACCATCATCGACCCTATGCCGACAGGTCCGCCTTGCGGCCTATACTGTCGAACGACAGGCTCACATGGCACGCATTCCTGGCGTTTACACGTTGGTTAAGGGCTTCCCTCTGGCGAGAGCATATGTCACTGATGGTGGCACCGATCACTCTTGACAAGGTAGCCGTCGGGTGGCGTCTTTTCGCAAGAAGCGGTCAATTGTTGGTCAACATGCTGACGTACCTGGTCGTCACAACTCCCCGCACCACGGTCGCCATCGCACCCCGGAGGTTTCGTGTTCGTTCCTCTCACTCCCGGTCACACCCGCAGGCGGAGGACCAACGCGTTCACCCCGATAAACGGCGTGCTGAGCGGGTTGCTTCAAGCCGTCGCCGACACCATCCTGCACCCGGTTGTTCTTCTCGCCGCAGTCGCGTTCCTGCTCAACGGCTCGTATTATCAGGTCGCTGGCTTCACCGTGATCACACTCGCAAGCTGGACACTGTCGGCGGTTGTCCTTTCGACCTTCAAAAGACTGGTTGCTCGTCCGTATCCAATCCTGATCGGCGCGTGCGTGGTCCGCCTGCTTTCCGTTTCGCTCCTTGCCGTGACCGCGTTTCGCTCCCCACACTGGGATCCCGGTGACGTCATCCGAACGCTCCTGGTCGGGTTTTTCCTCTATCAGGTTTCATCAGCGATCATCGGTCACGTCTCTGTCGCCTTCCTCTCGGATGCTCTGCGGACGGCAAAGCGCTCGGTCATCTTTCGTCAGCGAGCGGTGATCGGCTCGATCATCACCGTGATCAGCGGTGCGGTCGTCTGGTCTGTGAATGGCTCGGTAGCTGACGTTCGTGCAGCGCTCGGCGTGCTGTTCATCCTTGCCGCAATCAGCACCGCGGCGTCGACATGGTTTCTGTTCGCTATTCCGGCCGGCAAGCGCCAAGGACGGACCGGTGATTCGACCAGTGGGGAGCCGGGCGAAATCCTCCGACCCTTGAGATCGCGCCCGTACCGCCGGTTCGTGCTGTTCCGAATCTTGCTGGGGCTCTCCGCTGCCGCTGATCCATTTATCATCGTCTTTGGTATTCGTCGTGTTGGCCTGGACCTTGGAGAGATTGGTCTCGCCCTCGTTGCGCTTGCGATCGGTCATCTTTGCGGCTGGGTGATCTGGCCCCAGTGGGTTGTGCGCCAGAGTCCGCGCACAGCCTTCCAGATTGCGGCGCTCCTCCGGGTCTTCGCTCTGACCGTTTCGATCGGGATCCCTGCAATCGCCACGAGCACGCTGTACACGGAGCGTTTCGCGAATCCGGACGCGGCCATTCGCCTCTTCCTTGCCCTGTACGTGCTCATCGGGCTCTCGATGAGCGCCCACGCCGCGGCGAATCAGCGCTACCTGATGGACTTGAGTGCCACAGTGCCTCTGCACCAGACTGTTCTCACTACCAACGCCGTCCATGGTATTCTCGCGTTCGCTCCTCTCGCGGCGGCTTACGTCATCGGGCGCACGTCACTCGACCAGATGCTCTGGATTGCGGCCGGGTTGGCATTCATCGCGCTCCTGGCGAGCGGTTCCCTGGTGGAGCCCCGATTCTCCATCAACCGGCGGGCGGGCGTCAGGAACCGGCAGCGCACCGAGCAGCGCACCTGGCAGCGCACCGGGCGACGCACTGGGCAGCGGGGCCCGCAACGACGACTCAGCGTGCGCTGACGGGACGAGCGAGCCGCCCTCTATCCTTTTTCACAGACGGCAGTGAGGACGTTTCATGAAAATCGAACCATTCGATCTCGAACGATGGATGACGCGATGGGAACTGGATGTCGACTTCGACATTGCCGAAAGTGGCATCCTCCCCCTGTCGCTTCAGGAGGTACTTGATCTCCTCCCGCCTGATGCCGCCGTCGAGACCGAGCGATACATTCGCCACACACCGCTCGGATACTCCGAGGCCCAGGGCACTGCCCGTCTCCGGTCAGCGCTGGCATCGACGTACGCTCGAGCCGAACCCGGAGATGTTCTCATCACCACCGGAGCGATCGAGGCGAATTTCCTCCTGTTCCATACCCTCGTCTCCCCCGGCGATCACGTCGTTGCGGTTACCCCCGCATATCAGCAACTGAACAGCGTGCCGCGTGCGATCGGGGCCAAAGTCAGCCTGTGGGATGTCCGTTCGCCGCACGGTTTCCACTACGACCTCGATGTCCTTGAAAGTCTCCTCCGGCCGGACACCCGGCTGATCGTCATCAACTCCCCTCACAACCCGACCGGCGCGATGCTCGATGCAACGGACCTGCAACGGATCGTCGATCTGGCGGACCGTTCCGGAGCCTGGATTCTTTCCGATGAGGCGTACCGCTGGCTGGAACATCCGGGGGGTCGACCGCTCCCGCCACCGCTGCATGACCTCAGCGATCGAGCGATCAGCGTCGGCACGATGTCCAAGTCCTTCGGTCTCCCCGGTCTCCGGGTAGGATGGTTCGTCGCGAACGCCGATATCGCCTCCCGAGCATGGGGACTTCGTGACTACGTTTCGCTCAGCCCCGCCAAGATCAGCGATGCGGTCGCGGCGTCGGTGATCGAACATCGCGACCGATTCCTGCCCCGCAACGCGGCGATCATCGAGGAAAACTTGGCGTTTGCAAGGGATTGGTTCGCAAGCCATGTGGAACTGGCGACATGGAACGAACCACAGGCCGGGCTACTGGCGATGATGCGATACGCCGCCGACATCGGATCGAGCGAGCTTGCGGACCGCCTCGCGCGGGATGCCCGGGTCATGCTTGCGCCGGGTTCCTCGTTCGGGCTCGAGGGGTACCTGCGAATAGGGATCGGGCAGCGTCCCGACATCTTCGCCGAAGGTCTCCGCCGCACCGCGGAGTACCTCACTCGCCTGCCAGCCACAACACAGGTGAGGTGAAACGCCACGCGCATGATCGTCTGTCGCAGGTGCGATCGCCTATTGGCAGCGCCCCGGGCAGCGCATCGGCTCCCGCGAACCGGATTTGCACCATACACGCCGACGCCGTAAATCCTGGCGCCGGTTGTTCTCAACCGGTGCATGCAATCCCGGGCAGAGGACGGCTTCCTGCGGCAGACACAAGGAGCCGGCGGAGCGCTCGCCCACCGGCTCCTTCGCGAACCTACAGAGGGGTCTGAGGCGAGATCTCGTCGGCGCGAACTACCGTGCGATTCTGTTCACGGACGAACTGCTGCACATAGTACGGGCCGAGCGCACCCTTGCCGCTGGAGCCGCTGCCCTTCCAGCCGCAGAACGGTTGGCACTCTGGCCAGGCACCGGTGGTCGCGCCGCCCTTTCGGTTGGCATACACCACGCCAGCCTCGATCCGGTCGAAGAACGTCTCGATCTCGGCCTCGTCCTCGGTGAAGATCCCGGCGGTCAGCCCATACTCGGAATCATTGGCTTCCGCCAGTGCCTCGTCGAGCGAATCCACCGCCCCGACGACGAGCAATGGCAGGAACAGCTCTCGCTTGAACAGGTCGTGATCGAGCGGCAGGCCATCGACCACGGTAGGAGCGACGAACGTGCCCCTCCCGAAGTCATCGTCCTTGAGCACCGAACCACCTGCTCGCACGGTACCGTCACCGGCGGACGAAACCGCCTCCTCGAATCGCTTGACCGCTCGTTCGTCGATGACCGGCCCG
Organism: uncultured Thermomicrobiales bacterium; assembly: GCA_902806355.1. Next base: position 1,289 of record CADCWI010000083.1, on the reverse strand, counting down.
ACGAACACAGCCCGATCGACGGGGTCGCCGACGACAAGCTCCCCAGTACGCACGACGAGCCGCTCCATGAACTCGTCGTATATTGGCCGCTCGACGTAGACCCGCGAGCATGCCGAGCACTTCTGGCCCGAAAATCCGAACGCTGAACGTACGACCCCTTCGACCGCCTTTTCGAGGTCGGCATTCCGGGTCACGATCGCCGGGTTCTTGCCGCCCATCTCGACGATGATCGGCTTCGGAAAGTTCGTGCTGAACGTCTTGTAGAGATCGAATCCGACTTCCTTCGATCCGGTGAAGACCGTACCGTCGATATCTGCATGCCGCACGAGCACCTCGCCGACCTCTTCACCGCCTCCGGTGATGAATTGCAACGCACTCGCTGGCACGCCCGCGTCGATGAACGCACGAAAGAGCTCGTAGCCGGAGATCGCCGTTGCGCTCGCCGGCTTGAAAACGACCGTGTTGCCGGCAACGAGTGCCGCGCTGATGGGACCGGCGGCCAGCGCGTGCGGGAAGTTGAACGGTGCAAGCACGGCCCAGACACCATATGGCCGCTGTACGGAAACGTTGTGCTCCCGAGGATCCAGGGAGTCCATTTGGATCGTGAAGTATTGCGACCGCTCCACCTGCTTGGCGTAGTAGTCGAGAAGGTCTGCTCCCTCTTCAACTTCTCCGATCGCCTCGGTCCGTGACTTCCCGCATTCGAGGATCATGATCGCCGCGAGGTCGAACTTGCGCTCCCTGATCTTGTCCGCCGCCGCATGGATGATCTCAACACGTTCCTGCCAAGGACGCGCACTCCACTCCGGGTAACCCCGCCTGGAGGCGGCGACGGAAGCATCGACGTCTTCGACAGTCCCGCTTTGCATCCTGCCCAGAACGAGCGATGTATTCGCGGGAGCGATTACGTCGAACACGTCACCACCGGATCGATCCCTGCCATCGATCACGATCGGGTATGTGCTGCCATAC
>CADCWI010000083.1:0-302 GCA_902806355.1 uncultured Thermomicrobiales bacterium | reverse complement strand
AAGCGCCTCGTCAAACGTCTCGTGCATCGCCTCGATCTGGTCGGGCGTGGCGGTATATGTGATTTTCTGAGCGACAGTGCTCATCTCCGTCATTCCTCTCATGGAACGTGGCCGCTTCAAACGGGCCGCTACTCCAGGTAATCACCAAGGATCGCGGCGATCTCGACACGGTTGCCGAACGGATCCTGGGTGAAGAACCGCGGACGGTTCTTGATCGGAGCGGTGTCGTTGGTCGGGAATCCGTGTTCCTCGAGTGCTTGCCGCACCTCGTCGGGATTGTCGACCTGCAAGCAGAAGTGTTG
>CADCWI010000082.1 GCA_902806355.1 uncultured Thermomicrobiales bacterium | reverse complement strand
AATGGCGAAACCGTGACGCACCGGCCCGTGCGGGAACGAGTGGGCGAGCAGTGATCGGCCCTTCAAGGCGTTCCAGCCGCAGCGGCCAGACATCCGGCAGGCGGTAGGGATCATCGAGTGGACCGGCGCCGATGCCCAGCTCGAGCGCTCCTGAGCGGGACATGTCAACGGAGGCGATGGCGGCGCCATGCAACCGACGTTGGAGTTCGGTCATCTCGTCGCGGAGATTGCGAACACGGGGAGCGGGGGATGCGGTCGCGGAAGGGGTGGTCTTGATCATGGTGCGACTCTGTCCCAATGCTGAAAATGCGAACGCCTGTGCTAAACCATAGTATAGCCACTCGGCAGGAACGTCTCGCGAACGCTGAGCGTCACCGGTCCGTGACAAGGACCAGCAGCTCAGTGGCGATCTGTTGTGCGGGGACTACGCTTGGCGGGGGCAGGGTTCCGCAAGATCAGGAACGGTAACGAGGTCGTATCCCTGAGCCTGGATATCACGGATGATAAGCGGAAGCGCGAGCGCGGTCGAGACCCCGGTCGCCGGTCCATCGAGATGCATTTCGACGATCGTACCTGGTCCGATACCGCTCATGACGCGAGTATAGACGCTGTCGGCGGTCGCATCAGCGCCGTAATCCGCCGCGGCGACACCCCATCCGACGGGCATCAGGCCCATCCCGGCCACGAGCTGGCGGACACGTTCGTCCGTCTCTGCGGCATAAGGGGTGACCCAGGGATCGATTTCGCGTCCGATGACCGATTCAATGGCGGAGACGGAGTTGGCGACATCGGTGGTGACCGCCTCGTCATCGAGCGTCGTCAGGAACAGTTGCTCGTCACCATGGGTGCCGATCACGAAACCTGCCTCGTCGAGTGTCATGAGGTAATCCGGATGCGCTTCCGCCCACCAGCCCATCGGGAACATCGTGGCGGGCACCCGGTTTGCGACGAGCGTATCGACGATCGATGTGGATGGCGCCTCTCCAATACCGATATTGAAGATCAGCGCGACCCGATTGCAGGCCGAATCGCCCTGGACCAGCCACGGTGCATTCCCGTCCACATCGAGGAAAAGGGCATAGGCGAATCCTTCGACGTTGCCCCACGAAACCGGCACCCAGCCTTCCCGCTCGTCGCCGGTAACATCGACATCGGCACCCAAAGGAGCGATCCCGACGACATCGCAATCGAGCGACGGGCAGGCACGAATGTTGACAGCGTCCGCCCCAAGGATCGTCGCGGCGCTGACCGCAGCCGGCTGCAAGCCAACCAGGATGACCGTCACGATCATCAGTGCGCGACCATGGCTGACAGCACGAATCCATAGCGTGCGGGCGTTGAATCCGTCCTTCACCGGTGCCGATCCTTCTTCTGGTCCGATTGGTCTAGGCGGGAACGACCAGATGGTAGTGTGCGTTCATCGTCGTCGTATCATGGATGGGGTTCCATGAGTCGTGGATGATCCAAGCATACCGCAAGTCTCGCAGCCTGGCCGTACGATTCCAGGCATTGCGTCGGCCAAGTATTGACATCAGGCATGCACGTTTTTACTGCTTGCCAGGGAGCACCCTGCCCATGATCGATGAGCCACGCAAGCCAGCAATCGCGGATGGCACAGACGGCGTCCCGGACAACCGCAAGGCGTGGGGCGGACGGTTCGCGATGTCTCCCGACGCTCGCCTGGAAGCGTTCAACGCATCGGTCAGCTTCGATGTGCGAATGATCAGGGAAGACATCCGGGCATCGATTGCCCACGCCCGGATGCTGGGCCGGCAAGGGATCATCACCCCCGCCGATGCTGAGGCGATTATCAATGGTCTCTGGACGATCCTCGACGAGGTCGATCGGGACGTTTTCGTCCTGGAAATCGCGGACGAGGATGTCCACACCGGTGTCGAGCGGCGGTTACGCGAGCTGATCGGCGCGACGGCCGGAAAACTGCACACGGGCCGCAGTCGCAACGACCAGGTCGCCAGTGATCTCCGATTCTGGACGCGCGGCGCGCTCGTTGAGATCGCCAGTGGTCTGGTCGCGTTTGCCGGCGGACTGCTCAATGTAGCCGCACGCTATCCCGACGCGGTCATGCCGGGCTACACCCATCTCCAACGGGCACAGCCGGTGATGCTCGGGCATCACATGCTGGCGTATGCGGAGATGACACTGCGGGACCTCGACCGTGTCCAGCAGGCTCACCGGCGGACGAATGTGCTGGCCCTCGGCTCCGGAGCGTTGGCGGGAACGTCGTTTCCGATCGACCGGGGGGCCGTAGCGGACGAGCTTGGCTTTGCGGGGATCACCGCCAACAGCCTCGATGGCGTGTCGGATCGAGACTTCGTGCTGGATACGCACTTTACATGCTCCGTGATCGCCGTGCACCTCTCCCGGCTGAGCGAAGAGATCATCCTCTGGTCGTCAGGGGAGTTCCGGTTTGCGGAGCTCGACGACGCCTTCTCGACCGGAAGCTCGATTATGCCGCAGAAAAAGAACGCCGATATCGCCGAGCTCACGCGCGGGAAATCCGGCCGCGTGTTCGGCAACCTGCTCGCTCTGCTGACGACACTCAAGGGCTTGCCGCTCGCGTACAACAAGGACATGCAGGAGGACAAGGAGGGACTGTTCGACTCCGTCGACACGATCCTCGCCATCCTCGATGTCGTGCCGCCGATGCTGAGATCGATGCGATTCGACGAAGCGCGGCTGGGGGAGACGGCGGTCGCGGACTTCACGCTCGCGACCGATGCGGCGGATCTGCTCGCGAAACATGGTGTTCCGTTCCGCGAGGCTCATGGGATTGTCGGGCAGCTGGTGGCGACCTGCATTCGCCAGGGCAAGACCTTCGCCGATCTCTCGGACGACGAATGGGCGACGATCCACCCCGTGTTCGCCCAGGAAAGGCCACCGCTGGATGCGCGGTCGAGTGCGGCAATGCGGGATATCCCCGGCGGCACGGCGCCACGACAGGTCGCGCTTCAGCTGGTGGAGGTGAAGGAGCGCCTCCAGTCCATTGAGGACTGGTGCGAACGCGAACGGGAGCGCAACGCGACACTGTTCCACAAGCCTTAGAGTCGGGGAACCTGCCTGTACGGTTGTTTGTAGGGCATTCCAGCCAGAAGTCGATCGGTCCGTGATCCGTTAGGCTTGTAGGCGGCCGGCACCGTGTCAGGGCGTCTGTCCACCGATCGCCACACCCGACCACATATCGAACCGCCACTTGCCGATTCGCATAGCGCCGCATGCCTCTGGGAGCCTCTGTGTCCAGTCAATCTACCTTCGATCCATCGAAGGCCGTATCTGAAACCTTCGCGGCTCGCCTTGAGAGACCCGCGCCAAGGGCGACCTACCGGTTGCAACTCAACCACCAGTTCACGTTCCGGGACGTAGAGCGGGTCGTGCCATACCTGGCGGGACTCGGGATATCGCACGCCTATGTGTCGCCGATCTTCCGAGCGACGCCGGGCTCGATGCATGGCTATGACGTCGTCGACTACGGGATGCTCAATCCCGAGATCGGGACGAGGGACGAATTCGATGCCATGGTGGCGGCGCTGCACGCTCACGGGCTCGGACTGATCGTTGATTTCGTCCCCAACCACATGGGAATCGAGGGTGGCCGCAACGTTTGGTGGCAGGATGTCCTCGAGAATGGAGAGGTGTCGCGGTACGCGGACTACTTCGACATCGACTGGAATCCGATCAAGCGTGAGCTGCGCGGCAAGGTGCTCCTGCCCTTTCTCGGCGGGCAATATGGTGAGGTGCTGGAGCGAGGCGAACTCAAACTTGTGTTCGACCAAGGGGCGTTTCGGATCGACTACTGGGACACGCCTTTCCCGATTTCCCCGGTGACCTACCCGTTGATTCTGCGGAGGATCGAGACTCGACTCGAAGGGCTGCTCGATCCGGAGCGCATCGAACTGCTCGAGCTCCAGAGTATTCGTACCGCGCTGGAGAATCTCGACAACGTCGATGATGCCGGCACGGCCGCCGATGCCCGCGAAACCCGGTACCGGGAACAGCTGCTCGCCAAGTACCGGTTACAGACACTGGCTGACCAGTCGGCGGAGATCTGCCAGGCGCTTGAAAACACAGTGACCGAGTTCAATGGACATCCCGGTGACCCACGGTCGTTCGATGCGCTGGATGAGATGCTCGATCACCAACCGTACCGACTCAGCTCGTGGCGGGTTGCCGCGGAGGAGATCAATTACCGCCGGTTCTTCGCGATCAACACCCTGGCGGCCATTCGCCAGGAAGAGGAAGTGGTTTTCAAGGAGACGCATCGCCTGTTGCTGGAGCTGATCGGGGAGGGTTCCATCGATGGCGTAAGGATTGACCATCCTGACGGGCTCTGGGATCCGACGGCGTATTTTCGATGCCTGCAGCAGGCCGCCATGGTCGAGGTGACGCGCGCAGCCTGGACGAGTGCACGGACTGATGACGAAACCGGTGTTGGCTGGGAAGACATCTCGATCCCGGTTCGCGTCGAGGTCGACGCCATGCTTGACCGGATCATGGAGGAGCGTGGCCAATTGCCGCTCTATGTCGTGGCGGAGAAGATCCTCGAGCATGGGGAGGCGCTTCGTGACGACTGGGCTGTGGCGGGCACCGTGGGCTATGAGTTCGCGCAGGCCGCGACCGGGCTCTTTGTCGATCCAGAGTCGCGCGTGCTGTTCGACCGGATCTACGCCCGTTTCACCGGTGACCGGATCCGGTTCCCCGACCTTGTCTACGAGATGAAGCATCGGATGATGCGAGAGGCGTTCGCCAGTGAGGTGAATGTCCTCACCAACGCCCTGAACCGGATTTCGGAACAGGATCGGCTGTCGCGTGACTTCACCCAACATAACCTTCGCGCGGCGTTGCGCGAGATCCTCGCCTGTTTCTCCGTCTACAGGACCTACTCCACCTGCGCAGAGGGCGGGCCGGACATGCTGGACCGACGCTACGTCGAGCAGGCGGTGCAGCAGGCCAAACGGCGCAGCCCGGCCGTCGATGTCTCGGTGTTCGATTTCATTCAGGGTGTGCTTCTCGGCCAGATGGGGGCGGATTCGACGAGTCCCCGGGAAGCAGGCTGTCTCTTCGCGATGAAACTGCAGCAGCTCTCCGGACCGGTCATGGCAAAGGGGCTGGAGGATACGGCATTCTACCGGTTCAACCGCCTGACCTCGCTCAATGAGGTGGGAGGCGACCCGAGCAGGTTCGGCACGAGCGTTGACGAGTTCCACCGGCAGAACCGAGCCCGCAAGCGAAATTGGCCGCGATCGATGATCAACTCCTCGACGCATGACACCAAGCGCAGCGAGGATGTCCGCGCCCGGATATCGGTGCTAAGCGAGCTACCGACCGAATGGCGGGCGGCAATCAATCGCTGGAGCAAGCTGAACCGCAAGTTGAAAAGGAAAATCGACGGTGTGCTCGCGCCGCAGCGTGTCGACGAGTACGTGATCTATCAGACCCTGATTGGCACCTGGCCGCTGGACGAGTTTGCCGCGGCGCCGGGTACCGTGTATGCAGAACGGGTGAAGGCGTACATGATCAAGGTCGTGCGCGAAGCGAACCGGCTGACGAACTGGGTGAACCCGGATGAAGCGTATGAAACGGCGCTGACGGAGTTCATCGACGGTCTGTTCGACCGCCGCCGGTCACGGCTCTTCATTGAGGACTTCCAGGCGTTCCACGAACGGGTCAATGACGGCGGCCTGATCAACGCCCTCGGTCAACAGGTGCAGAAGCTCACATCGCCCGGCGTTCCCGATATCTACCAGGGGACGGAGCTCTGGGATGACAGCCTCGTCGATCCGGACAACCGGCGGCCGGTGAATTTTCAGCACAGGGGGAGCCTGCTGGATGTCCATGCCGATCTTCCCACGCTTTGGCAGCATCGGCAGGACGGTGCCGTCAAGCTTGCCCTCTCGCAGCGACTTCTGGCGTTCCGGAGCACGTGCCCCGATGTTTTCGCGAGCGGCGATTATGTGGCGCTTGATGTGACCGGGCCGAAAGCGCATCACGTCCTGGCGTTCGCGCGTACGATCCAGAACTCCGGATGCGTGGTGATCGTGCCACGGTTCACGACGGAACTCGGTCTCGCACCGGGAATCGATGACGGCACGGACGTTTGGGAGGGGACGAGGATTGAACTCCCGCAAGAGATTGCTGATCGTTCGTTGATCGACGCTCTGGCGACGAAGGCCCAGGTCACGATCACACAGGACGGCGAGACAGTGAATCTCGATGTTGGACCGCTGCTGCGCCACTTCCCGGTTGCGTTTCTGACGGCCACGACCGTTAGCCAGCCCACGCGAGATGCGTAGCGCGATGTCACAGCCAGACGCCCCGGCTCGTAGGGCCGATCCTTGTGGTCGGGCGGCACGGCGGGGTGCTGCCACCCTCTGGCGGAGATGTCGACAAGCAATGGGTCACGTTGGTGACGACGCCAGAACAGGGGGCGACCGAACGGATGCCATCATATGACTGGAAACCGGCGTTCGGAGCGAACATCGACGAGGACGGCGTGACGTTTGCCGTCTGGGCACCCGACGCCCGACGTGTCGAGGTCGAGCTCGTCGCGAATGACTCCGTACGCGTTGTCGATCTCGATCCATCAGGCGACGGGCGGTATTCGGCACATGTCGCCGGGCTCGGACCGGGAGCGCTCTATCGATTCCGCGTTGATGGCAACGGCCCGTTTCCCGATCCCTATTCCCGATATCAGCCGGTCGACGTGCATGGTCCGTCGGAGGTCATCGATCCGTCGGCATACGAGTGGCGTGACCGTGAGTGGGATGGCTTGCGGGCCGAGGGACTCGTGATCTACGAAGCTCACGTAGGCACCATGACTCGCGCGGGCACGTTCAACGAGTTTATCGACGAGTTGGATGCGCTCAAGGATCTCGGTGTCTCGGCGATCGAGCTGATGCCGGTGGCGCAGTGTCCCGGTCTGCGGAACTGGGGATATGACGGTGTGGACCTCTTTGCGCCGTCGAACGCCTACGGGCGTCCCGATGACCTGCGACGGCTCGTCGATGAAGCACACCAGCGCGGGCTCGGCGTGATCATGGATGTGGTCTACAACCACCTTGGACCGGAAGGCAATTACCTCCGCGCGTTTGCGACATCCTACTTCAGTGACCGGCACTCCACACCATGGGGCGATGGACTCAACTGGGACGGGGCGGACAGCCGCTGGGTACGCCAGTTCGCGATCGACAACGCCTGCTCGTGGATAGCGGAATTCCACATCGATGGCCTGCGACTGGATGCCACCCATGCGCTGATCGATGACAGCCCCGTACATATCGTCCAGGAGTTGACGCAGCGGGCTCGGGAGGTGGCGAGCGGGCGGTCGATCGTCGTCTTCGCGGAGGATGGGCGGCACGAGATCACCCGGGCACGGTCGCTCGATGCCGGTGGGGAAGGGCTTGACGGCATCTGGGCGGACGACTTCCATCACGAGGTCCGTGTGCTCCTGACGAATGCCCGCGAGAATTACTACAGCGCCTACGAGGGGACGACGCTTCGAATTGCCGAGGCGATCAACTTGGGCCTGGAGCAAGACTTTACGTCGGCGGACCATCCGGTGGGTAACCCGATTACGGAGGACGATCCTGCGTCGGCCTTCGTATTCTGTATCCAGAACCACGATCAGGTCGGCAATCGTCCCTTTGGTGAGCGGCTGCATCACGAGGTGAGTCTCGACCGCTATCTCACGGCGTCGGCGCTCCTTCTCTGCGCGCCGGAGACGCCGCTCCTGTTCATGGGGCAAGAGTTCGCGGCGTCGACTCCCTTCCTCTACTTCACCGACCATCCGCAAGAGTTGGGCAGATTGGTGACACATGGCCGGCGCGATGAGTTCGCCGGGTTCCGGATGTTTCACGACGAGCGCCTGAGAGACACGATCCCCGACCCACAGGCGGAGACGACCTTCCTGGCGTCCAAGCTCGATGTCACGGAGCGTGAGACGAATGCTGGCGTGCTGGAGCTCTACCGGACGCTCCTCGGTCTTCGACGCAACGATCCGGTGCTGTCGATCAATGATCGTCGGCAGACCGAGGCTGTCGCCCTGACGGCACAGGTGGTGGCGCTGCATCGCTGGGTCGGCCAAGATCATCGCATCCTGATCGCGAACTTCGGAGCGGCAATCGATCTCGATCAGACAGCCATGTCCGCATTGTCGCCTCCAGCCAGTGACGGCTGGACTCTGATGCTCGACACGTCCGGGATGACGCGTGGAGGGAGCGGCATCGGTCCGGCTCATGAGTCCACCGAGCGCGGGTTCACTCTTCATGTTCCGGCGCGGGCGGCTGCTATCTGGTCGTTCACGTCGTCTTGAGCGCCAGCCCACTCGAGTCCCGGTGGTCGCCGGGGATCGACCCTTGTACAAGCGTTCCCCGGGCAGCTGTCGCGGACGGACACGCCTCCTCTCCCGCCGAGCCTGATGAGGGGACCTCTGCCTGCCCGGAACATGCAGCACGGGTGGAACGTCGTGCAATACCCTCCCACGGCTGTATGTGGGATGGCATAACCATCTAACCTGTGGACCATTCCGTGGCGAAGGCAGAATATGAGAACCCCGGTAGCCTGGGTTGAACAGCGTCGTCGACATGAACGGAGCCGCAATGACCCACGAGAAGCACGCCCGTCAAAAGGCAGCCCCATCACGCGACATGGACTGGCCGCTACGGGCGAACCGGTGGCTCCAGTTGACCTTCGCCGAGGACGACCCTGCTCATTTCGACGCCCGGTTCTGGAAGGGCCTGATGAAGGACAGCCGGGCGAACGCCGCCTGCATCAGTGCCGGCGGCTACATCGCGTATTACCCGACCCGCATACCGTTCCACTATCGCAGCAGCTATCTCGGTGACTATGACCTGTTCGGTGGAGTCGTCGAGGATGCCCGTGCGCTGCACATGCATGTGATGGCACGGGTAGACCCACACGCGATCCACGCCGATGCCGCTGCCGCTCATCCGGAGTGGCTGGCGCGGGCCGGGAACGGGGAGCCGCTGGAGCACTGGTCCTACCCCGGTGTCTGGCTGACGTGCCCGTTCAGTTCCTACCATCGGGAGTTCATCACCGAGGTCGCGCGGGAACTGGTGCGTGACTATGACATCGACGCGATCTTCGCGAACCGGTGGGAGGGACATGGCGGTATTTCGTACAGTGACGACGCCCGTCGCGGCTTCCACGACGATACTGGATACGACCTCCCCGCGCGCCCGGATGACGTTGCTGATCCTGCCTGGATGGCCTTTGTTCCGTGGCGACGACGCAAACTCAGCGAACTGGTCGCGATCTGGGACAACGCGGTCAAGGATATCCGGCCGCACGCCCGGTTCATCCCGAACATCGGCGGTCTTGCAGTGCGGGACATGGATCGCGAGTTGATCACCCGGCATTATCCGATCTTCTTCATCGACAAGCAGGGTCGCTCGGGAATCGAGGCCCCATGGTCGGCCGGTCGCACCGGAAAGCGGAGCCGGGGCCTCTTTCGCGATCGTCCGGTAGGGTTGATCACCTCTGTTGGACCAGAACATCACGAGTATCGCTGGAAGGACTCTGTGGCCCCGGCGGAAGAAACCAAAGCCTGGATCGTGGACGGCTTCGCCCAGGGCGCTTTTCTCTGGTTCACCAAGTTCAACGCCACCATCTCAGACAACCGCTGGGTAGCACCCGTGGTCGAGGCGTTCAATCTGCACGCCTTGATCGAGCCCGTGCTTGCCCAGATGCCGATCACGGCCGAGGTGGCCCTCCTCGATCCGACGCAGTCCGACCGCTCTTTCCATCCCGAGGCTCGGCGCCGGGAGTTCTCCCATGAAGACGGCTTCTACCAGGCGCTGGTAGAAGCAAGGATCCCGTTCGAGTTCGTCGCGGACCAAGTACTCAGCGCCGAGGAACTCGCGCCGTTCAAGGTGCTGGTGCTCGCCAACGCCGAACGCCTCAGCGATGCGCAATGTGCGGTGATCAGGACGTGGGTGGAGACCGGCGGTAGCCTCGTGGCGGCTTACCAATCGTCCCTGTTCGACGAAAATGGAACGCTGCGGTCAAACTTCGGTCTCGCCGACGTGCTGGGCGTGGACCTTGTCCAACCGAGCCGGGGCCCGGTGAAGAACAACTACATGGCACTTACCGGGGAGCACCGGATGCATGCCGGGTTGGCCGGCGCTCGGCGGATCATCGGCGGCACTCATCTCATGGAGGTCTTTGCCCGGGATAGGACCGAGGTTCCGTTCCGGTTCATCCCGGATTTTCCGGATCTCCCGATGGAGGAGGTCTATCCACGCGAGGGACCAGCCGGGCCGGCGATCGTCGCTCGAGAGTTGGAGTCTGGTGGCCGGGCGGTCTATTTCGGGTTCGACGTGGGCTCGCTGTATTGGGAGACACTCCAGGCCGATCACGGCGTGGTGATCGCCAACGCGGTCCAGTGGACCCTGCGGGACCGGCCACATGTCCGGATCCACGGGCTGGGGTTCATCGACGTTGCCGTTCGCGAGAACGAAGGGGGAATCGCGGTATCGCTGGTCAACCTGACCAACCCGATGGCGATGCGCGGAGCGATCCGGGAGACGATTCCGATTGGACGGCAGCGGATCGATGTGGTGTTGCCGTCCAAGGTAACCCGGGTCAGTGGACGGCTGCTGATCGCCGACCGAAGGATCGATGTCGAGGTGCGTGACGGACGTGCCGTCGTCGATGTGCCCGGCATCGACTTACTCGAAGTCTTGCACCTCGCCTGGGGTTGACTTCATGCTTGGGCCTGTTTGGATCGCTGGGGCAACTCTGGGCTTGTCACAATAATCACCATCGCCAATGAGTACCCCGGAAGTCGTTGAACCCTGCGTCAATCAACAACGTGCGCGGTACATACTTACCTACCTCGGCCCTCGGATCCAATCGGGCGGACGCAGGTGGCGCAGCGACTAGTGCGGACCGGGACCAAGCCGGCTCCCGACGGTTCATGCCAGGAACGCTGTCTCGGTACTGCAGCGTAGCGGCACCTTCCACCGCCTTCAGTGCCGTGTGCAGCGCTCGACTTACTCCGAGCGAACCCCGCAGACCAACGCGTGCCCCTCAGCATCAGTCCACCGCTCCAGTTCCTCCAGTTCCGATTCCTCTACCAGAAACTGGGTGGTGCAATTGGGACACTGCACGGCGTACGTGCAATCGCCGCGGGTCTCACACCACTGAAGCACGGCACCATAGGTGTGGCATTCGCTTTGGCACAGGTGCTGGATGATCTCGCGAACGGTCGGACTGAGAATCTCCGCGCCCGTCACTGGGCTATGAACATGCTGGTCCATGTGGCACCCCCTTCGGTCGAACCATCCCACCGACCGATGGCGTTTTGCGACTTGCGAGCGGGCCGCTGCCGAAATGGACCGGGCAGTTCCACTTCGGTCAACCCTGGTCGGCCATGCCAACACCGATCGGCGTGTCATCACAACCGACGCCATCAACTCTGCAAGGAACGCGCTGAAGCCAGTGGTGAAGCTTGGGCGAGAGCATAAAGACTAAGTCGCATCTTGTCAATAACGCACACGATGATGGTCTCCGCTGTTTGCTTGAGGCAGTTGTCACGTCTGAAGACGCGTCTTGAAGCTCCTGTTTCCTCCAACTCGATCTCACACGCATCAGGTGACGCTTGTTGCACTCCCGGGATGGTCCTATCAGCCTGCGGTGACATGGCTCTGAATTGCATCCTGAGACGACGTGGATACTGCGAACGGGTGCCGCGTGGTGGCTGGTGAGGCTTGCGAGAGCAATCACCAGGTCGACGCTAATCTCTCACGACGCCGATTGGTTGGATTGGGCGGTCAGCATGGCCTTGTACGCGGGCGAAGCAGGCAGGGTGCACGGAGGCATCCAGAGCTTTGACCACGACGTCCGTCACAGCCGGGTCGCGCCGAGGCCTTTCGTGCGAATGCAAGGCGGGATCGGCGGGATCGGCGGGGACGAGGGGGCAAGTGACAGGGCCGTCCTCGATCGGGACGGCCCGGGAGATATTCGACATCACCGCTCGTCGCATACGCCGCTACTCGGACCGAGTAGGCAATGTACCGAGAGTCAATTTCGCCCAGATGCCAACCGTGGATGCTAGTCCGCCGCCCGGACCTCTCCCTGGGAGGCGGATTCCGCTGCCACGATCGCGCTCCAAACCCGCTGCGGCGTAAACGGGATGTCGAGGTGGGTGACGCCCCACGGCTCCAGGGCATCGATCACCGCGTTCGCCGTCGCCGGCGTTGAGCCGATCGTCGCGGCCTCGCCGATGCCCTTGGCGCCGAGGGGGTTGAGATATGTCGGCGTCTCGGTGTGGTGCGATTCGAACTCCGGAAAGTGATGGGCACGCGGTAATGTGTAATCGTTCAAAGTGCCGGTGATCAGCTCGCCCGTCTCGTCGTAGTGCATCTCCTCGAAAAGCGCCTGTCCAATACCCTGCGCGAGACCACCATGCACCTGTCCGGTGACGAGCATCGGGCTGATGATCTTTCCACAATCGTCGACGGAGACATAGCGGAGAAATTCGATGTCTCCGGTTTCGGGGAACACTTCGACAACCGCGATGTGCGTTCCGAACGGGAAGGTCGTGCCAGCGGGTCGGAAGAAATCGGTGGTTTCGAGCCCGGGGTCGAGATCGTCCGGAAGACTGCCGCCATAGGCGGCGTCGGCGATGTCGGCGAGCGTCATGCCCCCACCAGGGACGCCTTTGACCCGATACGTGCCATCTTCGAGCTCGACGTCGTCGACGGCGGCTTCCAGGAGGTGAGCGGCGATCTGTCGCGCCTTGTCGCGGAGCTTGTCCAGCGAAAGCATCAGCGCCGCTCCACCGACGGCCAGACCGCGGCTTCCCATCGTGCCGTTGCCCTGAGGGGTGTTGCCGGTATCGCCGTGCTGCACGACGACATCTTCGAACGATGCACCGAGATTGTCGGCCGCAAGTTGGGCGAACGTCGTCTCCTGCCCCTGGCCGTGCGGGGAGATGCCGGTGAAGATCGTAACGGCGCCACTTGGCTCCACACGAACGTTGGAGCTTTCCCAGGGGCCGAAGCCACAAATCTCGACATAGCTTGCCATGCCAATCCCGATGTATCTGCCCTGCTTGCGAAGCTCCGCCTGCTCCCGCCGTAAATCCTCGTAACCGACGATCTGCAGGGCCTTGTCGAGCGGCTTCTCGTAGTCACCGGAGTCGTACTGCTGGCCGGTGAGGGTGTCGAACGGGAACCTGTCCGAAGGGATGAAATTGACGCGGCGGACCTCGACCGGATCCAGCTTTGCGGCATCGGCGACAAGGTCAGCGACACGTTCGATGTAGTAGGCCGCTTCCGGACGCCCGGCTCCGCGGTACGCGCCGTTGGCACTGGTGTTGGTGTAGACGGTCTGGACGACGAAATCGAGCGCAGGGATGTCATAACAGCCGGGAGACATGATCCAGGTCGAGTTGGCGAGGTCGAGCCCCTTCGGCCAGGCGCCGGCATCGACGACTACGCGGCCCCGTAGCGCGGTGATCTTGCCGTTCGCTTCCGCGGCGACCTCGAGGTCGGCCCACTGGTTGCGGCCATGGCTGCTGCTGAGCATGTTTTCCGAGCGGGTCTCGATCCACTTCACGGGTTGCTTGAGCGCGTAGGCGAGGCCGGCCACAACATGGTCCTCGGGATAGGCACCGATCTTCTGCCCGAACCCGCCGCCGACTTCCGGCGCGATGCAGCGGACCTGGTTCTGGCTGAGGCCAACTGTTCCGGCGATCGCGTTCCGGTTCCAGTGCGGCGCCTGCGTCGACGTCCAGACGGTCAGGCCCTGCGTGACCGGATCGATCGCGGCCGCGACCGCTCGCGTTTCCATCGGCACCGCGTTGAGTCGCTGGCTCCGGATTCTCGCCTTGGCGGTCACGGGAGCCGACGCGAACGCTTGATCGACATTGCCTCCGGCCTGGCCGCCAGTGACAGCGCCGATGTTGTTCTTCACCTCGTCGTAGATCAGCGGCGCACCTTCCTCCATCGCGGCGTAAACATCGGTCACCGCGTCAAGCATCTCGACGTCAAGCTCGATGAGTTCCGCTGCGTCGACCGCCTGAGCACGTGTTTGCGCGACGACCACTGCGAACGGGTGCCCGACATAGCGCACCTTGCCGATTGCCAACGGATGCACCGGCGGTACCGGGATCTCATCGACATCGTCTTCGTCGATGGTGGTTTCGCCCTTGGTTTCGGTGTCTACGTTCTTCAGAATCGTTTTCAGCGTTGCGCCGGTGACGACCTTGACGACACCCGGAGCCGCTTCAGCCGCGGATGTGTCAACTCCCCGGATGACGCCATGGGCGTACGGGCTCCGAGCGAATGCTGCGTGGAGCATCCCCGGGAGTTGGACATCGTCCACATATGTCGACGCTCCGGTGATCAGCCGGGGATCTTCCTTGCGCCGGACGCGGGCGCCGACCATCTTGCTCATGACCATGGTGAAATTGTCTCCTGCTGTTGATGGTGCCGCTCGCGGAACCTGCCGACTGAAATGGACGCTGTCCGATATCCAGTCGAAGCACTCGCGTCACGCGTGTCGATGGTCGCGATGCCGTCATTTTCACCGGATCACACAGCCGGGTCAATGGCGGTTATGCCGGCTCCCACCGGTTTCGGCGAGACCCGGTGGGCTGTTCGTCGGTGCCGGCGCGGCCGCATTCTGACGAACACTCAGGTGGCTAGTCGGTCGGTCGGGTGGCGGTACCCCGGCCAACTGGTCCATGGAGATCGTGCGTTGCGGCCCGGGTATCGATCCATGCCTTGCATCACACTCAAGGTGAGAATCCAGGTAGACCGTCACGACGGCCGTCAATCCTTACGGTCGCTTCCGAGCTGACTGGTTGGGGTCGAGGTGACTCCGCTCCTTTGCACGGCCGGGTCGACCTCGACATCGATCGTCAACCAACCCCGGCGCAGGGCTGTCACGACGGCCTGGGTACGATCGTTGACAGCGAGTTTGCGGAGAATTGACGTGACGTGGTTCTTGACCGTTTGGGCGGAGATCTCGAGCGCAACGCCGATCTCGGCATTGGTCATGCCGTTGCTGACCTTCCGCAGAATCTCGAGCTCCCGATTCGTAAGCGGCATGAACGCGTTGGACAGAGCGACATCAGTCGCCGTGGTATTGCGAAACTGATCGAGCACCCTGGCAGCGACATACGGTTTGCTCAGCAGCTGCTCATTGATGACGTATTCACCTGTCGCGGAGCGCCGCACAAGCTCGAACAGCGTCTCTTCGCTGATATCGCGGCCGCAGTATGCCGATGCGCCGGCCCGGATAGCGGAGAACAACTCATCGTCACTCTCGGTGGCAGCGATCACGATCGTCGCGACGGCGGGAAACCGCCGCCGCATCTCGGTTGCGAGTGTGAGGCCAGGGGCGTCGGCCAGTGTCGTGCCGACGAGCGCGACATCCGGAGACTTCTCGTCGACCATCCGGTAGGCATCGTCGACCGAATCGACCGAACCAACGATCTCGAAGTCATTCGCGGCGGAAAGCACCGCGACCAGACCCCGGCGGTACACCGCCTCTCGTTCGATGACGATCACGCGTATTGGCTGTGTCATGCACCCATGCCCTCACGAAGCGGTAGGTTCCGCATGGAGCTTTCAGAAGCATGTCCGAAGCTAGGATCTGCAGGCGTGGAAACCACTGTTGTCCGCCGTTCATGGTACATGCATATACGCGATTGTGCGGAAATTTAGCGATTGGCCCGTCATTGTGCGGTGGCGTGTTTCCCGAGACCTTCCGGGCCGCTCACATTGCGGACAAGGCCGGTGACCGCGATGAGAGTGAGGATGTATGGCAGAGCCACGAGAAGATCCGAGGATATGGGAAAGTCTGGGGTCGCTTGCGCCTGGATCTGGACGGCTTCGGCGGCACCGAAGAGAAGCGTTGCCGCCAGGGCGCCGAAGGGAGTCCATCCGCCAAAGATCACGGCCGCAAGCGCGATGAAACCGCGACCGGCGGTCATGTCCAGGGTGAAGTAGGAGAGATCGCCGATCGACAGGAATGCCCCGCCCACGCCGGCCAGCAGCCCGCTCCCGATCACGGCCAAGTAGCGATTGCGCGTGACATCGATACCAACGCTCTCGGCAGCCTGGGGATGCTCTCCGGCGGCCATCAGGTGGAGTCCCTGCCTCGTGCGAAAGAGTCCAACGTGGAGGACCGGTACGAGCAGGATGGCGACCGGAATCAGGACATTGATACCGAAGACATCGGGCAGTTGCTCCACCTCGTCGGTTCCTCCGGCGCGTCCCCAAATCAGCTGGATCAAAAAGGCTGTGAGCCCGGCGGCGATCAGGTTGATCGCGGTGCCGGCAACGATCTGGTTGCCACGAAGCGTAATGCACCAGAACGCATGGATTGCTCCCGCGACCCCGGCCGCGAAGATGCCCAGCAGTAGCCCGAGCCACGGATTGCCGGTCCAGTGCGTTCCCGCGACGGCGAAGAAGGCCCCGGTGAGCATCATCCCTTCGAGAGCGATGTTCATGATGCCGGATCGTTCGGACAACAACCCACCCATCGCCGCGAAGATCAGCGGTGTTGCCATCCGGAAGATCGCCGAGAGGAGGGCGAGCGTGAAGAAATCACCCACGGTGATGCACCTCCGGGTGCGCGTTAGATGGCTGGAGCATCTGGCCGTTTCTCGATTTCCGGAGACAAGCCGACGTCGCTGGCGCGGTCCCCGGCGGCTGGGCTGGAGGGGGTCATGAGCTTCCTGATCATCGGCAGGCGATTCATGGCTTCGAACGCCGCCACCGCGAGGATCACCAATCCCTGGAGCACGAGCACGATTTCCCGGCTGACGTCCGCCCGGCTCTGCATGGATGGAGCGCCAGCACTGAGGACGCCAAACAGGAGACCGGAAAAGATGATTCCGATCGGGTGATTCCTTCCTACCAGTCCGACCGCGATCGCGGTGAACCCCAGGCCCGGCGGGGCCGCGCTGTGGCGGCCATGAAGGCCCAGGGTCTCACCGGCGCCGGCGAGTCCGGCAAGGATTCCCGAGACGCCCATCGCGACCGCGATCGTGCGGCCCCAGTGCATACCGCCGTATTGCGCCGCCCCGCGCGAAAGGCCGACGGTGCGCAACCGGTAGCCGAAGGTTGTCTGGAACAGGATGAACCAGAGGGCGACAGCGGCGGCGATCGCGATCAGCACGCCGGCGTGCAACCTGGTTCGATCGAGCAGGATCGGAAGCCGGGCGGTATCCAGCACCCGCTCCGTGCCCTGGACTTGTGGATCGACCGGCAGCC
The DNA here is from genome assembly GCA_902806355.1 of uncultured Thermomicrobiales bacterium. The sequence goes on along the minus strand of CADCWI010000082.1, from coordinate 5,422 downwards.
ACCCGGATTGCCTCTGGATGGAGTAGGTGATGAGGCGGAACGCGAGATAATTGAGCATGATCGTCGTGATGACTTCGTGGGCACCGGTCGCCGCGCGGAGTACCCCGGGGATCAGCCCCCAAATCCCGCCCGCGATCGCCGCGCCGAGCACCGCGACTGGCAGGTGAACGGCACTCGGCACCCCGAGATCGAGCGCGCCGATCAGTCCGGCGGCGAATCCGCCCATTACCAGTTGGCCTTCGATGCCGATGTTGAACATTCCGGCCCTGGCGGCAATCCCGAATGCCAATCCGCCAAGGATCAATGGCGCGGCGTAGACGAGCGTTTCGGCGCGACCTCGCTCGCTGCCGAATGCTCCTTCGAGAAGGGCGGTGTAGGCAGCCCACGGGTTGTGCCCGGAGATGAGGATGACGATCGCGCCAATCGCCAATGCCACGAGCACCGCCGCGACCGACCCAACGGCATTGACGATCGCGCTTCCGGAGCGGGCCTGCATCAGAGCCTTTCCAGCGTATGGAGGCACAGTGACTGCATGCGCTCTTCCCCACATCCTGTCATTGTTAGGGATGTGGTCAATCCGCCGCCTGCGCCGATAGTCGCGGAGCAGCGGCCCCGCGCCCACCCATCAGGAGGCCAAGCTCCGTGCGGTTCACCTTCGTGCCATCAAAGTCGCCGACGATCCGGCCCTCGCAAAGGACGGCAATCCGATCGCTGAGGTCGAGGATTTCATCCAGGTCGAACGACAGCAGCAGCACAGCCTTTCCGGAGTCCCTCGTTTCCACAAGGCTCCGGTGCACGAACTCGATTGCGCCGACGTCGAGACCCCGGGTCGGCTGGATCGCGAGTACGATATCCGGGTTACGCTGCAATTCCCGGGCGATGATCAGCTTCTGCTGGTTTCCTCCGGACAGCGCCCGTGCCGGAACACCTGGCGAGGGGGCCCGGACATCGAACCGGGTCATCAGTTCGCGAGTGAGCTTCCGGATCCGGTTGCCGAGGATCCAACCGCGGGAAACGAAACCCTTGCGCTCCGTGTTGCCAAGCAGCACGTTCTCCCACAGCGGGAAATCGAGGATCAAGCCCCGGCCGTGCCGGTCCTCCGGAATGTAGGACACACCGGATCGACGGAATCCTGTCGCATCACGCCCGATCACATCATCGCCCCGGATGGTCAGCGTCCCGGAGTCAGGTTGACGGAGACCGGACAGGACCTCCACGAGCTCGGTCTGGCCGTTGCCCTCGATACCACAGACGCCGAGGATTTCGCCTCGTCGCAAGGTGATTGAGTCGATGTCCAGCGTCCGCTGACCATGGTCCGATGTGCAGGCAAGGTGCTCACCGGAGAGGATCTTTTCACCCGGCGTCGCGGGGGGACGGTTTACACGAAGCAGAACCTCACGGCCGACCATCAACTCCGCCAGCTCGGCGGCGGTTGTCTCGGCGGTCACCCGGGTGCCGATCGTCTTGCCACGCCGGATGACCGTGACCCGATCGCTGACGGCGGCCACTTCCCGGAGTTTGTGGGTAATGAAGATAATCGTGCCACCGTCCGCCTTGAGGCGATTCAGGATCAGGTAGAGGTCGTCGATTTCCTGCGGGGTGAGCAGCGCCGTCGGCTCGTCGAGAATCAGGATCCGGTTGCCCTGGTAGAGAGACCGGAGAATTTCCACGCGCTGCTGCATGCCGACCGGCAGGTCGGCGACGTGGCTTGTGGGATCGACGTCGAGCCCGTAGGTCTTGCCGATCTCCGCGACCCGGCGTTCGGCGGCGGCACGGTCGAGGATGGTTCCGCTGCCCTCCTTGCCGAGGATCACATTCTCGGCGACGGTGAAGCGGGGAATCAGCATGAAATGCTGGTGGACCATGCCGAGCCCAGCATCAACGGCATCGCGTGGACCGCTGAACCGGACAGGCTGGCCATTGATCCGGATGTCGCCTTCGTCCGGGTGATAGAGCCCGAACAAGAGATTCATGAGCGTGGACTTGCCGGCGCCATTCTCCCCAAGCAGAGCATGGATCTCACCGGCACGCACCTCGAGATTGACGCCATCATTGGCGACTACTCCGGGAAAGCGCTTGACGACATCGCGCATTTCGACGGCGTTCGGAGCGATCGCGGTGGCCTGGTTTTGGGATGGATGGTGGAACATGGGCCAGAATCACATGGATGATGGGACGGCGAAACATCACCGGCCCATCATCGCGTTGCGGTCGATCTTCGGATCGTGCTCTATGTGGCCGGAGTCGCCGCGGGAGAAGCGGCCGGGGACGCCACCGGGGTAGCAGACCCGCCGACTTCCTCGGGCGCCACCAGGACGAACGCGGCCAGTTCCGCGTCATTGGCCGGAGGCACGACCGAGCCGGAGATGATGGCTTGCTTGTACGCTTCGACCGTATCGAGGAATGACTGGTCGATCGATGGATCGACGGCGTAGAGATCCACACCGCCTTCGGTGAGACCGAGATCGGCGATCGTGCCGCCCGGGAAAGAGTCTTCGACGACGGCTTGCGCCGCGTTGAAGAAGGCGATATCGATGCCCTTCTTCGCCGCGCAGAGTTGCCGGCCTGGTCCGAGGTGAGACTGATCGGTATCGGCGGCGACCACCCAGAAGCCAGCACCCTTCTCATTGGCGGCATCGAAGCTTCCCACGCCGGTCCGGCCAGCAATCGGGAAGGCGATGTCGGCGCCGTTGTTGTACTGTGCCAGCGTCAGTTCCTTGCCGAGTGCGGGGTCCTCGAAGCTTTCGGCATACGAGACCAGCACCTGGGCATCAGGGTTGACTGACCTCACGCCAGCCGAGAATCCGACTTCGTAGCGCTCGACGGGTGGAACCCGGATTCCACCAACTACTCCCACTATGCCGGTCTGGCTGGCCAGACCCGCAAGGACGCCAGCGAGAAAACCGCCTTCCTGCTCCCGGAAGACGATCGAGTACACGTTCGGTTGTTCGACGACGCCATCCAGCAGGGCGAATGAACGATCCCCGAACTGCGGGGCGACTTCGGCCACCGCATCGCTCAGCAGGGCGCCAACCGCCACCGTAAGCTGGCCGGCTTCGGCGCCGAGCGACAGGTTCGGAACGTAATCCGCCTGGGTCTGGCTTTCCTGAATCTCGAACGTGACCCCGAGCTCGGAAGCGGCCCGATCTCCGCCGATCTTGGCGAGGTCGTTGAAGTTCTGGTCGCCGATTCCCGCGGTATCGGTAACCATCGTGACCGTGACGTCAGATCCGTCCTGGGCGGCTCCCACGGAAGCAGATTTCGCCAGCACCGTCGCTCCAAGAACGGCCCCGGCCGATCCCGCAATCAAACTCCGGCGATCCAAGCGAGACTCCAAAGGTGAATGGGCATCCATGGTGATCTTCTCCCCTTTATCCGTGACATGCTCGGGCCCCCCGATCGGGCGCCGTCTTCAGCGTGTGCGTTCAAGGTCATGAGTAACAGCAATCAGGTTTCGTCGCCTATATCAATCATGGTACCAGCAACGCAGAATGCCTGACGACTTGGTTTCACGGGGTCACGCCGCGGAAGAAGAGAAAAGAATCGGGACAGGGTCCACGCATGTTCGCCATGCACAATCATGTTGCACTGTTTGGTCCTACCATTGCACAGAGTGCGTTGCGACGTTCAGGCACCGGACTTCTTCCATGATCCCGCCAAGTGAGGCAAGTGAGTGTTCCCATGACCGATGACCAGGCCCGAGCGAACGTCCGAAGCTATCTCCCATCGTCGCGTCCGACCGACATCACGTTGCCATCGAGCGCGGGAGCGGGGCCCGCTCATCCCTGGCGCCGAATCAGCCAGTGGGATGCTCTTTGGACGGTTGCAGCGGTCCACGGGATGGAGCTCCGCCGGTCGGAGGTGATCGACGATGCGGGGTTCATGGCCGTGGCGAGGGGCCTGGATGCCTTCAGGCAGCCGCCGTCTGATCGACCTGACCGGGTCCGGGCGGAGTTGGCGATGATGGACCAGCGGATCGAGGCGGTGGTGCCGAAATCGCTCTCCGGAGCGGCCACGCTCGGGCTCTCCCGCGAGGAGTGGCTGGCCACGGGAATCAGGATGCTCTGGCGCGATACCTCGTTGAATGCCACCGGCGCCCTGGTCGATATGGCTCATGCGGCGCTCGCGCTGGCCGATGTCCACGCCGTCACCGTGATGCCGGCGTTTCTCGGGGGGCGTCCGGCCCAGCCAACCACGCTCGCCCACTATCTCGGCGGACTGATCGGACCACTGCGGGCAAGCCGTGAACGACTCCTGGACGGGTTCGCCCGGCTCAACAGGAGTCCACTGGGTGCGGGTATTCTGGCGGGCGATGTGCTTGCGGCAGATCGTGAAGACCTGGCCGATCGACTTGGGTTTGACGGAGTCATCCCCAATACGTTCGATGCAGTCGCGTCCGTTGAGGACGTCGCCGAGCTGCTCGATGGCATTATCGCCGCCGCGTCGATCCTGCGGCGCTTCGTTCGGGAGATCGGGCTCTGGGTGCGCACCGACCCTACCAGCTTCGTGCTCGATGAGGGGTGGACGATGCTGCCGGAGCCCGGACAGCCGACGTTGGTCCTTGGCGAGCGGTTGGACGCGCTGGAGTCCCTGCTCGGAGAGGTCGGCATCAACGCCCAGTCATTGACGAGCCGGCTGAGAGAGGTCGGCTTCGGACCATTGGGGTCGGCGTATGAATGGATCTATGACGGCCAGGAGCGACTCGAGCCGCTCCTGGAGTCGGCGCTGATCGAAACAGGTGAGTTCCTTCTGAACGGGCTGATCGTCAACCGGGCATATCTGGGCAACCGGGCCGGCCGGGGCTATACCACCGCTGGCGACTTGGCGACCTTTCTGATGACCGAGGAGCAGATCGCCCCCACGGCGGCTCGCAACATCGCCGTTCTGGTGCTGGCCAGGGTCAAGGAGGCGAACCTCGAGGTCAGCGGGATCACGCAAGACATGATCGATTCGGCCGCGATGTTGATCATCGGGCAGGAAATCAAGGTCGAGATGGAATCCCTGGGCCGCTTTCTCGCGCCACGACGCTTCCTCGAACGGCGCCAGGTGACCGGCTCACCAGCGCCGGCGATGGTCCGGGAGTGGCTGACCGACGAGCGAGAGAGGCTGAATACTCACCGGGGATGGGTGAGCTCCGGGCGCAATCACATCGAAGGGCGCCTCAGGGGTGTCTCCGATGCCATTGCCGAGGCGGCATCGGAGACAGCCGAGTAACGCCAGACGCGGTCCCTTTGCCATGTGGCCATCCGGGCGGGGTGCCGAGAAGGAGAGGATTAGCGGAAGAGCAGCGGTGCCGGCATCACGAAGAGGTCATCCCCTTGGTGACCCGCGAGTGTGCCGGATGGCAAAGCGATTGCTCACGCAACCGTGGAAGGTTACAGAGGATCGACCTCGGTTGTCAGTGCCGAAGCAGGATGGTAAC
>CADCWI010000081.1:3571-3953 GCA_902806355.1 uncultured Thermomicrobiales bacterium | reverse complement strand
GCGATCTCGCCCAGGTTCACGAGCTGAGTGCGGCCGGCAAGACCCGCGGCAAGGTACTATTTGTCCCTCCTGCCTGAATTCCATGGGATGTGGATGGCTGCTCCTGCTAACCAATCAGCAGCAGTTGTTTTGTGATCCAATCGACAATCGGCTCCACGATCGTCATTCGACAGCTACACGGCTCATCGATGCGTTGCGATCGCGGATCGGGGAACTCACCTGATCCCGTAAGCTCGCAACTGTGCGCAGATGGGGCACAGGGCCGAGGCTCCGGGCAGGCTAAACGCCGTCGCGTGAGCATCGAAGGGAGCACCTGACAAGTCTTGCACACAAAAAATCTCCGGATGGCCGGAGATTCCCAGAGGTGGGCCCCCAGGGATTC
>CADCWI010000081.1:0-3561 GCA_902806355.1 uncultured Thermomicrobiales bacterium | reverse complement strand
ATCGGGATCGTTTGATCCGGTATCTTGGGAAGACAGGCTTCCTCGTACTCCGGCTGGGATGTGAGGAGGCGGAGCAGGAGCGCGCCAGCCGTGCTCCGCGCTGTCGAAATCAAAATCGGAGAAGGCGCTTTGGTCGCGCTGCCGGCTCTGTATTACGGGATGCTCCAGTTCACCGCCATTTCGACCTTGGTGGAGCCACGTGTGACATCTTAAGAGTCGTGCTGCATCCGTCTCTTCGCTGTCATCGTCACGCGGCGCTTCTGGCCCGTTCCGCGAACGTGGAACGGGCAGGCGGCCAGAGACACCCGCGTAGATAGTCCAGCTCAATCCTGCGTTGGTGGGCCCCCAGGGATTCGAACCCTGAACCTGCGGATTAAGAGTCCGTTGCTCTGCCGTTGAGCTAGAGGCCCGCACGAACAATACGAAACGAGCCGGAGGCTGTCAAACGGCATCCAACGCATGGGTTACGACAGCGAGGGGTCACCGTTGAATCACCGACATACGCGGTGACTATCGGTGGCTCATCGGTGCCGTTTGCGTGTACCAGCCAGCGGACCGCTCATAGGCATGGGCGACGCTCAGGATCGTCTGCTCATCGAACGGTTTGCCGAGGATCTGGAGGCTGACCGGCAGCCCGTCGCTGAAGCCGCAGGGGATGGCGATCCCGGGGATACCCGCCATGTTCGCCGGGATGGTGAAGATGTCCGCGAGATACATCTGGTACGGGTCGTCGGTGCGGGATCCGATTGGGAAGGCGACCGTCGGCGATGTTGGTCCTACGATCACGTCGACATCCGCGAAGGCGTTCTCGAAGTCCTGCTTGATCAGCGTTCGGACCTTTTGTGCCTTGACGTAATAGGCGTCGTAGTAGCCACTACTGAGCGCATACGTGCCAAGCATGATCCGGCGCTTGACCTCGGGCCCGAATCCCTGCCCCCGGGTTTCCCGGTACATGTCCTGGAGCGTGCCTTCTTCGATCCGCAAGCCGTATTTCACCCCGTCGAACCGGGAAAGGTTGGCGCTGGCTTCCGCCGGGGCAGTGATGTAGTAGGTCGCCAGTGCGTACTCGGTATGCGGCAGTGATACCTCGACGACTTCGGCACCGAGTGATTGAAGCTTACTGATGGCCCTCTTGACGGCGGCATCGACACCTGCCTCCATGCCCTCCACCGAGTATTCGCGGGCGACACCCACCCGAAGCCCCTGGAGATCGGTCCGGAGGTTGGCCCTGAAGTCCGGGACCGGGACCGGAACCGATGTTGAATCGAGAGGATCTTGGCCCGCGACCGCGGAGAGCATGATCGCCGCGTCCTCGACAGTTCGGGCGAACGGACCGATCTGGTCAAGACTGCTGGCGAACGCAATCAGACCGTACCTGGAGACTCGGCCATACGTCGGCTTGAGACCAACGACCCCGCAGAAGCCGGCGGGCTGGCGGATCGAACCTCCGGTATCCGAGCCGAGAGAGAGGATAGCCTCGTGAGCGGCGACCGCCGCCGAAGATCCCCCGCTGGAACCGCCCGGCACACGCGATAGATCCCAGGGATTGTGCGTCGTACCGAAGCATGAGTTCTCGGTGGAGGATCCCATCGCGAACTCGTCGGTATTGGTCTTGCCGATGAACACAGCGCCCTGGTCGCGGAGGCGCTTGACTACCGTCCCGTCATACGGCGACACATAACCGTCGAGGATCCGGGATGCGGCCGTAGTCGGCGCGTCAGTCGTGACGAGAATGTCCTTGAGCGCAACCGGGACGCCCGTGAGGGCGCCCACATCCCCTTCGGCGATACGCGCGTCGGCCCTAGCTGCCTGATCCAGAGCGACGTCCTCCATTACGGTGATGAAGGCATGGATATCGTCCTCGATCGCCTCGATCTGCACCAGGTGAGCCTGTGTCAGCTCCACCGAGGAGATGTCCCTGGAATCGAGGGCGACTCGAGCTCCGGCGGCGGTGAGCCGGATCAGATCCGATGACTCGGTCACGTGGCCGCCTCCTCGTCAGCGGAACCCATCACGGACCGCACCTCGAAAAACCCGTCTCGTTGGCGTGGTGCGTTACGGAGCACTTGAGACTGGTCAAGCGACGGACGGACCTCGTCTTCCCGCAGCACGTTCTGCAATACGTTGACTTGAGCGGTGGGCGATATCGCGCCGGTATCGAGCCGATCGAGAACAGCGATATGCCCGAGGATCGAGGAGAGCTGGTCTTGCATCCGTTCCAGCTCTTCGTCATCAAGTCCGAGCCGAGCGAGTGCGGCGACGTGCTCGACGTCCGTACGAGTCAGCGGCATTGAAACTCCGATTCTTAGTGGCGTGCGTGTCCATGGACTGGAATCCAGATACACCAGTACTACAACGTCAGTAGCCCATCGAGCAGCGCATCGTTGTTCAATGAACACTTGCTCCCGGGCGCCCGTGACCCTGCTCGTCTGGTGCCGAGTCTAGCAGAAACGTCGAATCAGGCCCCTTCACGGGTGGGAAATCGTCTGCCGCCGATTAGCGTCTCCGATACGGTGAGATCGTCGTTCCAAAGCGTCAGGTCCGCACGCCTCCCGGGGACGATCTCACCACGAGTGGTGTCCCGGAGCACGCGTGCCGGAACCGTGGTCGCCATGTGCAACGCCTGCGCGGGCGTGACTTCTCCCCATTCGACGAGGTTCCTGATTGCCTCATCCATCGTCAGGATGGAACCGGCGAGCGTGCCGTCTTCCAGCCGCGCGGAGATATTGTCGACACGCACGGACTGTCCCGATAGAGCGTAGGTGCCTGGCCCTAATCCGGTAGCGGTCATCATGTCGGAGACGACGATCATCCGGTCGACGCCCTTCGTCCGGATCGCGAGACGGATCATGTCCGGATGTGCGTGCACGCCATCCGGGATGATTCCGGCGGAGAGGCGGTCATCGAGCATTGCCGCGACCATCGCTCCCGGATCCCGGTGATGGACGGGCGACATCGCGTTGAAGAGATGCGTTGCCTTGGTCGCACCGAGATCGACGCCCTCCCGAAATTGTTCGCTGGTGGCATCGGTGTGGCCCAGGCTGACGACGACGCCTCGCTCGACCAAGTGGCGGATCCGACGATGCCCACCTTCTCGTTCGGGAGCGAGGGTAACGAGCGCGATCGACTCCTGCTCCAGCCAGGAGTCGAACAGTGCGTCGGTCGCCGCTTCGATGTACCTGAGCTGATGAGCGCCCTTGCGAGCCGCCGAGAGAAACGGGCCTTCGAGATGGAGACCGAGCGGCATCGCGCCCACCGCGACATCGATCTCGCTCCACGCTTGGAACACACGAGAGTACAGCGCCTCGTCCGCCGTGACGATCGTGGGCAACCACGCGGAAACGCCAGTGTTCGGCAACCACGTCGAAATCGCGTCGACGTCCGCTGGCCGGTCGCGCACCTCGTGACCGATCGCTCCATTGACTTGGAGATCGATCATCCCAGGTGAGATGATCGCTGCGTCCACGACCTCGGCAGGCAGTGACCCATCGGAAACCAGCTTGCGTTGCACCGATTCGATGCGTCCATCCCGAACGACCACGGTACCCGGCTAGAGCTTCA
>CADCWI010000080.1 GCA_902806355.1 uncultured Thermomicrobiales bacterium | reverse complement strand
CCAAACGTCGTGGTCAGCCTTTGGGTCTGGCCGGTCTCGCTCGCGCGGTAGGCGGACTCGATGATCTCGATCACGTGCCGTGCGTGCTCTGCCGTCACTGGCGATGCCGTCCCGTCCCGCACCCAGTCGACCAATTGCATGATGTCCTCGTAGACATGCGCCTCGTCGATCTCACGGTGGGGGCCGACGACGTGCGGCAGGGTCGCCTGGGCACCGTTCACGCCGCCTCCGGCTTCGTCCGAGAGCGTCCGCTCGGGATAGTCGAGCGGCTCGCCGTTGAGCTCGAAGCCGGCGATCGACCCCTCGGTCCCGAAGTACGTTCCGCTGAACCAGTAGGTGATGCTGCCCGCGGCCGCACCGTAGGCCAGGGCGAACAGCCCGCCGCCGAAGTCGATCAGGATCCCGGTGTTGTCGTCGGCATCGGTCGGGACGCGCTTGCCATTGAACTCGCGCTCGGGTATCCGCACACCGGAGACGGCCGTCACCTGCCGTGCCGGGCCGAGCACCGTGGTCAGGCCGTGCAGCGCATAGACGGTCATGTCGTAGAGCGGGCCGCCGCCAGGCTTGCGGAAGTACCAGGATGGGTCGATGTTGGCAAGCGCGCCCTCACCCTGGCGTTCCTTCTCGTCGAGGTGGTAGGTCCCGAAGGCGGCGCCGGCGATCGCCCAGGTCGGGATCCCGATCCGGCCTTCGGCGATCGCGCGCTTGACGGCCTGCACCTGCGGCCGCAGCACCTCGCCCGGGGAGGCGACGATCCGGAGATCCTTTGCCCGCGCGAGGTCGATCAACTCGGTCGCCTCGGCACTGGTGGTCGTCATCGTCTTGTTGAAGTGGATGTGCTTGCCAGCCTCCAGCGCCTGCCGACCCTGCTCGAAGTGCAGCCCGATCGGCGACGCGATCGTCACCGCGTCGACATCACCATTGGCGAGCAGGTCTTCGTAGTCCGTGGTGGGATACGCAATCCCGAACTTCGCCGCCGCCGCTTCCGCCCGTCCCGGGACGGGATCGCAGATCGCCTGCAGGATGACGCGGTCCCGGACGTCCTCCTGGCTCAGGTGCGGCAGGATGCCCCGCTGCGCGATCGTTCCCGCACCAACCACACCCATCTTCACCATATCGGCCACGCGGCGTTCTCCATGTCTCTGCTGTTGACTGTCCGTCGCTGCTTCGAGCCCTACTCTGCACTTGCTTGGGGCGGGCAGTGCCCTCACGCCGTCCATTATCACCGCATGCCCGAAAACGGGGAATGACCGTGCCGCCGTGACCCCATTGCGTCAAGGACCCAGGATCAACTGGCCACTCCTTACGACCCGCTCCAGATCACGTGTCCTGGAAGAAACCATACCGTCTCACCAGGCACAGTGGCCTATGGCTCAGGGATCCCGGTGGTGCGTGTTGGGACGCAGGCCCGACTGTGACAGCACCGTTGGAACGATCGAATCGGTGGGGCCCCACGTCCCGGTGTCGTCACCCGATGCCCCGACGATCGTCAACCCGTCCGCCACTCAGGGCTCCTTAGGTTCGCACGAGGGCCGAGAAGAAGGCACTCGTCGGACGCCATGGTTGTCCTCCTGATCTCGCCGGTCACGCCATCGACCGACCATCCACGTGATGTCCTTCAACAGCAAGAGCAACAACGCCGCATGTCGAGCCGCGCTCTTAGGACAGGTTTGACATTCTGCGTTCTGCCACCCGTTAGGCTGCCAAAGTAGATGACAACGGGCCGCGTCAGTGAGCGAAGGGCAGCCCATTTTGACGGGTAGGCGATCGGTGTGATCGGGACGACTGGAGACGACCACCACGTCCAGATCGGCGCTCCCCCAGAGCGGGCCGATGCGTCGGCGCGGGCGAGGCACGGGCGGTGGGCGCGAGAGCAACTCTCCGGCTGGGGGTTCCTGCTCCCGGCCCTGGCCGTCGTCGGTATCTTCACGGTAATCCCGATTGGATTCAGCCTCTGGCTCAGCTTCTATCGCTGGGACATGATGCGCCCCAACCGCCGCTTCCTGGGGTTCGACAACGTCCAGCGCCTGGTGACCGACGACCGCTTCTGGAACGCCGTCCAGAACACGCTGCTGTACGTTGCCATGACCGTTCCCGCCAGCATCGCGCTTGCGTTTGGCGCGGCCCTGCTCCTGAACCGGAAACTCCGTGGCCGGGCGATCTTCCGGACACTCTTCTTCGCGCCGGTCGTGACTTCCACCGTCGCCATCTCGTTTGTCTGGACCTGGATCTACCATCCGGAGATCGGGCTCCTGAACAGCTTCGTCGAGACTGTCGGTGGTGATCGCGTCGGGTGGCTCACCAACCCGTCCGTGGCCCTGTTCTCGATCAGCGTCATGAGCATCTGGAAGAACGTCGGCTACGTGATGGTGCTGTTCCTGGCCGGGCTGCAACAGATTCCCGATGACCTGTACGGAGCGGCGCGGGTCGATGGCGCCGGTGGCTGGGCGCTCCAGCGGGACGTCACGATCCCGATGCTGCGGCCAACGTTGTTCTTTATCGTCGTCGTCTCGACGATCGATGCAACCCAGGTCTTCACCCAGATCGACGTGATGACGCAGGGCGGTCCCGCCCAATCCACCGAAGCGCTCGTCTACTACCTCTACTTCCGGGCCTTCCGGAGTTTCGAGATGGGCTATGCCTCGACGATCGCCTGGGCGCTGTTCCTCATCGTGATCATGCTCACCCTGATTCAGAACCGGTTGATCCAGCGCGAGGACGTGGTGATATGAGTACGGCCCGGCAGGTGGTGCCGCCGCTTCCCGACCTCTCCGGCGTGACCGTCCCTTCCTCCGCACGCCATGCCAGGCTCAAGCGCCTGCTCGGTCTGCTGGCGACGTATCTCGCCCTGATCGTGGCATCGTCAGTGATGGTCATGCCACTCGCCTGGATGGCGATCAGCTCCCTGAAGTCGCCGGAGGAAATCAACACCTTTCCACCGACCTGGTGGCCAGGCGAGTTCGCATGGGGCAACTACGCCGATGCGTGGACAGGTGCCCCGTTCGACCGGTTCTTCCTGAACAGCCTCTTCGTCAGCACGACCGCCACCCTTGGAACCGTGATCACGTCAACGCTGGCGGGGTACGCCTTCTCACACGTCCGCTTCTCGGGGCGCGGGATCATCTTCGCGATCCTGGTCGCGACGATGGCGATTCCCGGCGAGGTGACGATCGTTCCCTCGTTCCTGATCATGCGCGAACTCGGCTGGATCGACTCCTACTACGCGCTGGTCGTGCCCTCGCTCGCAAGCGTCTTCGGCATCTTCCTGATGCGGCAGACGTTTGCTCGGATGCCGAAGGATTTGTTCGAGGCGGCCCGGCTCGATGGCTGCGGACACCTTCGCTACCTCGTCGGAATCGTCGTCCCCCTGAACGTGGCGGCCCTCGCCAGTCTCGCCCTGCTGACGTTCCTTGGACAGTGGAACGCCTACCTTTGGCCCCTGCTCGTCACCAACCGTACCGAGATGCGAACCGTCCAGGTGGGGCTCCATTATTTCGTCGATTCGGAGCTTGGCAACCAGTGGGGGGCCCTGATGGCGGCGTCGACCTTTGTCGTGCTGCCGACACTGATCGCCTTCCTGCTCGCGCAGCGGTTTCTGGTGAAAGGATTTGCCTTCGCGGGAATCAAGGGGTGATCGTGTCGGTTCCTTGCCTACCGCGGGAACCCGAAATGTCGACCAGTCTCGTCTCATCGGGAGGAAGCAAATCAATGTCAGTCTTGCGGAGGATATCGACGGGATACTCGTGGCTGGCGGTAATCGCGCTCCTGATCACGGCCGTGCCCTTGGCCGTGACGACGGGCACCAGTGCCCAGGAACCCGTCACCCTGACATTCTGGACCACGAACGAGGACAAATTCGCGCCGCTGGTCGAGCAGTATGAGGCCGAGCACCCCGGGGTCACGATCGAAGCCCAGTACGTTGGCTCCTACGACGACATGGCGGCCCGAATGCAGACCGCCATTGTCGGCAACGAGTTGCCGGATGTCGCCCAGGTCGGCCAGCGCTACGGCATTCCCCAGATGGTCGATGCCGGGGTCGTGATCCCGGTCGATGAATATCTCGACGAAGCGAGCATCGCCGACATTCACGAGGGGTTGTGGAGCCGCTACACCTATCGGGATGGCCGGTGGGCGATCCCGTTCCAAAGCAGCACGCCAGGACTCTGGTTCAACGCCACGATGATGAAGAATGCCGGTCTCGATCCGGCCAGCCCACCGCAGACGTGGGGGGACGTTGTCGCCGCGGGAAAGGCGATGACGAAGGACACCAACGGCGACGGCCAGATCGATCAGTGGGGCTTCGGGACCTGTGATGACATCCCGTGGTACCAGCGCCCGATGGTGCTTCAGGCGGGTGGAACGCTGGTCGACCCAGAGGGGAACGTGTCCGTCAACAGCCCGGAGGCGGTCGCGATGCTGACCTGGTTCAAGGATGCCGTGCACACCCACAAGATCTCCCCACCGCTGGCGCAGCAGACCGCGCGCGATGATTTCTCGGCCGGCACCTACGGCATGCTTTTCTGCTCCACAGCCTCCCGGCTGTCGTTCCAGGAGGACATCGGTGACACTTTCGAGCTTGGGGTCGCCTTCCTGCCGGAAAACCAGCGGCGTGCGGTCGGCGTCGGCGGCAATGCCCTGATCGCAGTCCGCACGGGTGATGACGCCAGGGAAACCGCCGCCAAGACGTTCGTTCAGTGGATGACCGACACCGAGCGGTCAGTCGGAATCTCTCTGGATTCCGGGTACGTGCCGATTCGACAATCGGCCCTGGAGGATCAGCGCATTGTCGATCTGGCCGGAACCGACCCGTTGGTGACGACGATCTACGATCAACTCCAGTACGTGGCGGACAGCTCGATCAGTCCCGCCGATTCATTGATCTGGGACGGCTTTCTGAACGGGGTCGAAACCGTCCAGACCGATCCGAACGCCGACCCCCAGGCCGTGCTTGACACCCTGCAGGCGGAGATCGACGCGTACATGGACACGTACGAGTAGATCGCTCACCCTACCTCTTTTCCGGCGGGCGGCTTGTGGCGAACTGCCGCGAGCCGCCCGCCGTTCATTACCCAGAGGTGCACCATGCTCAACATTGCCCACCGGGGAGCGTCCGCATACGCCCCGGAAAACACGCGAGCCGCCTTCGAGCTGGCGATCGCGATGGGCGCGGACATGATCGAGACCGACGTTCAGCTCACCAGAGATGGCGAGCTCGTCCTGTTCCATGACATGACGGTGACGAGGACATCGGATGCCAGTGGTCCCTTGGGGGACTTCAGTCTGGATGAACTGCGAGTCCTGGACATCGGAAGTTGGTACGACCCGCAGTTCGCCCAGGAGCGAATCCTGACGTTGTCCGAGATGCTGACGGAGTTCCTGCCCCGGATTCCGCTCGTGCTCGAGATCAAGGATCCGCGAGCGACGCGGGCACTTGTCGAGACGATCGCCAGCGCCGGAATCGGTGATCGTGTGCATGTGACGTCGTTCTTCTGGCCCGCGCTGCTTGATGCGCGCGCTCTGAACCCGTCCCTGACCTTGGGCTTCCTGACACGGGTCTTCGATGCCGATATCATCACGCGTTGCGTTACACGCCGGTTCGCCCAGGTCTGCCCCCACGTCGAAAGCCTCACCAGCGATCTCGTCACCCAGGCCCACGATGCTGGACTCTTCGTGCGTGCACACGGCATCAGCGAGCGAGACCAGATCGCTCGCCTTTACGCCACTGGAGCAGACGGTTCGACCGTGAACTGGCCGGACTGGATTCCGGGCGAGGCCAGCTAGGGCAGGCGAAAGCGGACATTGCCAGGACCCCCCGGAAGCGGACGGCCCGCAGCGTCACACCATCGCGCATATCTCGCGTTCGGCCTCAGCCGGAACGGTGCGCGATCGTCCCCGCACACGTGATGCCCGCCGGCTGACCACAGCCGCTCGCCAGCCCGGCTTTCCGCTCTCGAACATGGGACGCAATCACCGACGGCCGACGCCCCTCAGCCCGCTTTATGCCGGGTGTTTCCCCCATTATTCACCGGAGATGAGATCCGTCGACATTCGGCTCCATCGGCAAGCGACGAGAAGGCGGACGTTGCGTTGTCCGGTACCCCCGTGTCGTGGCACGATTCGTCCGCTATGGGAGCGCGGGCATGGTCGTGGATTCCCGGGGACTCATCCTTCATTGCCCTCGGCGCACTACGTGGCCCGTCGTTATGCCCGGTCAGTACTGGCCCGGAAACAGTGGAACGCTCTTCACCATGATCTCCACTACATCCCATATTCAACACGCACACCCCGTCACGGGAGATGGAACCGTTGAAATACGCCGTTCGGAAATCGGTTCGTCAGCCCGGCATGGCTCGGCCAGCCGTGCCGGCAACGTCCCTCTCACGTGAACGTGCTTCCGTATCCGTTCGTCGCTGGATGCTTCGCGGGCACCCGGAGGAGATGGCGGGACCGCATGACCAGGAAGGGCAGCACAGACCGCAGGCCTGGTGGCGGGTCATGTGCCTGACCGGCGTCGACTATTTCTCCACCCTCGGGTATCAACCGGGTATTGCCGCGCTCGCCGCCGGTGCGCTGTCACCGATCGCAACGCTTATCCTCGTCCTGGTGACGCTTTTTGGCGCGCTGCCGATGTACAAGCGTGTGGCTGGCAAGAGCCCACACGGCGACGGGTCGATCTCGATGCTCGAGAACCTGCTCTCGTGGTGGCAGGGCAAGCTCCTCGTGCTCTGCCTGATCGGGTTCGTGGCGACAGGGTTCATCATCACGATCACGCTCTCGGCCGCCGACGCGACCGCGCACGTCGTGGAGAATCCCTACACCAGCTTCCTGCATGGATACGAGATCCCGATCACGCTGGTCCTGATCGGGCTGCTGGGCGGGGTCTTTCTCAAGGGCTTTGGCGAGGCGATCGGGATCGCCGTTGTCCTTGTCAGCGGGTACATCCTGCTTAACATCATCGTGATCGCACGCGGGATCGTCGACATCGTCCAGCATCCAGACGTTGTTCCGGCCTGGCGGGATGCGCTGGTCGCCGAGCATGGAAACCCGCTCCTCATGATCGGCGCGGCCATGCTCCTCTTCCCGAAACTCGCCCTCGGGCTCTCGGGTTTCGAGACCGGGGTGGTCGTGATGCCGCTGGTCAAGGGCGATCCCACCGACACGCCGGATAACCTGGCGGGCAGGATCCGGAACACTCGCAGACTTCTGACGGCCGCCGCCGTGATCATGAGCGTGCTGCTCCTGACCAGCTCCTTCGTGACGACGCTGGAGATTCCCCATGACGAGTTCGAGGAGGGCGGCGAGGCCAACGGGCGCGCGCTGGCCTACCTGGCGCACGAGCAATTCGGTGACCTCTTCGGCACCATCTACGACGTCAGCACGATCCTGATCCTCTGGTTCGCCGGCGCCTCCGCGATGGCGGGTCTGCTCAACATCGTTCCGCGCTACCTCCCACGCTACGGCATGGCACCGGATTGGTCGCGCGCGGTGCGGCCGATGGTCCTGATCTTCACGACGGTCTGCGCGATCGTGACGATCTTCTTCCGGGCCGATGTGGATGCCCAGGCGGGCGCCTACGCGACCGGCGTGCTGGCCGTGATTACTTCAGCCACGGTCGCTGTCACCCTCGATGCGCAAAGGCGGCAGCAACGCCGGGCGACGCTCTGGTTCGGATTGGTCTCACTCGTTTTCGTCTATACGACCGCCGTGACGATCTTCGGGGATTGGCACGGATTGCGGATCGCCGGCATCTTCATCCTCGCGATTGTGGTCACGTCCCTCGTTTCGCGGGTGTTTCGGTCGACCGAGCTGCGGGCAGAGCAAGTGATTCTCGACGACCTTGCCGAGCTCCTGGTGGCGGAGGCAGCGCGCAGCGGAGAACTCCGGATCATCGCCAACCATCCCGACGACCGTTCGAATCGCGAGTATCTGCTCAAGGAGCGCGAGGAACGGGAAGCGAGCAATATCCCTCCCGGCGATCCGGTGCTCTTCCTGGAAGTAACCGTCCAGGACGCGTCAGAGTTCGCACCGAAGCTTCTGGTCCACGGTGAGAGAATCGGGGAGCACAGCATCCTGCGCGCCCAAGGCTCGTCGATCCCGAACACGATCGCGGCGCTGCTGCTCCACCTGCGGGATCGCACTGGCCGCCAGCCGCACGTCTATTTCGGCTGGACCGAAGGCAATCCGCTCAAGTACCTGGCGCGCTTCATTCTCTTCGGTGAGGGCGATGTCGCCCCGGTGACGCATGAAGTGCTTCGCCGCGCCGAACCCGATGCCAGCCGCCGCCCTGCCATCCACGTCGGATGACGCTGGTCAGCCGCCCGCGCCCTGGTAACGATCGACCCCGCGCATCCACAGCCGGTAGGCGCCCCAGAGGACAGGGGGACCGACAAACGGGCTCAGCCATCCGATCCAACCGGGCAGGGCGCCGGGATCCTTGTCCAGCAGGATCATCGCCGGGTAGAAGCTCGTGAACGCGAGCGGGACCGCCGTCGTCAGCGCAACCTGGATCGCGGCGGCGAAGATCGAGATCGGATAGTCCTGGAACTGGCGCAGGGAGCCATAGAACCAGAACAACATGTCTGAGCGCACCTGCGTGAAGGTCCACGCTCCGATCAGGGTCAGGCCCGCCGCCTGGATGCACATCCCGCTGAGCACGGAGCCGATCAGGAAGGCGACGGTCAACGGCGTCCACGCAACATCGAGCCGGGTGACCGCCCAGGCCAGGATCCCGCCGGAGAGGACGACGTGCCCGACGTATCCGATATTGAACGCCTGGGCCATGAGAGACAGGAACGGGTCCATCGGCCGCACCAGGAACGCGTCGAACGTCCCCTTCCGGACCATCTCTTCCAGCCCGTACATCTGGCTGTAGGTAAAGGCCGCCCCGAGTGCATAGGTCAGCACGTTCAGGCTGTAGAGAAAGGCGACCTCCGGCCAGTCCCAGCCGCCGATCGTTCCAAACCGCTGGAGCGTCAGCCAGATCACCAGGTAGCTTGCCGCGTAGCCCAGCATCTGCGACCCCAGGCCCAGCAGGAACGCGCCCCGGTATTCCATCCGCTCTCGCATCCGCAGGCGGACATAGTGCATGAAGACGGAAGGGCTCATCGGCCTACGCCTCCAGCCCGCCGTTGTAGGGGACGATCGTGTATCAGCAGCGCATCGGTCCCTGTGTGGCGCAGCCGCACCTCCTTGCCCGCCGACACTCGCATACGCTCTCGCTTTCGTCGCTCAGCCCTGATCCGACGGTTTCGAATGCGCTCCACGCGGAGATCGTTCCCAGGTAATTTCACTGGGACCATGTGGATTTGGCCCATCGCTTTGCTCTCGATGACGGCGGCAGACGTTTCCACGGCATCAAACATTACGCATCCGCTTGAATGGGCTTTCGAGCGTGTTCAAGCGCCAGCCCGGAGTCCATCCGATTGCACCATCGATGGACGTGCCTCGCCGACTGGTAGCAGCGATCCTGATCCGTCGGTCGGTAGTGGCCTCTATCCTGCCGGTCCTGACGTAGTGGCTGGCACAAGACCAGCCACTACGTCAGGACCGGCAGGATAGAGGCGAGCACCAAGACATCACCCGTCACCAGCGGCATCTTCATCCTCCCTGGACGACGAGGCGCGTGATCGCACGCGTCCACAGCCACGTGGTCAGGCCCAAGATCGCGGCCGCCCACGCCGCTCCCAGCAGCCAGGTCAGGATCAGGTCGACCCCCGACAGCTCACCCATCCATGCCGCCGCCGGAACGAACCCGAGAAACTGGAACGGCAGCGCCCTCGCGACGAGTTCCCAGCGACCAGGAAAGAACCACAGCGGCAGCACCGATCCCGAGAAGACGGTGACCAGAGCCCCGATCGCCCAGCTGAAATGGAAGGTGGTCAGGAACCAGAAGGCGAGCAGCGCGATCAGGTAGCCGATCGCATACGAGATCGCGATCGCGAGCGGCAGGACGAGGATGTACCCGACCGCGGCTGCCAGCGACGCCGGTGGGCTGAACCCGAAGGCGACCGCCGCCAGCACCACGGTCGGGATAACCATGAAGAGGAGCCGGTAGGCTGCCCGCCCAAGCTGGTCGGCGAGCAGCATCAGCGGATAGCGCACCGGCCGCAGCAGGTCGATCCCGATGTCGCCGCTGCGCAGCCGGCCATCAACCTCGCTGTACAACCCGGTCATCAGCGCCGCGTACATCGCGGAGTTGAGGATCGCATAGGTCACCATCTGGTCCCGGGTGATGCCATCGGCCGATCCTCCCCCGATCAAGGCCGTCCAGACCGAGACCTGGATCCAGATCGACACCATGCTGGCGACGACGTGAATCCACGCCGCTGATCGGTATGCCGCGTTCTTCTTGAACGACTTGGCGAGATACAGCCGGTAGGCACTCATCGGGTGACGACCCGGCCGCGCGTCCAGGTGTCCAGCTCCGGAACGCTCGATGCCTCCAGCGTCTCTCGTCCCATGTCCTGGTAGAGCTGACGGATCACCTCCTCGATCCCGACCTCTTCGAGGGAGACGTCGGAGATCGGAAAGCGGCCGGACAACCGGGTCAGGAGATCGAGCGCGGTCGTCTCTTCCCGATCGAAGCTGAACGTCTTCCGGGTTCCGTCGTCGGCCACCAGCTCCGCGCCGTCCAGCACGACTGGGCCAGGATCGTGTTCGAATTCGACCTTGACCAGCCGCTGGTTTCCGAGCCGGGCCTTGAGCTCCCGAACAGTTCCGTCGAAGATCGCCTGCCCGAAATTGATCACGATCAGGCGGGGGCAGATCTCCTCGATATCCTTGAGGTCATGGGTCGTCAGGATGATCGTCACCCTGCGCTCCCGGTTGATCGTCTTCAGGAAGTCGCGAATCCGGTCCTTGGCGAGTACGTCGAGCCCGATTGTCGGTTCATCGAGGAACAGGATCGCCGGCTCATGGAGGAGCGCGAGGGCCAACTCCGCACGCATTCGCTGGCCGAGGCTGAGCTGCCGCACGGGCGAGTCGATGAACGGGTCGAGATCGAGCACGTCCCGGCAGAAGCCCAGGTTGTCGCGGAAGCGGGCAGGCGGGATGTCATAGACATGCTGATGCAGCTCGTAGGAATCGCGCACCGGAAGGTCCCACCACAGCTGGCTTCGCTGCCCGAACACGACGCCGATCCTCCGCGCGTTCTCGCGCCGGTGCTGGTGCGGAATCCGGCCATCGACGCGGACGTGCCCGGAGGTTGGAACCAGGATGCCGGTCAGCATCTTGATCGTCGTTGATTTTCCGGCGCCGTTGGGTCCAACGTAGCCGACGGCCTCGCCTTCCTCGATCGAGAAGGAGACATCGTTCACCGCCATCCGGGTGGTGTACTCGCGGGTGAGGAGCGTGCGGACCGTGCCGAACGTCCCCGAGAACCGCTTTGGCTGGCGGAACTCCTTCGACAGCGAGTCGACATCGATGATCGCCACGTCGTCTCCCGATCTCCCTCCACCGCCCGACGGATGGTTCGCCTGCCGGTTCCGGAGGAATCCGATGATCCCAATTGCCGCGTCTGTATCGCAAGCATGGCACACCATGTGCTCTTAACGATATTCAACTGATTGGTGGGCGACCATTCGGTGCGCTGAATGACTATCGGGGTCCTGCGGGATCGCTTGGTATCTCGGTTTATTTTCGTCTCGATATCGGGGGAAGAAGCATGGCCACGTCAGAGAAATCATCGAAGTCTTCGAAGAAGGACGGCAGCAACGGAAGTTCCGGATCGTCTGCATCCGATGCTGGTGTAGGCGCCACGGCGTCAGAAGCGGTTGATCAGGTCCAGGATACCGTGACAGGGCTCAAAGACCAGGTCAAGGAGCAGGCATCGACTCAGTTGACATCGCGGCTTGAAACGGCTGCGGGCGGTATCGAGACGGTGGCCAAGCTGCTTCGCACGGCCGGCGATCAGGTCAAGGACCAGGACAGGGCCGGGATCGCTGAGTCCATCAACGGGTTCGCCGACCGGCTCGAGGGATGGTCCGGCACGCTGCGTGAACAAGATGTCGACAAGGTTGTCCAGGAAGCCAGAACGCTCGCCCAGACCAGGCCCGGAGTCTTCGTGGCCGGGGCGACGGCGCTGGGATTCCTGGGTGCCCGCTTCCTGACGACCTCAGCCAAGAAGCAGGAGCAAACGTCCAGCTCATCGAACGAGGGTGGGCCGTCGAGCTCTGAATCGGAATCCACATCGTCTTCGATGACTTCTACCGCCGTAAGCGACTTCGACAATACGAATCCATACCCGTCCGCCGAGGAGAATGCCGCGCTTGAGGCATCGATCGAAGCGCCAATCGAGTACGACGAGTTGGTGGTGGTGGATGACGTGACGCTTGAGTCGGACGTCTTGCTGGACGACACGATGCTCGAAGCGGATGTGATGCTGGATGACGCGGACCTGGAAGGGTCGTCGCTCGACCGGACTGATTCCTCGACGAGAGCGGAGGAGCGGTAATGTCGCAAGAGCGTCAGGAAGAGCGCTCTCTGGGGGACTTGTTCGCGGACCTCGCTCAGGACACCAGCACGCTGGTGCGGCAGGAACTGCAGCTTGCCGGGAGCGAGATCGGTGAGCGAGCATCGCGGCTCGGCAGGGATGCCGCGATGCTCGTTGTTGGTGGAGCGTTGCTGCTTGCCGGTCTGCTGGCGGTTATTGCCACGTTGATCCTCGCTCTTGGGGCACTTGGCCTGCCAACGTGGGTGGCCGCGCTGATTGTCAGCGTCGTCTTCCTCGGAGTCGGTGCCGCCCTCATCATGCGCGCGATCTCAGCGCTCAAGAATGCTGACCTGCTACCGCGCCGCACCATTGAAACGCTCAAGGAGGATCAGGAATGGATCAAGGAGCAGGCAAGCTGAACAGGCGCGATGACGGTGTGCGAGTCCGGAGCGCCAGGCTCTCGGCATCCGATCCGCTGGAGGTGGAGGATGTCCCTGTCGAGGCGCAGGAGATCGAACGCACTCGCAATCACATGAGCGAGACCATCGAACAGATCCAGGAGCGCCTCGTTCCGGAACGAGTGGTCGAAGAGGCGAAAGAGACCGCTACCGAGGTCACCGAAGACGCCAAAGACGCGGTGATGGAGGTTCTGGAAGAGGTCAAGACAACCGCCGAAGAGTGGAGCGAGATTGCACGGGTTGCGGCGCTTGAAACCGTCGATCATGCGATCGAGCAGGCCAAAGCGGCGCTTCCTACCGTTTCGGACCAGGCACGGGACCTTGCACAAGAGACCATTGATCACGCAATCACGCAAGCCAAGGCGGCGATTCGTGAACTGGGCGACCAGGCACGGTTCGCAGCCCGCGACGCAACTATCGGAAAGGTGGAACGCATGGCGCAAACAACAAGCGAATCAACAAAGAGTTTCGGTTCAGGCCTGATAACAAGGGTCAAGCAGAACCCGGGACCAGCCGCACTAGCCGGTCTTGGACTCGGCTGGCTCATGATGAGTGGCAAGGGCAGCTCCCAGACATCGACTTCGTCGACGCCAAGCTCGACTTCCACGAGCTCGTCCTCGTCGGCGGGGTCGGCGAGTGCTACCGATCAGGTCAAGGACGCAACGGGCGCGGTGACCGGTCAGGTCAAGGACACCGCCAGCCAGGCAATGGACGCCGCTGGCACCGTCGCTGACCAGGCGCAGGAAGTCGCCGGCAAGGCTGTCGACCAGGTGCAGGGCGCAGCCGGTACCGTCGCCGATCAGACGACGCAGGCAGCGTCTACCGTGACCAGCCAGGTAACACAGCTGACTGGCAACCTGGGCACCCAGGTCAAGCAGCTCTCGACACAGGTCCAACAGTCGGTGACCCAGAACCCGCTTGCCGCTGGTGCTGTGGCGTTGGCGGTCGGCAGCGCGGCAGGCATGATCGTACCCGTGACGCCACGCGAGCAGAAGCTCATGGGCGGCACGCGGGACAAGCTGGTGGAGCGCGCCCAAACAGGAGCGACGGATCTCGTCCAGAAAGTTCAGCGGGTAGCTGAAGAAGCTGGCACAGCAGCTGAAAAGGAAGCGAAGTATCAGGGGCTCACGCCCGAAGAGTAAGCACGCGTTCGCCGATCAGGTCGATCGTAAGTCGGGAGCGTATTCCCTTGGGATCGCTCCACACTGTCTGTTCCAGCACGTCCGCCCGGGAAATCGCTGGCGGACGTGCTGGAACAGACAGCGGAATGGCCGAACGTATCACTTACGACAACAGGAGAGACGCCCAATGGAGTCACGAACACCAGAACTCAGCAAGACGATTCGTTCTACGGCCCTCGCCCTTGCCTTTGGTATAGGCATCGCCGTATCAGGTCCAGTGTCCGCCCAGGTTTCCACTCCCGCCCAGCAAACGGATGTGGAGACACCGGAGACAGTGGAAGCGGTGCCGGCAGAGGAAGAGGACGACGGATTCGATTGGGGATGGCTCGGCCTGGCCGGACTAGCGGGCCTCGCCGGTCTCGCGCGGCGCGGCGGTACCGAAGCACGCCGGGTAGAGCGCACGACCACTGACCGGCGCGTCTAACGGCATTTGGAAACGCTGTAACGGTGACCACGCTGGCATGCCAGCGTGGTCATCTCTTTGTCAGGATGGCGCACACCACGCAACTGGATGGCGACCCAACGATTCCAGTCACGTACCTGGATTTCTGCTGGCTGCCTTGGGCAAACTCTTCGTCATCAACATCGTGAGTACGGTTGTCGAATGTTTCCGCTACGCGGTTGGCGCGAGATGGGCCGCCGTCGAGGTTCCCCAATATGCGATCGTTGTTCGAGCCAAGAAGCTTCAGGGACGGCAGGGTCCAGGTCTATGGCTGCTCACCAGGCTGCCTAATCGTGTCCCTGCTCGCGTCCGTCATTTTGACGATCATCCTCAACGTCATCCTGAATCTCTTCTGATCGCCTGACATTGGGTAGCCTTTCCAGCGTCATGCCGAACCCCGGCACAGTCACAACGGAAGAGGATGACCATGCCAACCGGAATCGATCATATCGTGATCGGGGTCCGCGACCTGGACCAAGCAACCACCGACTACGAGCGAGCCGGATTCACGGTCACGCCCGGCGGCGAGCATACCGGTGGCATCACCCATAACGCGCTCGTCGCCTTTGCGGATGGCTCCTACTTCGAGTTGATCGCCTGGCGGAACCCAAATGCCCCGGTCGACACCGACTGGTGGCGACGGTTCCAGGCGGGCGAAGGCTTTGTCGACTATGCGCTTCGGACCGATGACCTCGACGCCGAAGTCGCCCGGCTCCGGGCATCCGGGCTTGATGTCCCGGAGCCGCGTGCCGGCGGGCGCACCCGGCCCGATGGACAGCGGGTCGGGTGGCGAAACCTCCAATTCGGGCCCGGAGCCTCCCCATCGCTTCCGTTCTACTGCCACTCCACCAACGATCGCTCCCTGCGTGTCCCCTCAGGCAATGCCGCCGTGCATGCCAACGGTGTCTCCGGCGTGGCGGGGATCACGATCGTGGTCGATAATCTCGACGCCGCCGTCCAAGACTACGCACGCCTGACCGGGACGGAAGGTGAGGAACTGATCGCCAACGCCCGCGATACCGGGCGTGGTCGCCGGTTCGATGTGGTCTCCACCACCGGGGACACCACGGTTCACCTCGATCTCGTTACCGCCGCCGTGGCGGATTCCAACCTCGGCCGGGTCGTCGCCGAACGTGGCGAGGTTCCAGTGATGGTCACGCTGCGTGGGCAAGGTGGCGAGCGCACGATCGATCCCGCCCTCACCCATGGTGCCGTCCTTACCATCGCCTGACACGCGACAATCACTCGACGTTGCCGTCGCAAGCATCCACGGGACGAAGCAGCGTCACCCCACCAGCACGTTGGCGAACACCTGCCAGGCCAACGCGCTCTTTGCGATCAGGCTGAGCAGGATATAGACACGCTCCCCGAACAGATAGGATCGCCACGGACCCACCTGCCGGTACTGCAGCACCATGTTGATCGCGAATGAGTTGAACAGCAGGAACAGCGACGCCACGATGCCGTAGACGAATGCCGGTGGCCCGCCCTCCGGCGCTCGCGATTCTGACGAGGCAAGTTGAAGCGCGATGATTGCCCATGGCACCGCACCCGCGAAGCAGCCGTAGATGTACGGCATCCAGTTCACGCTCTTGCCACCCGATGCGCTGCCCGATGCGCTTCCCGGTCGGTTGAATCGCTCCTGGACCAGACCGAAAAAGATCATCGAGGCATTGACCGCGGCGATCGCGGTCAATGCCGCAACATCCGTCACGCCGGCGATCATGGCGATCAACACGATCATCAGCGATGCACTGACCGAATACTCGATCCAGCGCGCATCGTTGCGCTGGTTGGCGAGCATCCGGTTGTACCAGGTGTTTACTCCCGGGGTCGCCATCAGCAGGTGGTCGATAGCCGCCATGAACAGGAAGGCCACGACCGCTGGCCCGAGCGCGACGCTGAACCATGGTTCCTGTGCGGGGGTGGTGCCAGGCGGCCCGACAAGAAAACCCCGGGTCACCGGAAGCGAGAAGTCGGTGCTGAGCGCCAGCATCGCGATGCCTTGGGCCAGGTGGATTAGCCCAACGATGACGTTGTAGCCCTGTAGCCGCCGTGCATCGCTGTCCTGCAGGCCGGAATCGTCTGTGGAAGCCGCGGTTACCGCCATCCTGACTCACTCCCGACTCGATAAAGACGTGTCATCAACCGGCAGGAAGGACCAGGGCACGGTCCCGGAATGCCTGCGAGGCGAACCAGCCTCTTCAGCCCTGTTCCCCTGTTGCCTCGACCAGCGTGACACAAAAGGGGAACGTCCTGATGGACGTTCCCCTTTTGCGGTGGTGCCAGACGCAAGCCAGGCTTGCGGAGTTACTTGCCGAGGCTGGACCCTGTGCCCGTTGCCGGCATCTCGGAGACGATCAGCGGCGTCGCGGCTTCCAGCACTTCGGCTGGCGTCAACGCCGTCTCGAACGCTTCCGGGAACGGAACGTCGCCGTTGATGAAGTTCAGGTACGATGCGTGGCGAGCCTCGATACCATGGATCGTAAGGGCGGCCGTCAGCAGGTCGTCCTCCTCGATCAGGAACTGGGCGGCGCCGGTGTACGCGCCGGTGCCGAGGTTCTCGAGCACCTGGGCGGTGGCGACGTAGCTGTCGACGTCTTCGACGCCGAAGCTGTACATCAACTCCTGGGCCGGCTCACCACCCAAAGACTCGATCGTCGCAACAAGGGCGTCGACGTGAGCGGCTTCATGCGCCTCGATGCTGTCGAATCGACCACGCACATTGCCGCCGAACCCAGCATCCTCGAAATCCGCCGCGGAAAACTCGGCATTGAACTCACGATAGAAGGTGGCCTCGAGGTGCTCGAGCGTCAGTGCGTAATTCAGCACGTCGATCGGGCCTTCGAAGTCCTGGGCCATGGCCGAGCGGAACCCGAGGGCTGCGGGGCCGGCGAGGGTGAACGCGGCCGCGCCACCCGCGGCGAGCACGGACGTGCGCAGGGCTCCACGGCGTGTTTGCGCGCTATGGAGAGCTGTAGTCAGGCTGCGGTGGTAGGCGAGTGCCTTTGTCGAATGCATTCCCTGTTCTCCTTGTGGCGATCCGTCGTTCCGGTGGAACGAGCAATCGGTGAGACGGCGGTTACTGGACGATGAACGGGCCGGCGATCTCGAGCACTTCATCGCGTGACAGCGGCGTCTCGAACGCGTCTGGGAACGGATCCTCACCGTTGACGAGATTCAGGTACGACGCATGGCGTGCTTCAACCGCGACAATCGATCCGGCGGCATTCAGCAGATCGACATTTTCGATGTCGGCGCCGGCTCCGTCATAGGCGGATACACCGGTATTCTCGAGTGCGGCGGCGACCATCAGGAAGCCGGCGGCATCCTCGTACCCGAAGTCGTACTCTGCCTCTTCAACCGGCTCGCCACCGAGGTCGGTGATCGTCGAGACGAGGGTGTCGACGTGGGCGCCTTCGTGGTCACGAACCAGGATCAGGTTGTCGTAGACCCCTTCATCGAAGTCGCCGGCTGAGAATTGATCGAGTCCGTCACGGTAGAAGGCGTACTCGAGATGCTCCAGCGTCAGGGCGTAGTTGAGAATGTCGATGTCACCATCGAACTCCTGCGCGGCAACGACCCGGGCGAGTGCGGGTGAGGAAGCCACAGCTGCGGCGACCGCTCCGCCGATCGCGAGCTTCGATCCGGTTCCCATAAGCGTACGGCGGCTCACCAGGCGCTGGTGTTCCTCCGAAACAGCATCCATGAAAAGTGTGTGGAGTGCTGGCATGCGTGTCCTCCCGATCAGAAAAACGGTACAAGGGCATCCGGGGGAGCCGGTTTCGGTCCCCGAAACGTCCGGACACAACAGCGGTGTCTGTAAGGCTAAACGAGCGTTGAGCCGATCTGGATCATTCGTTGCCGCGGATGGTGTGACATTCAATGAATGTGGCGCGCCTGCGAACCGGACGTAAGCCGCCTGGCAACGCTGCTTCCCCCGCTCCGACCAGCGCGAGTGGAATGTGAAGAGGTGGCCCGGGTCGTGCATCTGAAATCGGCAAGAGTGGCCGCCTCTTTCCTTCTTCTGCCCGGCATGCCAGCGCGGTCCCTGAGTGATGCTGTCGCGCACGTATCAGAAAGCAGGCGTTCTATTGAAAGCACTGACGTATCACGGCAAGCGGGATGTTCGGGTGGACGACGTTCCCGACCCCACGATCCGAGAAACGACCGACGCGATCATCAAAGTCACGACGACCGGGCTCTGCGGTTCCGACCTGCATCTCTACGAGGTGCTGGGTCCCTTCATCGATGAGGGCGATGTCCTCGGGCATGAGCCGATGGGCATCGTCGAGGAGGTCGGCAGCGACGTCACGAACCTCAAGCGGGGCGACCGCGTTGTAATCCCGTTCAATATCTCATGCGGCCACTGTTACATGTGCGGCCAAGGACTCCAGTCTCAATGCGAGACGACC
Source organism: uncultured Thermomicrobiales bacterium (assembly GCA_902806355.1). The sequence goes on along the minus strand of CADCWI010000080.1, from coordinate 4,934 downwards.
CAGGTACGCGACGAAGGGATGGGCGCGTCGCTATTCGGCTACACCAAGCTGTACGGGCAGGTTGCTGGCGGACAAGCGGAGTACCTGCGCGTGCCGCAAGCCGGCTATACGCACATCAAGGTGCCGGATGAAGCGGCCAACATGCCGGATGACCGGTTCGTCTATCTCTCGGACGTGCTGCCGACTTCATGGCAGGCGGTCGAGTATGCCGGCATTCCGGACGGCGGCAGTGTCACCGTGATGGGCCTGGGTCCGATCGGGGACATGTCGTCACGGATCGCCCAGCGGCGCGGCTATCGCGTGATCGCGGTCGAGCTCGTTCCGGAGCGAATCGAACGCGCCCGCGCCAACGGGATCGAAGTGCTCGATTTCAATGACGGCGACATCCCTGACAAGATCCGCGAGATGACCGATGGGCGCGGCACCGATTCGGTGATCGACGCGGTGGGGATGGAAGCGCATGGCTCCCCGATCGGCAAGCTCGCCCATCAGATGGCGAGCCTGCTTCCCGATCCAATCGAAGCGAAGTTCATGGAAAAGGGCGGCGTCGATCGGCTCGGATCCCTTCATGCCTCGATCGACATCGTTCGCCGCGGTGGCACGATCTCGATCAGTGGCGTCTATGGCGGGATGGCCGATCCAATGCCGATGCTGACGCTGTTCGACAAGCAGATCCAGCTCCGGATGGGGCAGGCAAACGTCAAGCGTTGGGTCGATGACATCATGCCGCTGTTGACCGGCGCGGACGACCCGCTGGGCGTCGACACCTTCGCTACCCACCGGCTGCCACTGTCGGAGGCGCCGAAGGCCTACGAGATCTTCCAGAAGAAGCAGGACGGCGCGATCAAGATCCTGTTCCAGCCGTAACGAAAGGAACGCCGCCAGAGTCGACGGTGTTCCGCCAGCCCAGTCGTTGTGCCTCGATCACCCCTGTGGTGACCGGCGACAGTGCTCCATCCACGACGTGTGTTCCGCCAACCTCGGGCGACCACAGGGGTCGCCCCTACGAATATCCGTAATCTGGCAGCCTTGCATGCTGGTGGGGATGGAAAGCGCTAGCCCTGGCCGACGAGGGTGCCGAACTGGGCTTCGTGCAGGCGGCTGTAGACGCCTCCGGCGGCGACCAACTCGCGATGTCGCCCCTGCTCGGACACGCCGTTCTCATCGACCACCACAATCCGGTCGGCATTCTGGATCGTGGCCAGCCGGTGCGCGATCACCAGCGTCGTCCGGCCCTCCGCGAGCTCCGCCAGCGATTGCTGAATCGCCCGCTCCGTCTCGGTATCGAGGGCGGATGTCGCCTCGTCGAGGATCAGAATCGGTGGGTTCTTGAGGAACATCCGCGCGATCGCGAGGCGTTGCTTCTGCCCACCCGAGAGCTTGACGCCGCGCTCCCCAATCACGGTATCGATCCCCGCCGGCAATCCCGCGATCACCTCCTGGAGCCTGGCCCGACGCGCCGCCTCGAGGATGTCCGCATCGGACGCATCAAGCCGCCCATAGGCAATGTTCTCGCGAATCGAGCCGGAGAAGAGGAAGACGTCCTGCTGGACGATCCCGATCTCCCGCCGCAGCGACGGCAGCGTCATGTGCCGGATGTCGATGCCGTCGATCGTGATCCGTCCCGAGTCGATCTCGTAGAAGCGGGGCAGGAGCGATGAGATCGTCGTCTTGCCGGCTCCGGACGGGCCGACGAAGGCGACCGTCTCTCCGGCATCGATCGTGAGGTCGATATTTTTCAGGACGGGACGGTCCGGGGTGTAGCCGAAGGTGACATTTTCGTACCGGATGATGCCCCGGAGATCGCCGACATCGATCGCGTCCGGCGCGTCGACGATGTCCGGCTCGGTGTCGAGCAACTGGGTGTAGCGCTTGAACCCGGCAATGCCCTTGGGATAGATCTCCAGCACCGAGTTGATCTTCTCGACCGGCCGGAAGAAGACGTTGACCAGCAGGAGGAAGCCAACGAACCCGCCGTTCGACAGCTCCCCGTTGATCACGAAATACGTCCCCGCGACCATCACCACCAGCTGCGTAACCCGCATGCTGAGGTAGCTGAGCGACATGCTCGCGGCCATGATCTTGTACGCCTGGAGCTTCGTCTCCCGGTACTGTGCGTTGTCCTCGGCGAACAGGCGTCGCTCGTGGTCCTCGTTCGCGAACGCCTGGACGACGCGGATGCCGCCGACGTTGCTCTCGATTCGCGCGTTGAACTCGCCGACGCGGGAGAAGAGGTCGCGCCAGGTGCGGGTCATCCGCCCACCGTAACGGCTGGTGATCCAGGCCGTGATCGGGACGATCACGGCGGTGATTAGCGCCAGCTTCCAGTTCACGGTGAACATCAGGGCGAATGCACCGAGGAAGGTCATCACCGCGATGAAGACGTCCTCCGGTCCGTGGTGGGCCATCTCGCCGATCTCTTCCAGATCCTTCGTGACGCGGCCAACGATGTGCCCGGTCTTCTGGTTGTCATAGAACCGGAACGAGAGTTTCTGGAGATGGTCGAATGCCCGGCGCCGAAGCTCCGTCTCGATGTTGATCCCCAGCCGATGGCCCCAGTAGTTGACGACGATCATGAGGCCGGTGTTGATCAGGTAGATCCCGAGCAGCGCCACCGAAGCCAGGGTGATCAGTCCCCAGTCCTGCCCCGGAAGCAGCTGGTCGATGAACGCCCGGACCGCCATCGGGAAGGCAAGCTCCAGGACGCCGGACAGGATCGCGCAGGTGAAATCGATCAGGAACAGGCGCCGGTGGGGTTGGTAGTAGGCAAAGAACCGCTTCAGCATGGGGGTGGCAATCGTCTCTGGGTTGGGGCGTGGATTGGCTCGGCGAATGGATGATGGCGCGTTCCTCTCAGGGATCGGCCACTCCATCGTCTGTGGTTGCGTCCATCGTACCCGAAACACCCCCACGCCGGAGTCCCGGCGTGGGGGTGTCGAGGCTCTGAGCATAAAATGTTGTCGGGATCAGCCGCCGCTGGCAGGTTGCAGGGAGCCGATCGCGAACAGGAAATGTGACCACCAGGTCGCCGGAATCGTGTACGGGTTGTCTGCCGTCGGCCATCCTGTCCAGTACGAGGTATTGAACATCATCGGATAGATCGTCTGGATGATCGGCACGGCCGGTGCCTCGCTCATGAACATGTCGAGCGCCTGGTCGAACACGGGCCGGGCCGCCGCATCGGTCGGATCGGCGGCTTCCATCTGCTCGATCAGGGCATCGAACTCGGGATTCCTGTACCGGGAGTTCCCGGCATCGCCGCCGCGATTGGCACGCTCCCCGACGGGGAAGTAGTTCCGCGAATGGAATCCGCGATAGAGCTGGTTGGGATCGAACTGCATGCCGCACAGCCAGTGACTCGTCAGGTCGTACTGACCGGTCGAAAAGGCATCACCGAAGGCCGAGCCTGGCAAGCTGCGAACCGCCAGCTCGACGCCCGCCTCGCGGGCGGAGGTCGCGAGATTGGTGGCGATCTGGTACTCCAGCCCGGTTGTTGGCACAGGCGTGATGCAGTCCAGCCGGAGTGGCTGGCCATTGAACATGCGCACATCGCCATCACGTGTGCTGCCCAGCCCGTCCAGCAACTGGTTGGCACGGTCGACGTTGAAGCTGAGGTCGTGCTTGCTGACGATCTCGGGCGTCGCCCAGGCGCTCCACGCTTCGTAGTCCGCCCAGGGGAAGGTCGCCGGCCGGGATGGCGGCTGCCAAATCGTCGTCCCGATCACCTCGCGGTTGAGCAGGAGCGAGATCGCCTGCCTGCCTTCCGGCGTCGTGAACAGGCCGGTCGGTGATTCCGCGTTGAAGTACGTTCCGCGCGGGCAGGGATCGGGGAAATCGAAGCGGACGGTCTGGTCGGTCTGCGTCTCGACCACCTGCTGGTTCAGGTAGTCGAAGCCGACGCCCTGATGCGCCATGTCGAGGTTGCCGGAAAGGAACTCCTGAACCTGGGTATCGACCGGTCCCCCCTGTTGGTAGAGCACGTATCCCGGCTTCGGGTCGAGATTCGCCGTGTTCCAGTAACTCGGGCTCTTTTTCCAGAGGTAGTACAGCTTGGAGCTGGACGCCTCCTGCAACGTGTATGGCCCGGTGTAGATCGGCGGGTTGAACGTGAACGACCCTGGATCCTGCCCTTCCCAGATGTGCCGCGGCACGACCCGCATCGCCTCCTGGCCAGTGCCGGAAACGAAGCGATAGTGGAAACGGGTATTCGGTGCGGTCAGGGTAAAGACGACGGTCTGGGGATCGGCGGCGACAAGTGACGCGATGTCGGCGATCGTATCGGCCGCTCCATTGAGCTGCGGATTCTCCAGCAACATGGTTTGCGTGAACACGACATCGTCGGCGGTGTATGGCCGACCATCGCTCCAGGTCACGCCAGGCGTCAGCTTCAGCGTGCACTCCGTGAAGTCGGGGTTGTAGGTGTACTCCTGCGCCAGCCATGGCCGGACCTCGCCGGTCAGATAGTTCGCGTAGAAGAGGCTCTCGCGGCATGCCTGAACCAGACCATACGCGCCGTTCTCACCGTTCGGGATAAACGGATTGAACGAGTCCCAGATGTTGTTCGGGGACTCCACCATTACGAGCGTCTCTTCGCGCGGCGTCGGCAGGTTGCCTGACCCTTGCAGCCGCAGGAATGCCGGGGCCCGACGGCTGGCCAGGATCTCCCCATGGAGGCCGATGGCGGCCGCGGCGCCGGCCACACCTCCGGTAAACGAACGGCGGCTGAGCGAACGTGACGATCGATGCGATGCGGACATCCTGCACTCCTGCCTTGGTGTTCCTGATCTCGGCAGCCGGTACCAAGCGCCTTCTGCGTTGTCCGCCGCCGATGGTGCCATGTGAAGGAGCCATCGGAACGTGGCAACCCGAAGGATCGATTGAGGACGGGATGATCATGCCCGGCGAATCCTGATTTGGCAACCCCGGTTCAGCTC
>CADCWI010000079.1 GCA_902806355.1 uncultured Thermomicrobiales bacterium | reverse complement strand
CCCGGCATCGGAACAGGCCGGGTCGCGATCGCCGCCCTCGCCGGCGGGCACCATGTCGTCGGCGTGGATCGTTCGCGTGCCATGCTGCGGGAGCTGCACGTCAGGCTTCAGCGCATGGCCGAGCCTCGGCCGCGTGCCTCGCTGGTCGAGGGTGATGCGCGTGCGCTCCCGTTCGTCGCCGCCACGTTCGATATGGCGATCGTCGCATCCCTGCTCTACCTGATCGACGACTGGCGTTCGGCGCTCGATGACATCTGGCGGGTAGTCCGTTCGGGCGGGAACATCGTGCTGGTTCTAGAGCGGTCGGCCGAGCGGCCACCACTGGCGCGGTGGAGTGCGCTCTGGCGGGAGGCGATCGAGGGCACCGGCTACCGTCACGCCCCGATGGACCCGGACGACGAAACCCTCCTGCGCGAGGTCCGGTCGCGGGCGGAGGCGGTCTCCATGCGAACGTTGCACATCTGGACGATCGGGCGAACCGTCGCCGAAGCGAGCGAGGGGGTCGCCATGCTGCGCCCGCTCTACCCCACGATCGAGAAGCAGGCATGGGACGCGGCAACATCAGCCTTCCTCGCGGCGGCGAGGCGTGAGTTCCCCGATTCGGCAACGCGGCTCGATTGCGACGTTCACCTGGATGTCGTGGTCTGTCGGCTGCCATCCTTACCTTGGCTGTCAGCAGGCCAGGTGCCGCACGTCGGGCAGTGACGCCGACCCTTCCGCACACCACCACCGCATGACGTGCACGCGTAGTCATCCGGTCCGGGGGACGGGATACGGAGTCCGAGGGCTTCGAACCGCGTGTGCATGCCGCGGTGCGCATCGTTGAACCAGCGGATGGGGGTCTGGTCGAGACGCTCTCGTTCCCCAAGACTGACGAGTTCCGCGAGTGAGGTTTCAAGCGCGCACATCCCGGAGCCGAACTCGAGGTCGGTCTTCGGTCGCCAGGCGATCGCATCCGGTAGCACCTCTTCCGCGATCCTGCGCAGGATCACCTTGCCCCAGGGACGCTCCGGCGATGCCATCAGGTCGCGATCGAGCTGGTCGACGAAGGACGGCGGCAACGCCCGCTCCTCGACGGGAATCGCCACATGGACATCGTTCCAGGAGAGGGATTGGGCGATCGCGAGCACATCCGGCGCGAGAAAAGGGAAGACCGGCGTCATGCCGAAATGGGTGCCGATCGCGCGGGCGGGCGGCTCGATCGTGGGGATCCGGCCGGCGAGAAACGCGGACCAATCCTCTTCCGGGCGCAGGAACTGGTAGCCGCCGAACAGGGTGTCGGCATCGTCGCCCGTCCAGAACGATCGCGCGCCCAGCGATCGGGCATGACGCAGCCCGGCGATGATCGGGATGTCATTCAGCAATCCTAGGTCGAACGATGTGCGCAGCCGCATGAGATCGTCAAGATTTGCCAGTGCGGTGCCGACATCCAGCCGGAGCGGGCGCCAGTCAAGGTCGAGGTGCTCCGCCACCTGGGCGGCGGAGGCGAGGTCCCCGTTGCAGGGATACGGAAGCGCGGCATGGGCCGGGCACGGCCCTTCCCCGGCCAGTCCAACCGTGATCATGGGTGGCAGCGGCCGACCGCTGGTGGCGAGCAGTCCGGCCAGAAACGAGGAATCGAGCCCACCCGACAACAGCAGCACGTCCGCATTGCGCGTTGCCACTGCTGTCCGCAATGCATCGGTCAGGCGGTTAGCCATGGACGCTCGGGAAGCAGAGGGATGTTCCGGAGCCGCGTTTGAACGGTCGTCCGGGTTTCGGTGCATCATCGTTCAGGATTCCGGCCCCGGAAAGGTAGGGGTAGCGCTGCTGACAGGAGACAAGGACACATGAAAATCGGGCTCATCCTTCCGCTGGCGGAGAGCGAGCGGGGCACTGCGCCATCCTGGGAAGACCTGAAGGAACGTGCGCAACAGGCCGAACAGCTTGGTCTCGACTCGATCTGGGTCTACGACCATCTTCTCCATCGCTTTCCCGGCAAGGATACCGTCGGGTTCTGGGAAGCGTGGACCATGCTCACCGCGTTGACCGCCGTGACCGGGCGGGTGGAGCTGGGGACGACGGTGCTCTGCGCTGGCTTTCGCAATCCTGCCCTGCTCGCGAAGATGGCGACCACGCTGGACGAGGTGTCCGGTGGCCGGCTCATCCTCGGGCTCGGCGCGGGATGGCACGAGCCGGAGTTCACGGCCTTCGACGTGCCGTTCGATCACCGCGTGTCGCGATTCGAAGAGGCGCTGCGGATTATCCGCCCGCTGATGCGAACCGGTGCGGTCGATGTGCACGGAACCTGGCACTCCGCCCCGGACTGCGAGATCCGGCCACGTGGCCCGCGAGCGGACGGTCCTCCGATCCTGATCGGCTCGTTCGGGCCGCGGATGCACCGTCTGACGGCCCGCTTCGGCGATCAGTGGACCATTGACTGGCTGGGCGATGCCGACCGGGTCCGGGCGGAGGTCGGCAAGGTCCATGCCGCCTGCCGGGAGGAAGGGCGCGATCCCGCGAGTCTCGTCATCACGGGAGGAGTGACAATCGGGTATCCGGATCTCGGCGTGCTCCCTGGCTGGATGACCATGCCGGGGAGTTACCTGACCGGCGATGCCAAGGGGCTGGGGAGCCAACTCGCCGCCTATGCCGATCTCGGTGTCCATCATCTGTTGACGAACCTTTACCCGTTCAACGAGGCAGCCCTGGCCCGATACGGCGAGGCGGTTGCCATGGCCAAACAGATGTCCAACTCTCGTCTGGAAGGAGTGCCAGGCAGTTGACCGCCTCAGGCTCGGAACGCGTGCCAGGCAGTTGACCACCTCGCGCTCGGAACGCGAGCCAGGCAGTTAAATCGTCCAGAAGCCGTGGGCGAACAGGATCGTCAGCATCGTCAGCACCACCGTCGACCCGGCGATCGTGATGTCGCGCGGCCACTCCCGCCATCCTGGCCGGGTCAGCAGGAGCGCCGCGACGATGTAGAAGCCGATCGCGGGCAGCAGGTACCGGCCCAGCGAGACCCAAGTCATGATCCCGTGCGCGACGACGATCAGTGTCGTGAAGAGGGCGATCCCCGGGTCCAGGAGGCGCCAGACCCAGGGTAGGCTCGCCAGCCAGAGCACGAGTAGCGCAACGTTGAGCACGATGATCTGGTTGCGGGGATCGCCGAGCAACGCCTCCCTCGGGTGCTGGGTGAACAGCGTCAGGTAATCGCCGACATGTTCCCGCCACCCTCCCCAGTGCTGCTGCGCGTGGAAGTAGGCGAGCGGATCGTCGAACCGCCAGGACGTGTAACCGACGAAGGCGGCGGCACCGATCGGAGAGATCAGCGAGATGCCGATCAGGTCGCGAATCGATGCCCCTCGTCGCCACGCGAGCAGGAGCAGCGCCGGTGGCAACGCCAAACCCGCCAACCGGGAGGAGGTTGCCAGGGCGGCGATCAGTGCGGCGGCAATCCACCAGCGGCGGTCGGCGAACGTGAAGGCCAGCACGATGAGCATCAGGAACAGGGATTCGCTGTAGCCGGCGGAGAAGAAGTAGCTGAACGGAGAGACGCAGAGCAGGATCACGGCGGTGCGAGCCACGTCCGGCCCGAATCGCCGGTGCACGAGCTGGGCAAAGGCGGGCACGGCGACGGTGATGCACAGGCAGGCGATCGCGATCGCGGCCGCTGCCAGCCGGCCTTCCGTCGGTTCAAGGCCAGTCAAGGTCACCAGGCCACGCATCAGCAACGGAAACAGCGGAAAGAACCCGAGCCCGCCATCGTGGCTCAGGTTGCCCTCACCGCCGTAGCCATGAAGTGCGATCGTGACATAGTGCGACGTGTCCCACCGGGCCCAGCCATCGAGCCAGCGGGTCCCCGGCAGGAAGGTGTCCGGCAGTTGCGCCGGGTAAAGGGGAAGGCGGGGCAAAATACCGAGCGTAAACCAGTTCGCGCCGAACAGGAGCAGCCGGGTCGCCAGCAGGATCAGGAGGGACTGGACCGTAAGCGAGTGGAGCAACCGTGCGATCCGGCCTCCGGAGTCAGCTGCATCCTGCCCCTCGGTCATGGAGCGACGTCCCGCTCACCTTCCGCCCGTTCGAACCAATGCGTCCAGAGCGCATCCAGATTCTCCCCGGATGCCTCCTCGAACGCCGCCAGCAGGTCATCGGGCGTGGCGACGCTGAAACTGAACTCGGCGACATAACCTCGAAGGGCGGCAAAGAATGCCTCGTCACCGATCTCTTCCCGGATCGCCTCGAACCCGAGCGGTGCCTTGGAGTAGGCCGCGAGCACGTAAGCGTTGCCGGGCACGAAATCGTCCGTCGGCTGATCGACAATCGGGTCGCGGCCGTCTCTCACGGCATTCTCGAACGGCCCGCGGAGATATTGCTCGATGGCACGCGCGGCCGCGGCGTCACCGTATTGCTCCTGCACGTAGACGCCAGCGGTGAGGTAGTTCGTCAGGCCCTCGTCGATAAAGGCGACATCGTACTGATTGTTCCCGACCAGGTTGTAGAACCACTGATGGATGACTTCATGAGCGACGGTGAAATCAAGACTGCTGGGCGTTTCCGTCGAGAGGGGGTCCGTATAGTATCCGGCACCGATGTAGATCAGCTGGGGAAACTCCACGCCGGCGGCTCCGCTCAGCTCGACCGCGACGAGATCGAGCTCACGATACGGGTACGCCCCGAGCACCGGTTCGAGGATCGTCACCGACTGGGCGGCGTAGGTCAGGACGGCCTCACCGACCGCGTCCTGACCCGGCTGGAACCACGAGTTGATCGTGATCCCGTCCACCTCGCGAGTTGCCAGATCGAGGTCGGCATCCGCCACGACCGTGAAGTCCCGCACCGGTCCCGACAGATACCGGCGGGTCATCATCCCGTCGCGGTCGGCGCTGGACTGCTCTGTCTCGATCCCGGTGGTAACGATTCGCCAATCCTCCCCGGAAGTGAGCGAGACATCATAGAGGGCGATCGAACTGAATATTGGATCGCCATTCTCGCTCGATGGATCGAGCACCCAGCCGCGTTCCGGATCACGACCCGCAATGATCGGGTACCAGTGCGCCATCGACCACGTCCCGGTCCGCGTGTCGACCCCGAAGATCCCGTAGTGCTCCCGCGAGTTCACCGGAAGCCTGGCGGTAAACGCCATGGTGATCTCCGCCGTGTCATTCGCCGCCAGCGGTTCCGTGAAGGGGATGGCGAGCACGGAGTCGTCGACCGAGAGCTCCGGCTGGGTGGTCTGACCATCGACGAGGACATCGCTCACTGTCAGCGCGTCGTTCTCCGCATCCGGCCCGTTCGCATAGAGCCGGAACGGCAGGGCATCGAGCGGCTCCCCAATGGTGTTGGTGAAGGCAAGGTGGAGCTCGCCTTCAACGGTTGGGACCTGCGAGCGGGATTGCTGGGGCTGGAGAGTTGCCGTGATCTCGTAGACCGGCAGGCCGTCCGGCACATCACGGGCGACTTCGTCCTGCTGCTCCGGCTGGATGGCGGCGAGCAAAAGGTTCTCGTCAGGCGTCGCAACGCCATCGCTCGCGGGAGCATGCGGGTTCGCGGCGGGCGTTTGCGCGATCGACGTTGCATCGCCCGTGATGAGCAAAACCAGGAGCATGAGCGTCGTGAGCGCCACGAGCAGGGATCGACGGTGATCTGAGGGTCGCATGAGCACTCCAGTGGTTTGGAAGCCGGGGAGGCCAGTGAATCAGGAGACCAGGGCAGCAGGTCCCAGGCAGGTGGAACCTCTGGGGTCGGGCGGGTGACAGATCGGTGCGGAGAGGTGCCTCCCGGTCAGCATTGTACCGTTCAGCGGGGATAGTGACGGGGAGCGCGGTACAGTGACGGGATGAAGATGCTGTACCTGCCTGTCAGTATTCGAGATGAGATCGAGTCCCACCTGCGATCCGCGATCCCGCATGAAGGTGTCGGGCTGCTCGCGGTCGATCGGGATACGCGCGATGAATCCGGTGCTGGCCGGATGAGAGCGGTGCACTTCTTTCGCGGCACCAATATCCTTGCCTCGGCGACGCGATACACGATGGACCCGGAGGAGGTGATCGCCGCGCTCCGTGTCATCCGTGAAAACGGGTGGCACCTGGGAGGGATCGTTCACTCGCATTTAACCGGCCCGGCGACACCGTCCGCGGTCGATCTCCGCGAAGCCCATTACCCCGACGCCTTGATGATCATCGTATCCTTTGCCGCGTCGAGGTTCGACATGCGGGCCTGGCTGATTGGCAATGTGGATGATCCGATCGAGCTGGCGATCCAAACCGAATGACGACGAGCCGCCCCGAATGGTGCGGCCGCGTACCTGTTCCGGCTATGTCCGGAGCCGGCACGACATCGGGTGCGATCGGGCTGGTCTCGGCCTCAGGAGTAGAATCGCGATGCTGGCGAGTATCGTGCGCCATTCCGCGAGGGCTGGAAAGGTCGCGCATCAGCGAGGAGCAAAGGCGTGATCGGGCAGACGGTAATCGCACACAGGTGCACGAGTGGGAATGAACGTTCATGATCATGTTGATCCGCGGAATGAGCGATACGTTGATCCAAGCTCCGTCCAGCTCCGGCGGTGGAAATACGGGAGCGGACGGGGTCGATGAGGATGGCCTGGAATCCAGCGGATCCTCTCGCGGCCAGGAGCGTTCGCCGGGATCGGAGGGCACACCAGGCAGATCGATCGATTCGATCAGGACGGCTTTGGCCTCCGTTCCGGACGAGCTCGCTCGCCTGCTTGCCGACCGCAGTCCGGAAGAGCTCTCGCAGCCGTCCCAGGATGGAGGCTGGGGGATCGTGGAGATCCTTCCCCATTTTCTTGATTGGGAGCACGTGATCCGGAACCGTGTGGATCGCATCCTGGCGGAGGATACGCCGGTGCTGGAGGAGCATGACGACTCGCTCTGGGCGATCGAGCATGATTATTCTTCCACGGATCCCCTGACCGTGCTCGCGGCATTCCGGAACGAGCGCCTCGCGCTGATCGATCTCCTGGCGACGTTGGACGACACGGCGTGGGCCCGAGGCGGGATCCTCCCGAAGCACGGCGGCATTACCCTCCATTGGCTGCTCGACAACGTCTGCGACCATGATGACCGGCACCTGGTGCAGGTAAAGGATGTTCTCGCGTAAGATTGGACCATGTCATGGTCCAGGCCCGGGACTATCCCGTACCGGTATTCAACCTACCCGCGCTAGCGGACGAAGAAGGCGGTCAAGATGAGGAGTGCGCCCAGTCCTGTCGATGTCGATGCACCGGTGGGTGACGATCAGCGCGACCAGATCCGTCGGCTCGACAACAATGCACTCATCATTCGCCTGCATTTCACGATCAACCATCTCTCGCGGTGGTTGTCCCCGATTCATGATCCAAGCCGGCTGGTGCGGTCCGTGCATCGCGGGGAGCCATCCGTCAAGGATCTCGTGATCGGGATGCGTGACGAAGAGCAGCGAATCTTCCCGAAGCTCCACCTGATCGCGACGCAGAACGATCCCAACCTCGACAAGCTCTCACCGTGGCGACCCGACCCAGCGACGATGGAAGCGGACGAGGGGCGGCCGCCGATCGTGCTCATGTCGCAGTTCCGCCGCTTGCGCCAGAGCACCTGCTCGCTGCTTCGGAGCTTGCCTGATGATGCCTGGCATCTCAAGGGCATCAGTCGCCGGGAATACAATGTCACGGTTCGCGAGCTTGCCGAGCACCTGGCCGTCCATGATTACCGGCATCTTCGGGCTATGGATGCGACTCTCGACCAAGTCGGCGCGCGCGAAGGCCTGGCTGAAATCCAGAAGACGCATCTTGACGAGTTGTTGAAGCTGTCCCCTGAGACCCTGAAGCTCTGATCACGCCCGAGGACCGCCATAGATGAGTTCGTCCACACCGGCAGATTCCCAGCGCATGCAGTCGTCCGATCAGCAATACGGCGCATCCGGACTTTCCGCGACCGAGGTCGTCGAGGCGCTGGGCCGTGAATTCTTCCTGGCGCTCGATGCGCGAGATCCCCGCCGGTTGCGGAACACCCTCGCCGCCAACGCAACATTTCGCACCCATCCGCATTCAGCGCCGATTCGACCAGCGGATGACATCGTGGCGTACTTCGGAACCGTCGTCTCGTCCTATCCGAACGCGCATTGGGACGTGACGGATGTGATCGCCGCGCCGGACCGGGCGGCGATTCAGTTCGTGATCCGGGAATACTCGGCCCGGCAGGGACGCGAGATGATCTCCGAACAGGTCGCCATGATTCGTGTCACCGGAGGCAAGATCGTCAGCTTCGTCGGCTATTACGATACGTCGGAGTTCCAGCGTGTGTTCTGGGACGGTGGCGGAAGCTGATTCATCGGATGGTCGCCCGGCCAGGGTCTGCTGGAGCGAACCGGGACCGGCTGGGTGATGTCGCCTTGCTCTGCGGGTGCGGTCGAATCATGTAGTCGTGCCCGACGGAACCAAATGCGCCCGTTGGCATCCACGACATTGTTACCGGAGGCCACCATGTCAGGGGCCTCGGCTACGCGGCCCGTCTTCCTGGGCCAGGCTGGAGCTTACGGTTGGGAAATACTGCGGCTGACTCTGTATAATTGTGAATATGCGCACGAGCGGCTGCACCGGGCAGCTATGGCGTTCTGGTGTTTGGGTGACTGTCTGCCTCGTGCCCAAGGCTTCGATCAGGATGTCGCGGCCTCTGTGTACGTAACGCCATTCCTTGGCGCAGAGTGCTAGTCAGACCCGCTCTTTTCATTGACTTCCGCGGCATCATCCCCAAGGTCTGCCTGACCCAGCATTGTGCATGACCAGGGTGTATCAGTGGTCCATGCCCGAAGATCACACCGGGGTACACATGTCGAGTAAACGACCAGACGAAGGCGTTCCGACCGGTAGAAGCAACGGGCGACATCATCCCGAGGCGGAAGCGGGTTATTCCGGTACCGGCGTCAATGGATTTGCCGCCAACGGCCGAATGGGTGGAGTTTTGCTGGACGTTTCCCCGGCATCGATCGGCCATGATCGGTCGGCCGCGTCCCAGGGAAACCAACAACCGATTCCTGATATCGTGATCCGCCGGCTCCCGATCTACGTGCGCACCCTCAAGGCACTCGCTGATGCGGATGTTCGCTCGGTCTCCTCGGAGGAGCTGGCCGACCTGATCGGTGTCACCGCTGCGCAGATCCGGCGCGATCTCTCGTATTTCGGCAAGTTTGGCAAGCAAGGCAAGGGCTACGATACTGCATTCCTGGCAGCGACGATCAGCCGTATCCTTCGTCTTGACCGGCAATGGCCGGTCGCGCTCGTTGGGCTGGGCAATCTTGGCCGCGCGATCGCCAACTATCGCGGATTCACCCCATCGTCATTCTCGATCGTGGCTCTCTTCGATCGGAACCCGCGCAATATCGGCCATGTCGTCAACGACATGGAGATTCTTCCCGAAGTCCACCTCAGCGACACGATCAGGCGCGAACGGATCAAAATCGGAATCATCGCGACACCGCGGACCTACGCGCAGGAGATCGCCGATCAGATGGTCCAGGGTGGAGTCGAGGCGATCCTCAACTACGCCCCGGTGATCCTCAGGGTTCCGGACTATGTGACGGTCCGTGAGATCGACCCGGTCAGCGCCCTTCAGAGCATGACGTATTACGTCCAGGACCGCTCGGGCAACGGCCGCTAGCGCGCATCCTCTTCATGATGTGATCCTCCAGGCCTTCTGATTGCAACACGTGGTACCGGCAGCGCTTCAGGCGTTGTCTGATGCCATCTGCACGGTGATGTCGCGGGCGTGTCGATGGCGATCGGCTGGTCATGGCTGAAGGAGGTACGCAGCAAATGGCGAGTCGGCCCTTCCGGTTTGGGGTAACGGCATCCAGTGCCCCGTCGCGGCGCGAATGGGTGGACAAGGCCCGCAGGATCGAGGCGCTGGGCCATTCAACGCTCACGGTCCCTGATCACTTCCCTGAGAGGCTCGCGACCGTGCCGGCGTTGATGTCCGCCGCGGACGCAACGACGAGCCTGCGCGTGGGGAGTTGGGTGTACTGCAATGACTTCCGGCATCCCGCGTTGCTCTACAAGGAATCGGCGACGCTCGACCTGCTCTCCGACGGCCGTTTCGAGCTAGGGATCGGGGCGGGATGGCTTCGAGCGGACTACGATTTGACAGGTATCCCGTTCGATCCGCCCGGCATCCGGGTCCGGCGGATGGAGGAGGCCGTGCGGATCGTCAAGGGGTTGGCGAACGAGGGGCCATTCCATCACGCGGGCGAGCACTATCGCATCGCCGGGCTCGAGGGCTCGCCGCGTTTCGTGCAGCGTCCGCATCCGCCCCTGTACATCGGCGGTGGAGGCCGGCGTTTGCTTTCGTTCGCGGCACGGGAAGCTGGCATCGTCGGGTTCGCGGCCAAGGCGCTCCCAGAGGGCGGTCTCGATGTGGGGGACATCACGGCGGAAGCCATTCGCCGAAAGGTTGGGTGGGTGCGCGACGTGACGGTCACCGCGTCACGTGACCCCGAGCTCAACGTGCTCATCTACGCCTTCGAGGTCACCGACGACCGCCGCAGCGCAGCCCAGAGATATGCGGACGAGATGCCGGGTTTGACGGAGGGAGACGTGCTGGCGTCACCGCACATGCTGATCGGAACGCCTTCCCAGATGGCGGAGGACCTTCGCAGGCGGCGGGAGGAGTTCGGCATCTCCTACATCGTCCTCAACACCGGTGTCGAGGACCATATCGACCGCTTTGCCCCTATCGTGTCGCTGCTGGCGGGGCAGTAACGAGCGGCGTCCGGAACTGAACCGTTGCGGGGCAAACAATGCAGGGCGTAACGGAACGTCAGGTATGGGTGCGGGAAGCCGTCACTCCCACTCGATCGTGGCCGGGGGCTTCGAGGTGATGTCGTAGACGACCCGGTTGATGCCATCGATCTCGTTCACGATCCGGTTGCTGATCCGGGCCAAGACGTCATAGGGCAAGCGCGCCCAGTCCGCCGTCATTGCGTCCTGGCTGGCGATCGCGCGGACGGCGCAGACGCGCGCATACGTGCGATAGTCGCCCATCACACCGGTCGAGTTGACAGGCAGGAGGACCGCGAAAAACTGCCAGACCTCGCTCGCCAGGCCGGCATGCTCGATCTCCTCGCGGACCACCGCATCGGCTCGTCGCAGCAAGTCGAGGTCAGGCTCGTTGACAGCGCTCAGCGTCCGCACCGCGAGTCCCGGACCCGGGAACGGCTGCCGCTCGACAACCTCGTCCGGCAATCCGAGAGAGCGGCCGACGGCGCGAACCTCGTCCTTGAACAGGAACTTGAGCGGCTCGATCAGCGTGAACCGCATGTCCTCCGGCAACCCACCGACGTTGTGGTGCGTCTTGATCCTGGCTGCCGCCTTGGTGTCCTTGGTCGTGCTCTCGATCACGTCGGGGTAGAGCGTGCCCTGCGCGAGAAAGTCGAACGGACCGGCCTTCTCCGCTTCCGACTCGAAGACGCGGATAAACTCCTCGCCGATGATCTTCCGCTTCCGCTCCGGATCGGTGACACCTGTCAGGCGGTTCAAGAAGCGTCCGGTCGCGTCGACATAAATCAATCTCATCCCGAAGTTTCGGGCGAACGTCTCTTGCACCAGCTCGGCTTCTCCAAGCCGCAGCAACCCGTTGTTGACGAACACGGGCGTCAACTGGTCACCGATCGCGCGATGGATCAATGCCGCCGCCACGGAGGAGTCGACACCGCCGCTGAGCGCGAGCAGAACGCGCCCATCGCCGACCTGGTGCTGGATGTCGCGGATCGAGGCGTCGATGAAGGATTCTGGCGACCACGTGGTCGAGCACTCGCACATCCCGACCAGGAAGTTTCGCAGGATATCCGTGCCCCGGATGGTGTGCTGCACCTCCGGATGGAATTGCAGGCCGACGAGGGTTCCATTTCCCATGGCCGCGATCGGGGAGTTCGATGAGCTCGCCAGGATCTCGAAGCCGTCCGGGAGGGCATTGATGTGGTCGCCGTGGCTCATCCAGACGTCGAGCGAGCCATCGAGACCGGCGAACAGTCCCGACGACGCGTGATCAGGGTCGACGGTGATCGAGGCCAGCCCGTATTCCCTGCGAGAAGCCGGTGCGACATCGCCGCCGAGAGCCATGGCAAGCAGCTGCATTCCGTAGCAGATGCCGAGCACCGGCAGCTTTCTCGACAGCACCCATTCCGGCAGTTGCGGGGCATCGTCCGCGTAGACGCTCGCGGGCCCGCCGGAGACAATGATCCCCTTCGGATCGAGCCGCGCGATTTCGTCCCACGTCGCGTCGTGCGGCATCAGCTCGCAGTAGACACCGCATTCGCGGACCCGCCGGGTGATGAGCTGGCTGTACTGCGATCCGAAATCGAGCACGACGACGGCATCGACAGCGATTCCCGCCTCTTCCGCTTCTTCGAGCAGGTGCGCGGCGTCCACGACATCATGGTCCGCCGCCTCCACACCCTCGGTGGGGTCGATTGGTGGAGGGGCAACATCCGGTGCAGCGGCTGAGGTGTCGTGTGATGGCAAGCGAAACTCTCCGTCGTGGTACGTACGCGGTCGACCGCCGCCCCGGCGATGAGCGTCCGTTTACGCGATTCTACTTGACCGGCCCGCCCTGCACCGGGTCGTGTTGGGGTCATGCGAACAGGGAACCGGTCTGCTGGGAACCTTTGGCCGGCACAATGGGCCGCATCCGCTTGATGGCTTCGCCATCACCTGTGAGACCGGCCACTACACATTGGGCAATCCCGTAGTGGCCGGTCTTGTGCCGGCCAAGCGCAGCCGAGGCGCATCCCAAGTCTGTCCAAGGCATGATACGGGTACGGAGACGTCGGTGACGCCGTCCCAAGGCGGAGATCACGTGTCCGCCGGAGAAGGGTCATCGCTGTCGCCGAGGTAGACGTAGGACCGGTCGAACGACCAGCTCGAGATCGTTTCCAGCTCGACCTCGAGTCGGGGATGCAGGGGGTCGATCTGCTTGACCAGATGCAAGTCGACAACCGCGCGATCGTCGAAACCCAATCCGGTCGCGAGCGAATCAAGGGCGATCTTGAGGCCGCCGTCGAGGTCACGCCGCATCGGTGTCTCGAAGTAGAACGTGAGATAGACACCGATCAAGGCATCCTTGAACGCCCGTTCGACGACCGGGTCCAGCGTTCCCCGTTCCCGCAGCCTGGTCAGGTGTTTGGTGACATCCCGCTTGAAGGCCCTGGCGGATTTGCTGAGGACCCGGCGCTTGCCAACGGTGACGTACTGGTTGTTGATCCCCGGTGGCAGCGGCAGTGTCAACGAGAGCGACACCGGTAGAATCGGGGTGCCGCTCACGCCTCGATGCGACGGAGGTGGCTGACGATCTCGAAGTGATGCGTCTGCGGGAACATGTCGAATGCCTGGACATCGACAATCTCGTATCCGGCACCGAGCAGCTCCCGGATGTCCCGCGAGAACGTGGCGGGATCGCAGGACACCGCCGCGACGTGGGCGGGCTTGAGGCGGAGCAGGTGCTGCATCGTCTCCTTGCCGGCGCCGCTGCGCGGCGGGTCGAACACGGCCAGGGCGACCTTGCCAATGGGTGACCGGTCCCCGGCCAACCAGTGCTCGACCGGCGCTTCAACGATCCTGCCGTTGTCCAGCCCAGCCTCGTTGAGGTTCTCCTGCGCGTACTTCGCCGCAGCGTGGAAGCTCTCGACTCCGACAACCCGCTCGAAGCGGCGTGCCAGCGGCACGGTGAACAGACCCACACCACAGTACAGGTCGAGACAGACGCCGTCCGCCTCGGATGCTTCGTCGGCGATCTCGAGCACCCGTGCCAGCAGGTCCTTCGTGACGGGGATGTTGGCCTGGAAAAAGCTCTCGGCCGAGTAGCGGAAAAGATCCTCGCCGATCTGCCGCATCACCAGTCGCGACCGGGGGGTATTCGTCCGTTCCAGGACGCTTCCGGTATCCCCGGTTACGGCCCGGTATTCGCGGGCTCCCTTGGGGACCAGACCAGCCTGGACATCGTCCCGCAGCGTCGTCAGCAGCGCCTGGACATCGGGCGTGAGAACCGGGCTCTCTTCCACATCGACGACACGGTGGCTGTTGGGGGCGAAATAGCCGACGGCGTTGGTCTTTTGGTCGATCTGGAATTCGGCGCGTGACCGGTAACCCCACTCCAGCTCGGACGGCGAGATTGTGACATCGGGCAGGGGATCGACCTTGCCAATTCGGCGGAGACTGTCGGTGAGGATGTCGACTTTGACCGCGAGCTGGTCGCCATAGGCGATGTGTTGGAGGTCGCAGCCGCCGCTGGCGTCGTAATCGGGGATTCGAGGTTCGATCCGCATCGGTGATGGCTCGAGAATCTCCTCAATCTCGCCGTGCCCGACCGTTCCCTGGCGGCGATGGATGGCGGCGCGGACACGGTCGCCGGGAGCCGTTCGTGGAATGAAGACGGTCATGCCTTCGGCGAACCCGATGCCCTTGCCGTCACCAACGATCCGGTCGATCGTCACCTCGACGGGCAGTCCCGTCGTGCGGCCCTCGGCGAGGGGGAGTTGGCGGCGACCGGAGCGGCCCCCTTGGAACGGGTGAGAACCCGGGCGTGGTTTCCGATACGGGCGAGCGGGACGGTTGCCTGGTGGTGAGCTCATGGCGATGATGATCCGATCGGTAGCGGCGGCTCGAAGGCCGGTCGGTGGAATGAACGAACGATGTATGGGCGGATCGAGGCTGGACAGCATCAGATCGATCCGATCCGGCTTTGGCGACACTGTCGGCGACGTGAGGAACGAGCGGCGGTGCAATGTGGTGCGCCGAACGCCAGCGGCGACTCCAGCTTTTCATCGTTTCCGGAGAACGCGTCATCCGAAGGGCGGCGTCGGTGACGCCTTTCCGGGTTCATGGCGCATGGGACGATCCTCTCACCCGTTGGCGAGACGTGACCGTCGGTGATGCCAGTACCATTGTAGCGGGCAGGGGGACTGCTCGTTGTCGAAAGGCTGCCGCTCACTGGTAAGATGGCGGCTCTGATGGGCAGGTGCCGCTCAAGGACAATCGCGCGGCACCTGATCGAATGCGCTGGCTGACGCGCTGCCGGAGGCTGCTGTTCGAGAGCAAGGGATGTCCCGATGCGTGGCCCACGCTCGAAAGACCCATTGTGGATGCGAGACCAAGCGCGACGCACAGGACGAACCGTGTCACGATCATCAGTACCGGCAGGGTCGCCAACCCAAACTCCGTGGACTGTAGGCGTGTTGATTTCGGGGGGTGGGCGTACCCTGGAGAACCTGCTGCGAGCGATCGACCATGGTGACCTGGATGCCCGTGTCGCGGTTGTGGTCAGCTCGATGCCGGGCGTCCGCGGTCTCGATGTCGCGGCGGCGGCGGGTGTCCCGGCGGTGGTCGTCGAACGTCAGTCTTTCGCCTCGCTTCCCGACTACAGCCGGGAGATCTATGCGGCGGTCAGCCCGTACGCTCCCGATCTCCTGATCATGGCGGGGTTTCTCCGCAAGATGCTCGTGTTTCCGGGATGGGAGGGCCGAATCCTGAACATTCACCCGGCGCTGCTGCCGGATGCGACCGCCTATGCCGCGGGCAAGGGCAAGTTCGGCGAGCGTGTCCATGCCGCCGTGCTCGAAAACGGCGATCGCGTCAGCGGCGCGACCGTGCACCTCGTGACAGACGAGTATGATGCGGGCCCCCCGCTCGCCCGGATCGAAGTCCCCGTGGATGACGGCGATACCGCGCAGACGCTGGCCGCTCGGGTCTTCGCCGCCGAGTCGGAGATCTACCCCGCAACGATCCAACGTTACATCATGGATCATCCCTCCCTTAAAGGGACCTCCCCTCATGACTGTTCCCGATAGAGCGCAGGCGTCTCAAGGCGAGGGGCGCTTCAGGCTGCTGTCCGGCGTCGATAGACGAGATCACCGACCGCAATCCGAGGCCATGGCTGGTCGTCCTGCCGCGCCGTCATCTCGAGCGTGGCCAGGAATCCCCGCGTTCCCGAGAACAGGAACTTCAGGGCATCGGTCACAGCAGCATCCGGCAGGCTGTCGTGCGGATACCGCAGGCACCACTTGCTGAATTCCGCGCATGGCATGACGCTCTCAACGGATCCCAGCTCTACCGGTGCCTGATGCGACACTATGACGAAGCCACCGGCCACGTCAGGCTCCTCGTGCACACGGCCGGATTGGACGATGACGTTCTCTCCGGCAGTCCCGGTCTGGAGATGAACGCCGAACCGGTCCCGCATCCGTCCGTAATGGCTGGTGAACCCGATGGAGACGCCGTTCTCGCCGCGAAACTTCGAAGCGCGGTGATCGCGGTGATGGACATCCCCGATCGTAGGATCACCAGCCGCGTCGATGCCGGTCACGCCGCCCGGATCGATCTGGATCGCTGGCACCGCGGTGAGCGGATCGGGGTCGTACCAGCGTCGCGGTCGCTCCCCGCGCTTGAGCGAACGCACCTGGACCTGAAGCAGGACGATGGGGCCGATAAGCTCCAGCTCAGGTATGGGCTGGAGAGGTGTGGCAAGGGGATTCGAGAGGCTCAAGATCGAGATCCATTCATCTCCGCGTACGCAGGAGTGGGATGCGAACCGGCGGACGCCATCTACTCCCAGACGGTCATCCATTGTCCGTGTGTCGCTGTCGCTCCCGGAATCGCCGGACTCGCGTCGTGCCGCCGCAGGTCGATGGGTTGCAGAAGCGCCGGCTGCCGTTCTTGCTGGTATCGAGGAACAGCCACCCGCAATCATCGGCGGCGCACTGGCGGACGCGGCACATGGTCCCCTCTTGGAGAAAGTGGACCGCCTCCCTGGCGACCGGCCAGATAATCCTGTCCAGTTCCTTGCTCTCGTCGAACGCCCATACGAGGCGGTTGCCGCTGACGCTGTATCGGCCATGTCGCTCCGCCTCCAAACGCTCCTCATCGAGGATCCCGAGGGCGGCAGGAGCAGGCGTCGCGCCGTGGCATAACGCGAGCACGATCGCGCGGATCGCATCCCGGAAGGCGGTGATTCGCCGCCGGACCGCCGCCGCGTCCTTCGGGTTGCGGCGAGCGATACGAAGCAGCCGCGTCGTCTCGCTCTCATCCAGGAGTTCCGCGTGCATATACCAGGAGAGCACGTTGGCATACCCTGGAGAGAGATAGTCTGCATTCCCCGCCAACACATCAATCGTGTTGGCGAAGTCGAGCGTGAGCGACCCGCCCTGCAACGGCCGCATCTCCTGAAGGGGCAGCGATGTCCCCGTCGAGCGGGAGCCGTACATGGTATTGGCGGTAGTCATGGCAGAACACCCGGTGCGATAATCCATAAGCGGGTTCGGTTACACGCAGTCCGTCCCGGTCCGTGCCTCAGTGCTGGACGGAATCGCTTCCCGGCGCTGGTGACCGGTCGAGCGGAACGCATTAATGCAGTATAAGGCGTTACGCTGGGCGGATTGGGGAGAGAAACGTTGCCGCTCCGGGCGACCACGGCGTGCGGAGCGGTGTGCGGATGCGCCGCGAGATCTGGAACGCAGGCCGGAGTCACAGCACCCGCACGATCCTTTCCCATGCATGGCGACAAACGGCGGACTCCATCCGCGACCTTCCCTACAGCGTGTTATGGACTTTCCGCCGCAAGGATGACCAACCGATGAAACAAGAAGGTACGATTAAGAAACATCGCATCTATACAACGAGTTTTGCGAGTGTCTATCCCCATTATGTGACAAAGGCAGAGAAAAAAGGACGCACGAAATCGGAAGTCGATTCGATCATTTGTTGGCTGACAGGATATGATTCAGAACATCTAGAAACGCAATTGGAAAAACAGGCGGACTTTGAAACCTTCTTCGCGGAAGCTCCCCGGCTGAATCCTTCGCGGGACTTGATCAAGGGGGTGGTTTGCGGTGTCCGGGTAGAAGACATCGAAGAACCAACTATGCGGGAAATTCGTTACCTGGATAAATTGGTCGATGAGCTGGCACGAGGAAAGGCGATGGAAAAAATCCTGAGGAAGCAATAGTATTTCATGTGACTAGTATGCAAAATCCATAACGCCCTCTGGGTGACAGGTCGTGAACAGATATTGGCTCAATGTCAGGGGTCAGCCAAACATGGGATGCCGGGGCATGTGGCCTGCCCTGCTACACTTTAATGGTGTTGAGCAGGTGCGGATGCTCCGTATGCGTATCCACGTATCCATATGTATGGATTGAAACAGGGAACATCACTGTCACAAACTCTCGAACTACCATACGCGAGCGCAGGCATCGCTGAGCTTGATGACCGCTCGTTGCCGGGGCGGACCGGAACGGTGGGCGACAGAGCCTTCCTCTCGAAGTCGGACTTCCTCAACTTCCGGATCTGCCCCGGCTTTTGCTGGATCGCGAAACACCAGCCGCATCGCATACCCCTCAACACCGATCCGGGAACGCGCCGTCGGATTGACGACGGCGATGCCGTCGAAGCCCTGGCCAGGCAGCGCTTCCCTGACGCCACGCTGATTGCCACCCTCGATCCCGAAGATGCGGTTCGGCAGACCGAGGCGGCGATTGCCGCCGGAGCAACGACACTGTTCCAGGCGGCTGTCCTGACCGAGCATGGCCTCTTCGCCCGTGCCGATGTGCTGACCCGGGATGGCGACGGCTGGCGGATGTTCGAGATCAAGGCCTCGACATCAGTCACCGCCGAGCATCGTGCCGACGCGACCTTCCAGGCAATCGCGTTCATGGAAGCCGGGTACGATATTCGCCGGATCGGGGTGCTGCATCTCGACCGGAACTACCGCCTCTCGGGATCGCCGGATCCGGTTACGATGTTCGTGGTTTCCGACGTGACGGAGTCCGTCGATCGTGCGCTGGTCCCTGTTATGGAGCAGATCGAAGGGGCGCTCGCGGCCGTCCGCGATCCGTCCGCCCTACCGGCGTGCCAGTGCGATCGCGAAACCCGGAAGCGCCGATGTCCGGCCTTCGCGCTGTTTCATCCGCACATTCCCGCCGGCGGTACCATCTACGACCTTACCGCGATCCATCATCGGGATCTGATACAGGTGCTAGATCGGGGCATCCTCGCGCTCGCCGACTGGCCGGACGATGTGCCCCTGAGCCGCCGCCAGCACCTTCAGGTCGAGACGCACCGTACCGGAGAGCCATGGGTAGCTGTTACGCAACTGCGAAAGTTCATCGGTCGGTTGCGCTTCCCGCTCTACTTCCTGGATTACGAAACCTGCCAGACCGCGATACCGCTCTACGACGGATACACGCCGTGGGCACAGGTGCCGTTCCAATACTCCCTCCACATCGTGACCGCCGACGGGGCGATTGAGCACCGCGAGTTCCTCTGGACGGAGCCGAGGGATTTTCCGGTTCCACATCTGGTGAAACAGTTGCGGCGGGACATTGGCGACGATGGCTCGGTGGTCGTCTGGTCGCGAAACTTCGAGGCCGATCGGCAACGGGAGATGGCCGAGGCGCTGCCAGACGAAGCCGGGTTCCTGCTCGGGCTCAACGGACGGATGGTCGATCTGATGGAGCCGGTGGCCAGCGGCGCCTGGATGCACCCGGACTTCGGGGGCAGCGCCTCGATCAAAAAGGTCCTGCCAGCGGTGGACCCGGAGCTGTCGTACGAGGCGCTGAGGATCGGCAACGGCGGACTCGCGGCGGAGCGCTGGCATCAGGCGATGGTGAACTCCGCTGAGGCGCTGACCGCTGCCGAGCGCGAAGCGATCTTCAGCGATCTTCGGGAATATTGCCATCTGGACACGTTGGCGATGGTCCGGATCTGGGAGCACCTCCGGGACCTCGTCCGCTGAGGGCCGGCAGGCGGCACGAGGAGCGATCCGCGATGATCAAGCTCAACACGCTAGGTGATCAGCTCGATGCGGTCTGGTCCCCGCTTGGCAAAGCCGCAGCGTTTCGCCTGACCCGCTCCCGGGATCCGGAAGCGGAGGGTGCCGGACGCAACGATGACGAGCGATTCGAAGTGGGCAGTTGCTTCAAGGCATTCGTTGCCGCTGAATGTTGCCGTCAGGTGTCCAGCGGACTCTTCTCCTGGGATGAGCCATTACGGGTAGAACCGGAACGACGGGTGCCGGCCAGTGCGCGGGCGGAGCGATGGCCCGATGGATCGACGGTGACGCTCGACGAGGCCGCTCGCGCAATGATCGCGGTCAGCGACAACACGGCGACCGACATGGTGATGGACCTGATTGGACATGACACGGTCGTCGCCTTGGTCAGCGAGTGCGGGTTGTCAGAGACGGTCATTCCCCGGAGCACCGGAGCGGTCTATGCCCAGCCCGAGCATGTGCGACCGGTTGCCTGCTCCTCGACGATGCGCGACCTCACCAGGTTCTACGCATTGGCGTTGTCCTCCGATTCGCCGCTCGACCCGCAGGCCCAATCCGACTTCAGGCGGTTGCTGCGGCAAGAAGACATGGAGCAGGGAGCCAGGTGGCCGGATGGTGTGGTGTGTTACCGGAAGAGCGGCTCGCTGGAGCCGCCGCCAATGTTCGCGATGGCGATGGCCGGTGCGTTCGTGACCGAGCAAAGTCACGGTGGGTTCGCGTTCGCGCTCAATCTCGAGACATCCGACCCTGCGGCCATGACCCATGCCGCGACTGTGTTCATCGAGGGCGTCACCCTGGGCATGAAAGGCTTGGCGACTTCGGGATCATGATCTTGTCCAACTCCTTGGCACCACTTTTGAACACCACCTTGCCTTCGGTGAACAGATCATCCACAAACTCCCGTGAGAACCGATCTGCCAGCTCTTCGATCTGCTCGTCAGTGAGATCACTGTTCCGGTTGTCGATGCGCTCTTCCAGTTGGCGCAACTGTTCCATCGCCCAGGCACGTCGCGCCTGCTCTTCCAGTTCCTGCAGCTTCTTGAACCGGTCGTAGGAGATGACCGCTACCTTCGGCTTGCCATGGGACTCCACGATCACGACATCATCAGGGCGGCTCACGCCATTCATCACGGAGCCCCAGTGCTGCTTCGCTTCACTGGATGACATGGTCTTGAGCGCTATTCCTCAAACCTTTCCACTGCCAACATGCATCCGATCACACATCCTAGAATATGGATGAGATTCTTGATGAAAGCATGGAGTACGCGAAAGACCTGTCTATGGCTCGACGCGCGTAACGCCGGGGTAGCGATCCATCTTCCTGTCAAATGAACAGATTTCCGTGAATCCCAGATCCGCGGCAAGGGCAAGATGATAACAATCCGCGAAGGACAACCCACCAGTGCCGCGCCAGAACGTGAGGGCGCTCAGCACAGCTTGCTTGTGGTCCAGGATCACACCCGGGTGCTTGACGATGATGCTCAATTCATCGGCGATATCCACTTTGGGGATGGAGTAGACACGTTGCAGCGTGAAAATCGTTTCGAACACCACGGTATCGGGCAGCCGGATCCGGATCTCGTGGTCCGCCACTGCTTCCATGAGCGCCGTCGCTCTCGTTGCCTGATCCGGATTGTCCCGAACTAAATGGCGTACAAGGATGTTCGTGTCAAGAAATCGCGTATCGCTCATTCGTTGGTAAGGGACGCTACATACTCGTCCGCTACAGCTTGCTCGAACGCCTCACGTTCCTCAGCGGGGGTAAGTGGCGACGAGAGGGCGTACTTGGCGAAGACGCCGGCTGTTCTGCGAAAGGCATCCGACGCTCGTTCGAGCACGACGCGGTGGGCATCTTGCCGCACGATGAAATGATCACCTTCGTGGAGATCCAGCGCGTTCCGGATTTCAACGGGAATGGTTACCTGGCCCTTGCGGGTCATCTTCGTCGTCTGCGTTGTCATCGCCAACCCTCTTATCACGGAGCGGTAGTATTCGAGAGCGATAGTATACCTTGGTTACAGGGTAGTACCAACATTGCTCGATACCGATCGTATGAAGCAGTGGCAATGCCAGATAGGTCAGAGAGGGGAGAGCGGATGCCCGCTCTCCCCTCTCTGACCTTTTCGTCGGAACGCCTTGACGGCTATCCGCTGGAGCCGTTCAGGCCCGCGCGGACTTCCTTCGCGGCGGCGACCATGTTCTGGAGCGCGGCCGTCGATTCTTCTGGCCTGCGGGTCTTGAGACCGCAGTCCGGGTTCACCCAGACGCGATCGACATCCAGCACCGTGAGCGTGGCGCGGAGGTTGTCGGCGATCTCCGTTGTCGGCGGCACGCGCGGGCTGTGGATGTCGTACACTCCCGGACCGACCCCCTTGTCGTAACCCTGTTCCCTGAATGATTGGAGCAGCTCGAGCCCGGACCGGGCGTTCTCGATCGAAATCACGTCGGCGTCGAGATCGCTGATCGCCCCGAAGATGTCGCCGAATTCGGAGTAGCACATGTGGGTGTGCACCTGCGTCTCCGGTCGGGCCCCAGCGGCCGTGATCCGGAAGCTCTCGACCGCCCAGTCGAGATATGCCGGCCAGTCCTCGTGGCGAAGTGGCAGGCCCTCGCGAAGCGCCGCCTCGTCGATCTGGATCATCGCGATCCCGGCCCCGTCGAGATCGGCCACCTCGTCCCGGATCGCGAGCGCGACCTGCTTGCAGGTCTCTGACCGGGGTTGGTCATCGCGGACAAATGACCAGTTGAGGATCGTCACCGGGCCCGTGAGCATGCCCTTGACCGGCTTCTGGCTCAGCGACTGCGCATAGGTGGCCCAGCGCACGGTCATCGGCTCGGGCCGTGCGACATCCCCGTAGATGATCGGCGGCCGGACATAGCGGGAACCGTAGCTCTGGACCCACCCATTTCGGGTGAATGCGAAGCCGTCCAGCTGCTCGCCGAAGTACTGCACCATGTCGTTGCGCTCGGGCTCGCCATGCACCAGCACGTCGATGCCGAGCGCTTCCTGATGGTCGATCATCGCCTTGATCGTGCCTTCGATGAAGGTGTCGTACTCGGCGGCCGTGATCGTGCCACGCTCGAACTTGCGACGCATCGCGCGGAGATCACCGGTCTGCGGAAACGATCCGATGGTCGTCGTGGGCAGCTTTGGCAGACGCAAACGATCCTGCTGGGCCTTTGCGCGCTCGGCGTACGGCACGCCCCGGCTGGCGGCATCCGGCGACAGCGAAGCAAGGCGCTCCTGGACGGCCAGGTTGCGGCGGCGTGGCGACGACGCGGCGCTCTCGTGCAACGCCTGGCTGGCCGCCAGCTCCTCAGCGATCGCCTCCTCGCCCTGGGCGAGACCCTTGGCCAAGGTCGCGACCTCGTGCAGCTTCTGCTCGGCGAAGGCGAGCCAGCTCACCACCTCGGGATCGAGATCGGACTCTTCACGCACATCATAGGGCGTGTGCAGGAGGGAGCAGGATGTCGACACATGAATCCGGTTGGCGTCAATGATCTGCGTGAGCGCCTTCAGGGTAGCGAACGCCTCGGCGAGATCGGCCGCCCAGACGTTCCGGCCGTCGATCACACCGGCGACCAGCACCTTGTCACTTGGAAAACCTCGCTCCTTTATGAAGTCGAGATTCTCGGGACCACGTAAAAAGTCGAACCCGATCCCGTCAACTGGCAGGTTGACCAGCGTGTCGTACGCGTCGCCGACGTGATCGAAATAGGTCTGGATGATGATCTTCGCGTTGCCCCTGGCGGCGGCGATCGCCTCGTACGCCCGCGTGAGCGCTTCCAGCTCACCGCCCGCAAGATCCTGGACGAGAATCGGTTCGTCGATCTGGATCCATTCGGCACCGGCGTCGGCAAGCCTGGCGATTGCTTCGGCGTAGACGGGCACGAGCGAGTCCAGCAGCGAGAGCCTGTCGAAGTTCTCGACCTGCGACTTGCCGAGCATGAGGAACGTCACTGGGCCGACCAGCACGGGCTTGGCATTGACGCCGGCAGCCCTGGCTTCGGCGTACTCGTCGAACGGCTTGGTGCTGGAGAGCGCGAAGGTCGTGTCCGGATGAAGCTCGGGGACGATGTAGTGGTAGTTCGTGTCAAACCACTTCGTCATCTCCATGGCGCGGACATCGCGTTCGCCGGTGCGGCCACGAGCCATCGCGAAGTAGGTGTCGAGGTCGACGTTGCCGCCAGACCAACCGTAGCGTTCGGGAACCGCGCCGACCAGCGCGACGGTGTCGAGCACCTGGTCGTAGAAGGAGAAGTCATTGACGGGAGAGAGGTCGATCCCGGCCCCGGCCTGGGCTTCCCAGCCCGACCTGCGGACCGCGGCACCGGTCGCGACAAGGTCGTCCTCGCCGATCTTGCCGGACCAGAACGCTTCAAGGGCTTTCTTGAGCTCCCGGTGTTTTCCGATTCGCGGATAGCCTGGGATCGTGGCG
>CADCWI010000078.1 GCA_902806355.1 uncultured Thermomicrobiales bacterium | reverse complement strand
GACAGCGGGGATACTGCGAATACTATGCATAGGCCATGGCCGTGATGTTGAGGACCCTCGGCGTCCCGTCGCGAGTGGCGGTGGGATTCTTTCCCGGGGACTATGACGACTCGCAGGAGCAGTACGTCTACATCCAGCGAAACGCGCATGCCTGGGTAGAAGTCTTCTTCCCCGGGTATGGCTGGATTCCGTTCGAGCCGACATCCGCCCGGCCGATGATCGAGGAAGGCAATGTCGGTACCAGCTTGCCCTCGACCCCACCTCCGGCGGACGAGCCGTTCGCAACCGAAGCGATCGCTACCCCCGATCCAGCGACTCAGGACGTCCCGCCCCTCGCGCCAGCGCGTGCCACTCCGGCCGACGGCGACGACGAGGGAGGCTGGCTACTGCCCGCGGGACTTGCGGGGCTGGTGCTCGGGGGGGTGTTGCTGACAGGGTGGGCGATGTGGACACTGCCACTTCGTGGGTTGTCATCGACATCCGCCTTGTACAAGCGATTGACGGCATTGGGACGTCTGGTGGGCCTCCGGCCAACGCCCTCGGCGACGCCGCGAGAGTTCGGGCGTTCATTGGGTCAGTCGGTTCCCCAGGCGAGGGAGCACGTCAGTCGCATCGTCCAGGTCTACGAGGTTGACCAGTTCGGTCCGAACAGGGCGAACCCACGGATGCTCACGGAAGCTTCCCATGCATGGCTGAACCTGCGGCGGAACGCCTGGCGATGGCTGTTTCGTCGAAATCGTGCGTGACAAGCGCCTGCCGCGGTTGGCGTCTCTGCGGCTCATGGCAGTGCCGAACGTCGTGGTGCCGGCCGCCTGGGGTCGGCACGAGGCGATGAAGCCGCTGGGTTCTATCATCGTCGTGAACCGGTCGCCAGGCGGTCCGTGGCTCGCGCCAGGAGATCTAAGCCGTGAAGGAACCGAATGGCGTTCTCGTCGCGGGCGCCATCAACACCGATCTCGTTGCGCGGATGAAGCGCGCTCCTAACGCCGGCGAGACGATCACTGGTCACGCGTTCTCGATCCATGCCGGGGGAAAGGGGGCGAACCAGGCAGTCGCGGTGGCGCGTTCGGGTGTCCCGGTGACGATGCTCGGGGCGATCGGCACGGATGATTTCGGCACGGGCAGGCTGAACGACCTTCGCGCCGAAGGCATCGACACAGGTTCGATCGAGGTCGCTCACGATGTGGCCTCGGGCGTGGCGATGATCTTCGTCGAGGAAAGCGGAGAGAATCGCATTGCCTATGTTCCAGGGGCGACATTGAGCGTCACGCCCGAGATGGCGGAGCGGGCGCTGAGGGAAGCCTCTCCCCGGTTTGTGCTCGCGACGAACGAGCTGCCCCCGGAGACACTGTCGGCGCTCTTTGCCCAAGCGCGTCGACGGTCCATACCGGTCGTCTTCAATGCCACACCCGACCCGGAAACGGCCCACTTGCTGCTGGACCACGTGGACATCCTGATCGTGAATCAGGGCGAGGCCGCTGCACTCGTTGACCCTGGTGGGGACGCGGCGGTTGAGGATGTGATCGAACGGCTGCAACAGTTTGGCCTGGACGGTGTCGTGATGACCCTCGGATCGGACGGAGTGATTGGTCGTTTCAATGGCCGCGAGTTCCGCTACCGATCTCCCACGGTCGACGTTGTGGACACGACGGGCGCCGGTGATACCTTCAGCGGGGTCATGGTGGCTCAGCTGTCGGCGGGATCTGACCTGGCTGAAGCAGCGAGGATTGGCGTCCATGCCGCGGCACTGGCGGTCACGATCGCCGGTGCCCAGCCGTCGATCCCGGACGGCACCACGATTCAGGACTTCGTGGAGAGCCAGGCGATGTAGACAAAAGCCCCGGCGATGGAGTCGTTCCATGACCGGGGCTTTTCCTTGTTTCCATGGCGGAAGGGGAGGGATTCGAACCCTCGAGGCGTTTTACCGCCTACGCGATTTCCAGTCGCGCGCACTAGGCCAACTATGCGACCCTTCCCTAAAGACGCAAAGGCCATCGTCATGCCTGGCTTCTGCTGGCGGAGAGGGCGGGATTCGAACCCGCGGTGGCTCATCACCACACTGCTTTTCGAGAGCAGCACCTTAAACCACTCGGACACCTCTCCGCAGCGGATTGTACCAAAGCCAGCACGTCGCCGTCAGCCGATTGCGTTTACGCCCGCATCAATGGCGAAGTGCTGCCGCGCGCAAAAAAAGCCGCCCATGAAGGACGGCTCGGTACGCCTGGCAGGATTCGAACCTGCGGCCTTTGGGTCCGCAACCCAACGCTCTATCCCCTGAGCTACAGGCGCATGCTGCGATGAAGTATAGAGGCCTCGAGAGCGATACAACCACCTTCGTCGGTCCATCAACTCGTCGAGACTGGCGGAGAGGGAGGGATTCGAACCCTCGAAGGGGTATAAACCCCTTACACACTTAGCAGGCGCGCGCCTTCAACCACTCGGCCACCTCCCCAGCGGACGGCCTGAATTTTAGCAGAAGCATCGGCTGGCGTCGACTCATTCCACGACAAGGTAGACGCTTCCCTCTGTTGTCGGGAAACCTGCATTTTCACTGCTGGTGCGATACACTCCGACGCGGAGAGGTGCCAGAGCGGACGAATGGAACGGTCTTGAAAACCGTCGAAGGGCAACCTTCCGCGGGTTCGAATCCCGCCCTCTCCGCCGCGACGAAGGACCAGTCCGGGGCCAGCTCTCGACAGCTGGCCCCGGACTGGTCTCAGCTTGGGAATCCGACGGCCGGGCCGACCGGCGGCTGCACAACGATCGACTCCTGGCCGCCCAGGTACGGACGCAACACTGCTGGCATCTCGATCGTGCCGTCCGCGCGCTGGTAGTTCTCCAGGATCGCGATGATCGTCCGGGGAAGTGCCAGCCCGGAACCATTGAGAGTGTGAAGGAACTGGGGTCGGCCGCCACCCTCCGGCCGGAACCGCAGGTTTGCCCTACGCGCCTGGTAGTCGCGGAAGAGCGAGCACGACGAGATCTCCAGCCACTCCTTTGATCCGGGCGCCCACGTCTCGATATCGTAAGTGTGTGCCGAAGCAAAAGTCATGTCACCTGTCGAGAGGTTGAGGACGCGAGCCGGCAAGCCAAGTTGCTCCACGATATGGAGGGCCTCCCTCAGCAACCGTTGCAGCTCCTGATCGGACTGATCGGGATGGGAGAACTTCACCATCTCCACCTTCTGGAACTCGAACACGCGCTTGATGCCGCGAACATCCCGGCCCGCGGAGATGTGCTCGCGACGGAAGCACTGCGACGCCGCAACGTGGTAGATCGGGAGCAATGAGGCGTCAAGGATCTCGTCGCGATAGAGATTGGTGACCGGCACTTCGGCAGTCGGAATCAGCCACTTGTCCTCTTCGGCGTCGTGGAACAGCGTGTCCGCGAATTTCGGCAGATTACCAGTGCCGATCAGGGTTTCCGCCAGCACCAGGTTCGGAGCGGTCACTTCACTGTAGCCGTGACGAGTCGTGTGGACATCGAGCATCCACGTAATGAGCGCACGCTGGAGGCGAGCGCCATCACCCCGAAACACGTATCCCCGGGAACCCGCGACCTTGACGCCTCGCTCGAAGTCGATGATGCCCAGCGCTTCGGCCAGCTCCCAGTGTGGCTTCGGAGTGAAGTCGAACTCCCGCCGACCGCCAATCTCGCGAACGACCTCATTCGCGTGCTCATCGGGACCCACCGGCACGTCCGGGTCGGGCAGGTTGGGGATGCCGAGAAGCAGTTCCCGAAGCTGTCCATCGGCATCCCGAACCTCCTCGTCCAGGCTCGCGATGCGGTCGCCTATGTCTTTCATCTCGGCGATGAGTCGGGTGCGCTCGTCCTTGTCCCTGGTGTGGCCGACGGTCTTCGATCCCGCATTGCGTGCGGCCTTGAGCTCTTCGACCTCACTGATCACGTGCCGACGTCGCTCATCCAGTGAGAGGATACGATCCACCGGCGCCTCGACGTTTTTCTGGCGCGAGAGTGCGCGAACCCGATGGGGATCGTCGCGAATGAGCTTGATATCGATCACGGAATGGACCTTTCGTTGGAGAGTGGGTCAGTGGGCATCAGTGCCCTGCTTCACCGGACTGTGAGCATCGCGCGTTTTGGGAATGGGTGCGTCGAAGCATGTATTCAATGCCCTCATCCGCGAACAGGCAATGCTTGGGTGATCCGAGCGGAGCAGACCCATCGGTACGGCGTCCGGTCAGCTGTAGCACAACCGTCTGTGGACGGGAGCAGACGATCATTGACTCCACCACCGTCCATGAGCGGCACTTCTTGCCAGAGCGGTCAACAACCATGCGGGTTGCTGCAGGCGACACAACGCGATGACGTCGTATTTCTACAA
>CADCWI010000077.1 GCA_902806355.1 uncultured Thermomicrobiales bacterium | reverse complement strand
ATCTGATTGCCGCAACCGAGGCAGAGTCGAAGCCGCTCCGGCGGGTGGTCTTCCATGAAATCACGCCCGAGGCCGTGACCGCCGCGATGGAGAACCCGCGCGACATCGACATGGACCTCGTCGAAGCGCAGCAGGCTCGCCGCATCCTCGATCGGCTTGTGGGCTACGGCGTCAGCCCGCTGCTGTGGAAGAAGGTCAAGCGTGGCCTCTCCGCCGGCCGGGTGCAGACCGCCGCCCTGCGCATCGTCGTCGAGCGCGAGCGGGAGATCGACCAGTTTGTCGCGGTCGAGTACTGGTCGCTCGACGCGGACCTCGCCAAGATCACCGGCGCCGAACCCACCGCTCGCGACACATTCCGTGCCAGCCTGCATCAGATCCATGGCAAGAAGGCCGAGCTGGTAACCGGGGAGCAGACCCAGGAGGTCGTCTCCGCGCTCGACGGCGCGTCATGGAAGATCGTCGATGTCGTTCGCCGCGAAACGAAACGGCGGCCCCAGGCACCGTTCACGACCAGCACACTGCAGCAGGAGGCATCGCGCAAGCTCGGGTTCTCCGTGCGCCGGACCATGCAGATCGCCCAGGAGCTGTACGAGGGGATCGATCTCGGCCCGGAAGGCACGCAGGGCCTGATCACGTATATGCGGACCGATTCCACCAGCATCTCGGGATCGGCGCAGCAGGCGGCGCGGGCCGTGATCAGCACGAAGTTCGGCGTCGAGTACGTTCCGGAACGGCCCCCCATGTACACGAAGAAGAGCAAGGGGGCGCAGGAGGCGCATGAGGCGGTCCGACCGACCAGCCCCCAGCGGGATCCGCTGGCGGTCAAGAAGCAACTCTCCGCTCCGCAGTTCCGTCTCTACCAGCTCATCTGGCAACGCTTCATGGCGAGCCAGATGGCGCCGGCCACGCTGGACAATACCCGCGTCGACGTTGGCGCGGGAACGGATCAGGAGGTCGAAGCCGCCAGGGCACCCTATGTATTCCGGGCCACTGGCTCAATCGTCAAGTTCCCGGGCTGGATGGCCGTGTACCAGCGGGGACGGGACGAGGGGGAGACCGACGAGCTCGACCGCGGTGCGCTGCCCGATGTCGCGGTCGGCGAGGCACTCGATCTCCTCAAGCTGTTGCCGGAACAGCACTTCACACAGCCGCCTCCGCGATTCACCGAAGCGACACTGGTCAAGGCGCTGGAGGAAGCGGGGATCGGCCGTCCCAGCACCTACGCCCCAACGATCGCGACGCTGCAGGCCCGCAACTACGTCACGGTTGAAGAGCGCAAGCTGGTACCGACCGAGATTGGCTTCGTCGTCAGCGACCTGTTGGTCGAGCACTTTCCGGCAATCTTCAATGTGGGCTTCACGTCCCAGCTTGAAGCCGAGCTGGATGACATCGCGTCTGGCGAGCGGGCCTGGATCCCCACGCTGCATGAGTTTTACGGGCCGTTCACGACGACGCTGAAGAACGCCGAGCAGACGATGGAGCGCGTGCAGATCCGGGATGAGCCGACGGACGAAGTATGCGACCTCTGCGGCAGCCCGATGGTGATCAAGCTCGGGCGCTTCGGCAAATTTCTTGCTTGCAGCGGTTTTCCGGAGTGTCGTAATGCGCGGCCGCTGCTCACACGAATCGGCATCGAATGCCCGACCTGTCACGAGGGAGAGGTGGTGGAGCGCCGGTCCAAGAAGGGACGGACGTTTTACGGCTGCGAGCGGTATCCGGGGTGCGACTTCGTCTCCTGGAACAAGCCTGTCGGCGAGTCTTGCCCGAGATGCGGGTCGTACATGGTTCAGGTCGGTCGCGGCAACCAGACCAAGTGCGCCACGTGCAATTACGTCGAGGGCCAGCTGGCGAAAGCCGGAGACTGATCGTTTCTGGAGGGCCGAGGGTGTCGGCCGGCATTCGAAGAGGGGCGCTTCCGCGTTGCGCGGTAGACGCCCTGAACCAGTCATGGTGAACGTCAAGCGATGAAGCAACATGGATATGCTCGGGCTCACGCGACGACGATCGTTGGTGTGAGCCGCAATGGACAGATCGCGCTTGCGGGCGATGGTCAGGTGACCATCGGTGATGTTGTCCTCAAACACGGAGCCCGAAAGCTCAGGACCTTGTACGACGGACAGGTGATTGCCGGGTTCGCTGGCGCGGTGGCCGATGCGTTGACGCTCTTCGCAAAGTTCGAGACCCAGTTGCAATCGTGGGACGGAAACCTCCGCAAAGCGTCAGTTGAGTTAACGAAGGAATGGCGGAGCGATCGCTATCTGCGCCGTCTCGAAGCGCAGTTGATCGTCGCCGACGCGGAATCGCTTCTGGTTCTCTCTGGCGAAGGAGACGTGATCGAGCCGGACGATGGGGTCGTCGCGATCGGCGCGGGCGCGGCATTCGCGACCGCCGCCGCCAAGGCCCTCGTCCGGCACACCGAGATGACCGCCGAGGACATCGTGCGCGAGGCGATGATCGTCACCGCCGAGATTTGCATTTTCACGAATGACCGGATCACCGTCGAAGTCGCGCGGTCCGATGACGACGAGGCGCCGGACGAAACGCCGCTGGCAGCGCCCGAAGAGGAGCTGGTCCGATGACCGAGCGTGCCCGCCTGGTGGTCGAGAAGGAACCGGTGACCCGGCCGACGAGCGACTTTCCGGAGGAGCCCCGTCCGGCGGACAGTCTGACGCCCAAGGAGATCGTTGCCGAGCTGGATCGCTATGTGATCGGCCAGAACGATGCCAAGCGCGCTGTGGCGGTCGCGCTGCGCAACCGGTATCGTCGGCAGCAGTTGCCAGAGGAGATGCGCCGGGAAGTGCAGCCTCGCAATATCCTGATGATCGGACCGACCGGTGTCGGCAAGACCGAGATCGCCCGGCGCGTCGCCCGGATCGTTGACGCCCCGTTCGTCAAGGTGGAGGCAACGAAGTTCACCGAGGTCGGATACGTTGGACGCGATGTGGAATCGATCGTCCGCGACCTTGTCGAGATCGCAATCTCGATGCTGCATGCCGAGCGGCTCGACCAGGTGAGGGAAGCGGCTGCCCGCGCCGCAGTCGAACGGCTCGCGGAGATCCTCTCCGAGCAGGAAGTGAACCGCAAGCCTCGCCGAGCGTCACGCAAAGGCACGGAGAACGGGAGCGAGCAAGAACGCACGGAACGGGAGGCGCAGTCGGAAGAGCGGCGCCGGCGGCGCGAGCAGAAGCGCGTCCGGCAGTTGCTCGATCAGGAAGCGATGGAAGACGAGACGGTCGAGATCGAGATCGAGGCCGACGGCGAAGGTGAAGATGTCCCGCCGTACGAGATCATCAGCGGTGTGAGTCCTGACGAATTGCAGGACACCTTCTACGAGTTCCTGGATGGGCTGCTGCCCCGCCGTCGCACGCGCCGGAAAGTATCGGTGCGGGAAGCCCGGCAGATCCTGGCCCATCAGGAAGCGAACCGGATGGTCGATTTCGACTCCGTCGTCGAGTCCGCAATCCGTCGCGTCGAGGACTCCGCCGTCGTCTTCATCGATGAGATCGACAAGACAATCAATGGAGACGGGGACGGCGGGCCGGATGTCTCTGGTGAAGGCGTCCAACGCGATCTGCTGCCGATCGTCGAAGGTTCGGCAGTAGTTACCCGCTACGGGCCGGTCCACACCGACCACATCCTTTTCATCGCCGCCGGGGCATTTCACAATGTCCGGCCGTCTGACCTGATTCCCGAGATGCAGGGCCGTTTTCCGATCCGGGTGGAGCTCCAGTCACTCACCGAGGACGATCTGTTCGCAATCCTCACCGAGCCGCAGAATGCGCTCACCAAGCAGTATCAGGCACTTCTCGGCACGGAAGGTCTCGATGTAACGTTCTCCGATGCCGGCCTGCATGAGGTGGCACGGCTTGCAACGCAGGTGAACGCCCGAACGGAAGACATCGGCGCGCGACGCCTGCAGACAATGCTGGAGCGCGTGCTGGAGGAGGTCTCGTATGAAGCGCCTGACATGTCTGGTCAGTCGATCGAGATCGATCAGGAGTTCGTCAAGGAGAGGATCGGCGATGTCGCCGAGGATGACGAGCTGAGCAACTTCATCCTGTAGAACACGCCACCACGGCCACGAGTGACGGGTGTTCAGGGAGATCGACCTCCGACGTGGCTGCCATGGTCAAAGCGTTGGGGGGACGATGGACGAGCGACGGGTCATCGCGGTCGATCTTGGCGGAACTCACATCCGGGGGGCCGTCGTCTCCGCCACTGGAGCGCTGACGCACCTCCAGACCATCGAGACCCTGGCACCGCTGGGGCCGTTGGCGGTAATCGAGCGAATGGCCGATCTCATCAAGCGCACCGCGAGCGTGTCCGGTGTGCCCGCCGACGTTCCGGTTGGCGTGGCGTCGCCGGGGCCGCTCAACCCCCGGACCGGAACAGTGCTCTATACACCGAACCTGCCGGGATGGCTTGGCATCCCCCTGGTGGACCATCTGCAGGATCGGACAGCGCGCAAGGTGTTTCT
>CADCWI010000076.1 GCA_902806355.1 uncultured Thermomicrobiales bacterium | reverse complement strand
CGGCAACGCCGATCCGGATCACCGTTCCCTGAACGGCACTCACAACCTCGGCGCCGTTTCCCGCCGGCGCCAGGTTGGTGGATCGCCGCCGAGTACGCTTCGCACGCTCGCGCTCGGGCGTCGTCCTCTGGGTCGGCAATCCCATGATCCGGGCGTCGAACCTTTGGCCATTGACCTCGACGATCATCCCCAGGGGCTCCGCTGAATCTGGCGGAGCCCCTCGTGAGATCGAACCCGACGCTATGGACGCCGGCTGCGTGTACGCAGCCGGAAGGACATCCGGGAACTCGTCGAGAAAGCTCGTGGTCGCGTCCCCGCCAATGAACGCTTCATGGTTCATCACACGTTCGTGGAATGGAATTGTCGTCGCGACGCCTTCGATCGCGAAATCGCCCAGGGCACGCCGCATACGGGAGATCGCTTCAGGTCGGTCCCGGCCCCAGACCACGAGCTTCGCAATCAGCGAGTCATACATCGGCAGAATCGAGTCGCCCTCGCCCATCGCGCCATCCACGCGCACCCCAAACCCGGTTGGCTCCCGATACCGCGTGATCGTGCCCGGCACCGGCGCGAAGTTCCGGCCCGCGTCTTCGGCGTTGATCCTGCACTCGATCGCCCAGCCTTGTGGTGCCAACGCCTCCTGTGAAAAACTCAGCGGCTCCCCGGCCGCGACTCGAAGCTGTTCCTTGACAAGGTCGATCCCGGTCACCATTTCGGTCACGGTGTGCTCGACCTGGATTCGGGTGTTCATCTCGAGGAAGGAGAAGGTTCCATCGTCACCGAGGAGATACTCGATCGTGCCCGCCCCAACGTAGGACACCGCCGACGCAAGCGCGACCGATGCTGACATCAGGCGCGCCCGCACCTCTTCCGAGACCGCCGGGGACGGTGATTCCTCAATCAGCTTTTGATGTCGTCTCTGGACTGAGCAATCACGCTCTCCAAGCGCGACAACATGGTCATGCCGATCACCGAAGACCTGGACTTCGACATGGCGGGGACGTTCGAGATAGCGCTCCAGGTAGACGGCGGGATTCCCAAAGTATCGTTCTGCCTCACCGCGGCACTCGTTGAACGCACCCTCCATGGCGGCTGAACTTCTCGCCACACGAAACCCACGGCCCCCGCCGCCGGCCGCAGCCTTGACCGCGACCGGGTACCCATGCCGATCAGCCCAATGCGTCGCCTCGACGGCGGACTCTACCGATGCCGACGTTCCGGGCACGGAACTGACGCCAGCCATGGCAGCTGCGCGCCGCGCCGCGATCTTGTCGCCCATGGTCGCGATCGTCTCGGCGGCGGGGCCGATCCAAATGAGGCCGGCTTCATCGACCGCGGTCGCGAATGCGGCGTTCTCGGCCAGGAATCCATATCCAGGATGCACCGCGTCAACGCTTGCCGCACGCGCCGTCGCTACAAGAGCCTCGATCGCCAGGTAAGGCGAGCCGCCCCCCGGAGTGACCCGGTACGCGCGATCGGCGTAGCGGACATGGGGCGCGCTGACCTCTCCATCGCCGTACACGGCGACGGTCGCCACGCCCAACTCCCGGCACGCCTTCATGACGCGGAGGGCGATCTCTCCCCGGTTCGCAACCAAAACGCTTTGGATCGTTCGCGATGATGACAACGACAACGGTGCTCTCCTTGCGCGCGTAGCCGCGCTCACGCGACGGGTCTAACCGACCCTGCCCCTGTCCAGGCGTTTCCAACACAGGGCCCCTGGCCGGGCGGCGAAGCAAACGTGCATGGTGCGCGCCGCGCTCAGTCCTCAACGAATGGGGGTGCGCCTCGACGATATCCGAATGGCCGCGACGCATCGTATAGTTTGGATCACAGGGCATGTCGGGTCGATATTGGCAAAGGACGAGTGCATTGAGTGGCAGGCGAACCCAACGAAGCCGCAATCGCCTTCCCGCATCGTCGCAGGGCTTGTCGGTTTCCAGTGCCTCGTCGCAGCCTGCCGAGGCGATGCCACCCCGGACAACATCTCCCGGAGGCCCACTGCTCGCGATGCCTTCCTCGTCGCCATCACTCGTCCGCACCGCAAGAAGTGTTGCCGCGACGCACTGGCACCTGATCGCGGTCATCGCGGCGTTCTTCCTCTCGCTATTGGCAATCCCGGTGTTCGCCGATGTTCCAGCCACGGACGACTGGGTGTACGCCCGGTCGGTCGAGATACTGATTGAGGAATCGGAGTTGCGGATCTTCGATCTCTCGGTGGTGACGCTGGTTTTTCAGATCGTCTGGGGCGCCTACTTCGCCCTAACGTTCGGCCCCCTTACCGACAGCATCTTCGGCGCGCTTCGATTGTCGACCATCGTGCTGATCGCCCTCAGTATCCCGGCGGTTTACGGGATCTGTCGACAACTGGGTGCCGACCGTGCCAAATCGGCTCTCGGCGCAGCGGTCTACGCATTCAATCCGCTGACCTATTCGCTCGGCTTCACGTTCATGTCCGATCCACAGTTTTCGGCTCTGATGGTGATCTCCACCTGGCTTTACGTGAAGGGTTTGGACCGGGACAAGCTCGATGGCCGAGCCATTCTTTGGGGCTCGACGTTCGCCGCCCTGGCGTTTCTCGTGCGCCAGCAAGGGCTTCTCATCCCCTTCGCCGTAGGCATCTATCTCGTCGCCTCACGAAGATGGTGGTTCAATCGCGACGGGCTGGTCCTGGCCGGCCGCGTGGCGGCCATCCCGGCGTTGACGCTCGTCGGCTATGGACTGTGGCTAACGCAGATTCACGGCGTACCCGAGCAGCAGGGCCAGTTCGTGGATCGGATCATGGAAGCTGGCCTTGACGATTCGCGCTTGTTAATCGGGCGATTGATCTTCATCATCATCGCTTACATCGGACTGTTCGTGCTCCCGCTTACGTTGTCGTCGTTCGTGTCACTTCAACGCTGGCGACTGCCACGGACCCGGAGCGGCGTCATTTTTTTCATCGTGTGGTCCACAATCCTCGTGCTCGGCGCCCTCATCTTTTTCAACGAGGGGCGGGTGATGCCCTACATCCAGCAGTTCTGGGGGCTGCACGGTGTCGGACCGACCGATATAGTTGGCGGCCGCCCGCTGGCGATCTCGCCTCGCTGGGCCAAGCCGATCACGCTCGCCTGCCTGGGGTCTGCGGCATTGTTCAGCCTGATGGTGGCGCAACGGATGGGGCAGCGTCCCTCGGCGGAACGGGCCTCGGTGTCGCTCTTCGTGACGATTGGATTGTTTCAGGTCTTCGGCGTGCTCCCCCCGTCCTACCATTTCCGGGACTGGATCATTTCCGTGGACCGCTACCTCCTGCCGGTGGTTCCCTTCGCGGTCGGCCTCGCGATCTGGGCGATGCGTGATGTGTCGATCAATACCGTCCGTGCCTGGGGTCTGGTCGCCCTGATGGCGGTCTTCAGTGTGATTGCGACGCGGGATTTCATCGTGTTCGAGGACGCGACCTGGCGCGTCGCGCGCCAAGCCGCGAATGCCGGTGTGCCTCTGACCAAGCTGGACGCTGGTCCCTCATGGGATGGATACCATCTCTATGAGGATGCACTGGCGCAGGGAATCGTGCAGACCACACCCGGGGGACCATGGTGGACGTACCTGTTCGCGCCTTCCACGGACTCGACTTACGTGGTGGCCTCGAAACCGGCGGACGGATACGTCGTTGTCGACGAGCACGAATATTCATCCTGGCTCCTCGGCGACCCGCCAAAGCTGTACCTGATGCGACGAGAGACGATACCGGGCCCACGGTAGACCCCGCCTGACGCGCCACCGGCTCACGCCGACGCCCCGACCGGGTATGCTTCCTCAGGTGGTGTGGGGCCGCACGAGTGCGCGGTGGGGTTAAGGGGGAGACAACAGACCATGTGGAACGGACGGACCGTCTCGGTCGTTCTTGGAACCTATGCCGAGCGAGACTCTATCCGACGGGTGATCGAAGGCTATTTTGAAACTGGTGTCGTCGACGAAGTGGTGGTGGTAAACAACAACGCGGAAGCGGGGACGGAAGAAGAAGTCGCCCAAACGAAGGCACGGCAGGTTTTCGAGAAGCAGCAGGGTTACGGGTTTTCGTACCGGCGCGGCCTCCACGAGGCGACCGGTGACATCATCGTGTTATCGGAGCCGGACGGCACGTTCCTGCCTCGCGATGTCATCAAACTCCTGACATACGGCGAGGACTGTGACGCGGTCTTTGGCACCCGAACGACGCGCGAGATGATCTGGCGCGGGGCAAACATGGGGTTCTTCCTCAAGTGGGGGAACTGGGCCGTCGCCAAGCTGGTCGAAGTACTCTTCAACACAAGCCATCTCAGCGATGTCGGTTGTACCTACCGGCTGATCACCCGGGAGACGCTCGACAGTATCAAGAACAAGTTCAGCGTTGGCGGAAGCCATTTCGGGCCTGAGCTGATGCTACTCATCATCACGTCGGGCGCCCGCGTGGTTGAAGTGCCCGTGAATTACTTGCCGCGAGTCGGCGAATCGTCCGTCACGGGCGACATCAAAAAGGCAATCCGGCTCGGTCTCCAGATGATCGTTTACGTCGTCCGCTTCCGGCTGCGGACCGTCGGAAAAACATCGGGCAAGGCCGCCCCGCGAACGATGGGGTCCCCCGACCGCGCGGAGTGACCGACACCTGTCTCGGCGCGGCCCAGGTCGCTCCCGATGAGCAGGTTCGGATCTGGATTACCATGGCGGAGGAATCTGCCGTTTGGACGTTTTGCGGCCGAACGCTTTCGGCGAGTGAC
The DNA here is from genome assembly GCA_902806355.1 of uncultured Thermomicrobiales bacterium. Next base: position 67,926 of record CADCWI010000076.1, on the reverse strand, counting down.
CGGGTACCGGGTACACCTTTGGGAGGTTTCGGGATTGAGCGATCAGAAGCAGGGGGTGATTGATCACCCGGATGGAGCGCGTGAGACGCACGGGTCTGGAGCGTTGGATGTCGCGCCGCTCGCAGGTGCGATCGACGAGCATCTCCTCGCATCCAGCAGCATCGCGGTCACTCCAGTGGCGCCCTCGGAGACAGCTACGGCCCCTGCCAAGGCGCAGCCCGAGGTGTTCGACCCGTCCCAAACCGACTTTGACACGGTGGCTGATGCCTACGACGACAGCCTGCCGCACCATGTAATGGATCATTACCTCGACAAGCGGGCGGAATTCATCCGGCGCCATGTCGCCCCGGGCCGAACCGTGGACGTCGGGTGTGGCACCGGCGTGCTTGCGGCGCGGCTGAGTGATGATGGTTATGACGTCACCGGGGTCGATCCGTTTCGAGGAATGCTGAAGTACCTCAAGCAACGGCGTCCCGGTATCGACGCAGTTCATGCCTTTGGACAGCATTTGCCCTTCGCCGACGACACGTTCGATCTTTCCTACTGCGTGGCGGTCATGCATCACGTCGCTGATCCAGCGGCGGTACGGGAAACCGTGCTGGAGATGACCCGGGTGACCAAGCCAGGCGGGCATATCCTCATCTGGGACCATAATCCGCGCAATCCGTACTGGCCGATCCTGATGAAGCGTGTGCCGCAGGATACAGGAGCGGAACGGCTCATCCCCGAACGAGAGTTTCTGGATGCCCTCCACGCCGGCGGCGCGCGGCCCATCGTCGTTCAACCACATAGCCTCATACCGGACTTCGCGCCGCGGCGGTTGATGCCGCTGGCAATCGCCACTGAATCGATCGTCGAGCGCGCGCCATTGCTGAATCGACTCTGCGCGCACAACGTTATTCTGGCCGTCAAGACGATCCAGCGCTGACGCCCTGAAGCGCGCTCCCGATCGAGTCGCGGCCAAGCAGGCAAGGCTTTCAACTTCCGTTCGCGATGGCGCGGTCGGCAGGATGGTGGTGTCGTGAGGGATTCGTCGAACAGCAAGCGGCAGGTACCCATGAGCCCGTCCTTCTCGCTCCGCACCAAGGCTTTCGCGGCGCTCATGTATGGTTGGGCCTTGACTGCGCTGCTCGGCGTGCTCCTGTCCATATCCAACACCGCGTGGGCTCAGTCGTCCGTTCCCTTCGATCCCGTCGCCAACACCCCCACCCCGGCCGATCCCGGCCCTGCACTCGGTGACATTGAATTTGGGCCGATCCGTGAGATTGGCCCGCGCATCAGCAGAGCGCTTGAGGACGATGACGACCTGTCGGAGTTCATGCACCTGGTCGAGGATCCGGTTGGGGTTCTTTCCGATGAGCAGGCCAGCGAACTGGCCGATGATGCCCACCGCCTGACTGCGCACGGCATCCCGACCATGTTCATCATCCGCGAGTCGTCGCGAACCCGGGAAGAATCAGTGATCGATGCGAACGAACTGCGGATCGAGCACGAGTTGGAAACGACGCCAGGAGCCGACGATGGCCTCCTGTTCCTCGTGACTCGGCCCAAGGGACGGCGGGGAACACAAGGGTCGCGGCAGTCAATGTTTCTCACGATCTCCCCTGGCGCCAACACGCTTCCCAAAGGCGGCTTGAACGAAGCGTCAATGCAAGAGGTGCACGACCGCTTCATTCGCCCCAGAATGCGGTTTGGCCTTCTGGCAGACGGACTGCGGGTTGGCATTCGCAAGATCATCTACCTGGAAACCTACTATCCCGATCCCCCTCCGCCGTTGACATCACTCCAGCGCACGACCCAATCAACGCTGGGCGTCGTCGCGCCGCTCGTATCAATTGCCGGCCTGGGATCTGTCATGGCGGCATGGCACAGTCGCACGAGTCGCCCCCGGTCACGTCGATCCGCCACCAGAGCCCGTTTCCTGTCTGCCCTGGCGCTTGCCGGATTTGCGGTCTCTATCCTGGCCATCTTTTCGGTGTACGGCCAGAGCCGGGCGGGAATCGTCGCCGTCATCATCTCGGTCCTGGTAATCACGGCGCACGTCCGGCTTGGGCAACACCGGTCGAATGTTTCATCCCTGCCTTTGCGGACGATCTGCGCTTCGTCGCACCGAGTGCCGACGAGGAGAAAGCGACAAATGCGCGCCCGCACTGCGCCGGGTAGCAAACGTTCTGTCATCTCCGGCACATCGGCTCGATGAGACGCCTGGCTCGTTCGTCTCCGCGGCGGTTCCAGCAACCTCTTCCCCGTCGGTCGGTGCCCTTGAGTCGGCGCGCGCACGGGCCACGCCGCACCAGACCAGTGCGGATTCTGCATCGTCGCGGAACCTCTGGCCCGGCAGCAAGGCAACGCGCACGCGTTCCGGTCGGCGGCCGGTTTCCGGTGAGTGGAACGACTCGTCGCCGCGTTCTTGCGGGCGGGATCCCGGTCGTGTTGTTCGTTCTTGCCCTGATCCAGTGCCTCGGCCGCGACACGACGACACCGTTCCACGCGGACGAAGCCCGCTGGCTCAGCCGCGCTCACTTCATCACCGAGCTCAAGGATCCATTTGGACCGACATGGGCTGATTACTATGTCACACGTGGGCAGCCTCCCCTTGGAAGCTACCTTATGGGCATCGGTCTGCTGGCCCAGGGCCGGGATACGGTCACCAACGCAGTCTGGGATTTCGGGTATGACGACGAGTGGAACTCGTTCAACAAGGCGATGCCGGTCGCGGAAGACTTGTTGGCGGGTCGACGCACGAATGCCGTCGTGGCGGCACTCGTGGTGGTCGCGGTGTATCTGATCGGCCTCCGAATCGCGGGACCAGTCGGCGCTACAGTGGGAGCGTTGTTCCTGGCGTTCCACCCGCTTCACATCCATCTTGGGAGCCAGGCGCTCTCGGACCAGCTCCTTTGCCTGATGCTCGCCCTTGCCTTTCTTGCCGCGTTCTGGCTCGGCAACCGCCCGACAGTGGGTCGAGCCATTCTCCTGGGCACGTTCCTGGGGCTTGGTGGCGCCACCAAGCTATCGCCTCTGCTGCTCAGCGTGCCACTGGCCGGGCTGGGCGCAGCCTACCTCTTCGGTCGATTCCGGGAGCACGGACCCCGGTTCTGGCAGTACCGCGACGCACGATTGGGGCTGCTCCTCCTGGTTCAGCCGCTGATCGCGTTTGCCGCGTTCGTGGCGGTGAGCCCATTTCTGTGGCCGGATCCGATCGGACGGACATATGCGCTGTTCGAGTTTCGCCGGATCGAGATGGTAGGTCAGGGAACAAAGTGGCCGTCAGTGGCCGTCGCCAGCCCTACGGCGGCAATGAGCAGGATCGGTCTCCGACTGAACGAAGACTCATCGACCAGTTCCCGCGTTCAGGAAGCGCTGGGGGATCTTCTGGCGATCAGCTTCGATCCCATCGGTTTTGATCTGCTTCTGGTCTGCGCGGGCGGATTGCTGCTCGCACTGATCGTCATTCGCAGGGGCGTATTCTCCCCCGTGGGCCTTTTGAGTGTCCTGCTCGGCGGCGAACTTGCCCTGATCGTCCTGGGAATGGGGTCGGATTTCTATCGCTACTATCTGCCAATCGTCTTTATTTCCGCGGTACTCGTCACCGTGTTTGCCGAGGCGGCCTGGAAACAGGCTGTCCGGGTGCTCGTTCGCGTTCGGCTCCCGTCGCGGCCGAGGGTCATGCTCCTGCCAATTGGACCCAAATCCCGCGAACCGGCCAATCCGTCAACATCCGAAACGGTGTGAGTTATCGAGCCTCTCGATCGTCGGCATGTGAACGGGCAGGGACCCCTCCGGTCCCGCGGCCCCGCGACGTTCAGTCCGCTTCCGGGGTACAATCCCCGATGCCGAGCGGGCCCCTACATGCCCCGCGACCGATCCCACTCTAAGCGACCTCCTGGATGATGCGTGTTGATGACCGTGTCCGTGCCAACAACACAACAATGGCGTGCCATCGTCCAGGTTCTCGTGATGACCGCGCTCATCATAGGCGCTTTGCCGCGGGCTTCCAGCGCAAACGCCGCGGAAGTGGCCATGCCCTCGTTGCGTGTCCAGGCGACCTCTGAGGCGCCCATCCCGGAGCGCCCACCCGGGTCCACCACCTTCGTGTACGACGAGGCCGGCGTGCTCGACGAGGCGGCGGCTGAGCGTCATCAGTTTGACCTTGGCCGCCTGTTCGACGCTGGCGTCCCAACCATCATCTTCACCCGACGATCGGCGGATTCACGAATCGACGCGGTGGCCTTCGCAGACCGGCTGCGCTCTGAGTGGCACATCGAATCCGCGCCAGGGGCTGACGACGGGATCGTCATCCTCGTCTCGCTACATGAGTCGTCTCGGGCGCAGAATGCCCTGGTGGTGTCCACGGGGCGTAACGCGCTTCCGATCAATCAGCTCACGAGCGAGACGCTGCGGGAGATCTATGAGACCGAGATGCTGCCCGCGTTCCGCAGGAATGAGATCAATCTTGCGCTCGCCTTTGGCGTGCGCAGAATTCTCTACTACGAGGGTTACACACCTCCGGATCCAGCCCCCCTTTCCAGCCGCCAGGAAACGGCCCAATCGCTCGCGCCCGGCGTGCTGATTCTGACCGGTCTCCTCGCCATCGCCGGACCGCTTCTGACTCGGTGGCAGCGGCTCCGGCACCGACCGCGGCTCCGGCGGGTGTATCCGGTGGCGTTGGCGTTGGCGCTTGTTGTCGCCGCCGGCCTTGCTGTTTACGGCAGAAGCGAGCGGTTGCTCGCGCTCGCGGTCCTTGGCGGCGCGGCGCTTCTCCTGGTCAATCGGCTGACAGCGACTTGGCGCACATGGCGACATTCCGATCGCCGCGACATCCGCGTACGTCCACGGGGAAAACGTACCGGTTCACCCGCGATCCTTGCGCATCGCCGATCACCCGGTCCGCGGCATGGCTAGAGTTCCGTTGTATCACCCGCACAGAGCGCCACGCCGTCTACCTCGCACGCTCAAGGGTCGCCAGGGTTTCGCCCAGGGAAACGGCATCGCGTCGGTACAGGCGACTGGTCCTCGTTTCAGCAGGGGAATCATCGACCTGTTCCTGATGGGCCTGTTGTTCCTCCTCTCGTTCAACCTCAACGTCGACAAGGTGGACGCCACCCCATTCCATCCCGATGAGAGCCGATGGCTCAACCGATCGTTCTACATTGAAGATCTGCTCGATCCGTTTGGCGCCACCTGGCAGGATTACTACCTCACTCGCGGTCAGCCACCGCTCGGCAGTTACATGATGGGCATCGGGCAGTTGGTACAGGATCGACCGCTGCATCCGAATATTGCCTGGGATTTCTTCTTCGATCGTGAACGGGGATGGAATGAAACCGCCGGGGCCATGCCGTCCGCCGAGGATCTCCGGGCGGGAAGAACCACCAGCGGGTTTGTCGGTGCGTTGGTCGTTGCGGCCGTCTACCTGCTCGGGCGAGTGCTAACGAACCGGGTCGGCGGACTGGCAGCTGGATTCTTCCTTGCCTATCATCCCCTGCACATTCACATTGGGAGCCAGGCACTCTCCGATCAACTGTTGAATCTGCTCCTGACGCTTACCTTCCTGACAGCGTTCAGATTCGCGATGCGTCCGACCTGGGGCTGGGCTATCGCACTGGGCGTGCTCTTTGGGTTGGGTGGCGCCGCCAAGCTCTCACCGCTATTGCTGAGTCTCCCCACGGCCGGCCTGGGCCTTTACTTCCTCGTCGGGCGTGGCCTGCTGGATGGAGCTCGCAACCGGGCCGGGCTCAACCGTCGGGCCCTCAAACTGATCGTTCAGCCGGCGATCGCTTTTGTCGCCTTTGTGGTGGCCTATCCCTACCTGTGGGTAGCCCCCCTCCAGCACACCTACAATCTCTTCAAGTTCCGGGTCGACGAGATGGAGGCCCAAGGCATGGTCAACGACCGAAATCGGGTCGAGAACAGCTGGATCGCACTCGACAGGATCGGCAACCGGATCGGCGAGCAATGGCAAACCAGTGCGGGACCGGTATCCGCGCTCAACGACCGGTACGGATTGACGCTCAATCCGTTCGGATTCGATCCGATGCTGGCGATGATCGGTCTGGTCCTGTTCGGTGTGCTCGTCTTCCGCAAAGGGATTCGAAGCCCGCATGCGTTCGTGTTGCTGCTCGTGCTTGCCGAGAGCGGCGCCATCGTGCTTGGCCTTCGGTCGGATCTCTACCGGTATCAACTTCCACTGGTGCTGGTAGAGGCAATTTGCATCTCCGTCCTCGCGGGCGTGATCTGGCGGGCACTCGTTCCCTTCAATGCTTTTGCATGGCTCCGCGGATACGGTGTCCTGCCAGCTGATGCGGGCAAGCTCGGAGCAGACGATCCCCTGCCCACTGCTGTTGCCGGGGAAGGAGGCAACCGGAAGCGCGCATCGCGGGTGCGCCCGGCCGCGCTTCCCCGGCCAGAGGCGGTCCAATCTCCTGGCCTGACTTCCTGACGGACGAGTATCTGTTCCGCAGAGAGAGGATCACAGGTCTTCCACAGGAGAGAGGAACACGTCTCGATTCGATTCAGCTTGGATCCCGGTGCGCCGTGGATTCACTGCATAAATGACATCCCCGGGTGGGCGCAACGCGGTCTATCCAGGAAGTCACATTCGGGTAAAGCGCACGCCGACCATAGCCAGCCGGCACTCGCCCAGAAATGCCACGACGGCGGCCAACGCTCTGGAATCGCTCGCCACTGCACCGTGATTGACCCACGGCCCTCCTGGGCTGCCTGTGGACGGGGCGTCCTACCGCGGCGGAGGAGCCTCTCTGGAATCCGAGCGGACCCCGGGACGATGCGCAATCCCCCTGGTCAGCCAGGCTGGTAGAACTCGGCTACCTTCATGTAATCGAACGGCTCGCCATTGGGGAACGTCACACCGGCGTCCGTGAAGAGTGTGCGTCCCTCGTCTTCGGCGTCATAAATCCGGTTTGGAAAGTTGAGGAGTGTGGCAGGAGTTTCGCTGGTAACAACAAATCCGTGCAGTGTCTGCGGTGGAATCGTCACCATCAATGGTGCCGGACCATCGTCCGAGGCGGCGAGTTCCACAAGCATCAACTTGCCATGCGATGGCGAATCGGGCCGGGGATCCGCGATCGCGACGACGATACGGCCCGCCACACAATAGAACCGGTCCGTCTGACGCTGATGGACGTGCCAGCGGTCGATATCGCGGGCGACACCGGGCGAGGTCGTGGAGGTGTAGACCTGCGCGAACGGCATGGCCTCGCCGTAGATATCGGGCCAATCCGCTCGCAGCAACTCGGTGAGCGTTCCGCGCGGGTCGCGATGCGTGGTCAAATCCCGGATCACGACGTCGTGAATCGCGGAAGCGCCTGCGCCAGATGTCACGAGCACGTCCGCTACCGTCGCATGGCTATCAGTCACCGGGGTTCCTCCAAAAGGATTGCGAGTGTGCTCGCCGTGGAAAAGCGTGGACAGCGCGATCAGCCAGCAGACTGTCCGGCAGCTTCGAGACGCCAACCATACTGCTTCTGGTAGTAGTCATTGAAATCCGACGATCCGTCACGAATCGCGGCCCACCATTCCTGGTTGCCGGCGTACCAGTCGATCGTCTCATGGAGCGTCATCTCGAATGTGCGGGTTGGCTCCCATCCCAGCTCATCCCTGATCTTGTCGGTATTCATCGCATAGCGGCGATCATGACCGGGCCGGTCCGGCACATAGGCGATGAGATCCGTCGGCTTGCCAAGATGCTTCAGCAGGGCGCGGACAACTTCGATGTTCGGGTATTCGTTTCCTGCGCCAACGTTGTAGACCTCGCCTGCTCGGCCCTTGCGGAGCACCCGGTCGATGGCCGAGGCGTGGTCTTCGGCATACAGCCAGTCCCGGATCTGCATGCCATCGCCATAGACCGGCAGTGGCTGATCGCGCAGCGCGTTGGTGATGAACAGGGGAATCATCTTTTCGGGATACTGGCGCGGACCGATCGTGTTGCTCCCGCGCGTAATCACGACGTCGGTACCAAACGACACGAAGAACGACTTACAAAACAACTCGCCGCCGGCCTTCGCCGCCGAGTAGGGCGAGCGAGTTTCAACCGGATCGGTCTCTCGCGAATGTTTGCCGGGCGGAATGTCGCCATACACCTCGTCGGTGCTGACCTGCAGCAGGCGTTTGCCATGCCGCCGGACCGCATCCAGGAGCACATAGACGCCCTGAACGTTGGCGCGCAGGAAGCTCCCGGGATCAAGCAGCGAACGATCGACATGCGTCTCGGCGGCGAAGTTGACGACGGCATCGACGGATTCAACCAGTCCATCGACCAACTCGGCGTCGGCAATGTCGCCGCGCACCAACCGGTGCCGGGGATCATCTTCCAGCCCCCGCACGTTGGCCGGGTTGCCGGCATACGTAAGGGCATCGAGATTGACGATCTCGTCCTCGGGATGGTTCTCGAGCACTTGTCGGACGAACGTCGAGCCGATGAACCCGGCCCCACCAGTTACCAGCAGCTTCACAATATCGCCTTCCGTGTAGTGCGGCATCCTCGCCCGGGATGCGGGCATACGACATACGACTCGCGGCAGCCGTCATACTCGCGTGCTAAGTTCCTGTGCCAACGCCGGGACGTAGCGGTCGATTGCGTTTCGCCAGCCGGGCAGGGAGACGCCGAGCTCCTTGGCCCGGTTGTTGGCCAGTGAGCTGTTGACCGGGCGTTTGGCCGGCAGCGGATAGCGGCTGAGAAACTCTTCCGTTGACGTCGGCTGAATCATCTCGGGATCGCCCCCTGCCGCTTCGACGACAGCCCTGGCAAGGCCGAACCGGTTGACGGACCCTTCGTTTGTCAGATGAAGGATACCCGCCGGACGCTTGTCGATAAGCGCGACGAGGGCTTCCGCAAGATCGCCGGCAAAGGTCGGGTTGCTTACCTCGTCGTCGACCACAGTCATCGCACCACGATCCCGGACCATCGTCAGCACGGTCCGCGGGAAGTGCTTTCCGGCCCCACCGTAGACCCAGGCGGTGCGCGCGACGGCGAACGAAGGGTCGATATCGAGCACTGCTCGTTCACCAGCCAGCTTGCTCGACCCGTAGACCGAGACTGGATCGGGTGCGTCGCGCTCGGTATACGGCTTCACTTGCAGGCCAGAGAAGACGAAATCGGTCCCCACCGCGATCAGGTGAGCGTGCACACCTAGTGCCGCCCGGGCGACATTGGCGGCTCCAAGGTGATTCACCCGATCCGCCTTGTCCGGATCGCGCTCGCAGCCATCGACATCCGTGTACGCCGCTCCATGGATTACGGTGTCTGGCCGCAGGTCATTGATCGCCTGCGACACAGCGTGCGCATCGCCGATGTCGATCTGGATGTCTACACCGGGACCGGAACTGGCACCGAGGCCGACTACCCGAAACCCTTGATCGCGGCACGCGGCAAGGAGGTAGCGACCGAGTTGCCCTCCTGATCCGGTCACGAGTACTGTTTCGGCCGCGCGCTCCATCGTTGCGTCCCCGTATCGCGTGATCAGTGTCAGGAGATGCCGACATGGGCGTGATCGCCCAGCATGAAGCGCACTGCCACGGGCTTCAGCATCGTCCGCTCGATGACGACTTCCTTGCCGATCAGTGAGTCGAAGATGCGAGAGTCGATATCGCGGATCGTGCTGTCGCTCATGACAATGGAGTGCTCGATCTCGCACCCGCGGATGATGCATCGCTCGCCGATAGCGGTAAAGGGACCAACATAGGCGTGCTCGACGCGGGCGCCCGCGCCGATGATGGCCGGACCGCGCACTGTGCTGCCGACGATGCTCGCGCCGGCCTCGACGATCACATCACCGACGATGATCGACTCGGCGTCCACTGTGCCCTTGACGTCGCGGTGCACCGTCCCCAGCACGACGCGGTTCGCCTCGAGCATGTCGTCTTTTTTGCCGGTGTCGACCCACTCGTCACCGATGATCGACGAGTCGACGACATGCCCGGCGTCGATCAGTCCCTGGATCGCGTCCGTAATCTCCAGCTCGCCGCGCCCGGATGGCTGAAGCTTCGGCGTGATTTCGTGAATCTCCGGTCCGAAGAAGTAGACGCCGACAATGGCCAGATCGGAGATCGGCGTTTTCGGCTTCTCGACCAGCCTGGTCACCTGCCCCGACTCGTTAAGGATCGCGACCCCGAGCGCGGATGGATCATCGACACGCTTGAGCAGGATCCGGGCGGCGGACCGGGTCTCGGCGAAGGCGCTTGCGTGCTCGTCGATCCCCTGCTGGAGAAAATTGTCGGCCAGAAACATGCAAAACGGGGCGTCGCCCAGATAATCGCGAGCGGTCATCACCGCGTGGGCAAGGCCCCTTGGCGCATCCTGCGGAAGGTATGTCACGCGCGCGCCGAACGCCGAGCCGTCTCCCACCGCGGCCCGGACCTGATCTCCCGTGTCACCGGTCACGATCCCGATCTCGGTGATCCCGGCACTGACCAGCTGGTCGAGCGCGTAGAACAGGACCGGCTTGTTGGCGACCGGCACAAGCTGTTTTGCGCCGGTAGCGGTCAGTGGCCGCAGCCGCGACCCCTTGCCTCCAGCGAGCACAAGCCCCTTGAGGAGCCGGGGAACGGCACTCCCGTTGAGATGAGCCAGCGCTTCGGACGTCTCGGCCGGTGATGTCTCGGTCATGCGGGAACCTCCACTCAAATTACCGGGCTCGTGTCGGTGTCCGTGTGCATCAGGCGATGATCGGTTCAGCGCTGGGTGCCACTGATGGGCTCGGGCAACGAGCCAGCGCCGACCAGATCGCCGGAACCCGCCGCGCGGCTGTACAGCTTGTCCACGTAGTCGATGAGCATGCGCCGGGAGCTGAAGGCCGGCGCCACGGTGCGAATCGCTTCCTTGGCGAGCGCGATCCAGTCGTGTGGCAGTCCATCGGCCTGTCGCCGGTAGTAGAGTGGCACGACCGACTTCTCCAGCACATCATAGAAGCGGTTGGCCTCGTCAACGTCCTGGGCGTCACCTTCGAGCTCGGAACTCGCAATTCCCCACCCATTGGTGTCGCCCTCGCGCCACCCTTCGATCCACCATCCATCGAGGATACTGCAATTCGGAACGCCGTTGGCGGCCGCTTTCATGCCGCTGGTCCCGCTTGCCTCCAGCGGGAATCGGGGATTATTCAGCCAGACGTCCACCCCGGCGACGAGGAGACTCGCCAACCCCATCTCGTAATCCTCGGCAAAGGCGATACGTCCTCCGAGCCGAGGATCCCGGCAGCGTGTGTAAATCTCCTGGATCAGTTTCTTGCCGCCTTCGTCGGCGGGGTGAGCCTTGCCAGCAAACACGATCTGAACCGGATGATCGGGATTGGTCAGGATCTTCGCCAGGCGATCGATGTCCTTGAACAGCAATGTGGCCCGCTTGTAGGTCGCGAAGCGGCGAGCGAACCCGAGGGTCAGCACGTTGGCGTTCTGGAAGGGCCCGGAAGACAGCACCTGCCAGGCGTCGAACTGGCCCTCGGCGTACCGTCGCCGCGCACGCTCGTCCATCTCGTCAATCAGGTCCTGCTTGCACTGTTGATGGGCGTGCCAAAATTCCTCGTCCGGAACATTGAGTACTGTCTCCCAGACCTGCTCCTGTTCCTGCTGTGCGCGCCAGTTTCGCGGAAGATACCGCTCGTAGAGGTTGCGCATGGACGGCGAGATCCAGGTGCGCAGATGAACGCCGTTGGTGATGGAGATGATTGGGGTGTCGGTGACCGCAACACCGGGCCAGAGGTCGTTCCACATCTCGCGGGATACTTCCCCGTGCTTCTCGCTGACCCCATTGACGTTGGCCGCCATGCGAAGAGCCAGGGCCGTAAAATTGAACCCTTTGGCGGGGTCACCATGGATACCCAGTGCCAGAAAGTCCTCCCGGCTGAGCCCAAGCTCTCCCCAGTACGTGTGGAAATACCGCTCCATCATCTCCGGAGAGAAAATGTCGTGCCCGGCGGGAACGGGTGTATGCGTGGTGAAGATCGATGTCGCCCGCACCTGTTCAACCGCGCGCTCGAATGGCTCACCCGCCGCTACGTGCTCGCGGGCGCGCTCGAGCAGATGCAATGCCGCATGTCCTTCGTTGGCATGCCAGTACGCAGGCGTAATGCCAAGCTGCCGCAGGAGGCGGACGCCGCCAATCCCGAGAATGATCTCCTGGCGCAGCCGGTGCTCGACGTCACCACCGTAAAGCCGGGACGACAGCGCACGAGTCCACTCCGGGTTGCCTTCGACATCAGAGTCGAGCAGGTAGATCGGCACGCGCCCCACCCGTACCTGCCACACGGCGAGCCGCAGCAGGCCACTCCCGTCACCCAGATCGACCTCGACCAGAACGGGTGAGCCATCGTCGTTGACGACCTGTGTCGTTGGTTCGGCATGGGGATCAAGCTTGGCGGGGACATCGTGCTGCCACCCCGCGGAGTCAATCCGCTGTCGCAGATATCCCTGACGATAGAGAAGCGAGACCCCAACCATCGGGATCCCCATGTCGCTCGCTTCCTTGCAGTGATCTCCAGCCAGGACACCGAGACCACCCGAGTAGATCGGAAGTGCGCGATGGAGACCGAACTCCGCCGAGAAGTAGGCGACAGTCTTCCCCACCAACTCCGGCCGGTTCTGACCTAGCCAGGTGTCTTGCGGGCTTTGGTTCAGCATTGCGTCGAATGCCGCCACCACCTTGTCGTACCGGGCCAGAAACTCGGCATTGTCCGCCGCCGTGGTGAGCCGTTCCTTCTCGATGCGGTGCAAAAAGAGAACTGGATTCTGTTCGACAACGTTCCAGAGCACCGGATGAAGTTCCGCAAACAACAGGCGAGCCGGCTTGCTCCAGGTCCACCACAGGTTGTATGCGATGTCATTCAAGCGCTGGATCCGGGCGGGCAGATCCGCTCGTTGGCCGGAAAGGTCGAGGCTCATCGAAGGTACATCTCCTGGTTCGTCGTGCGTTGACGCGACGGATACGCTGCGCACGAACGCGGTGCGAGCCGTTCGCTAGTGAACAGTTGGCACGGTGAAGGGGTGCGCCGTGACCCTGCCGGCGCTTCGCGGGCTTCCAACAGACTGCAATGTCTTCCGGTCAGCCAAGGGGGGTCTGTCCGATGCGGACGTAGTATCCACCACAGCGACGGCCCGCAACAATTCCCCGCCCCAGCGAGGCGGCGACAGGCGAACCGGACTAAGGATCACGGTGGAGGTTCCGCCTACGTTTCGCCCAAATACGCCTTGCGGACCATCTCGTTTTGCAAGAGCGCCCTGGCATCGTCGGTCAACAGGATCGAGCCGGTCTGCATGACGTAGCCTCGCTGCGCGATTGCGAGAGCCATCAGCGCATTCTGCTCGACCAGGAGCACGGTCGTGCCCTGCTTGTTGATATCCTGAATGATGGCGAAGATCTGCTCGACCAGGATCGGCGCCAGTCCCATCGACGGTTCGTCGAGGAGCAACAGGGTTGGGTGCGCCATCAGGGCCCGCCCGATTGCGAGCATCTGTTGCTCGCCCCCCGACATCGTGCCCGCCTTCTGCGAGATGCGCTCCTTGAGGCGAGGAAAGAGTTGGAACACCCGGTCGAGATCGGCCGGGTCCACCTTCCGGTTGACGAACGCACCCATCTCGAGATTCTCGAGCACCGACATCCGGGGGAAGACGCGCCGACCCTCCGGCGATTGCGCCACCTTGAGCTCAGCCACCTTGTGCGCGGGCATCCCACTGATTCGCGAACCGCGAAGCACGACCTCGCCGGTCCGGGGCGTCAGGAGCCCGGAGATCGTCTTCAGCGTCGTGCTCTTGCCCGCGCCGTTCGAGCCGATCAGCGTGACGATCTCCCCCTCTTCGACGTGGAGCGAGACCCCTTTGAGTGCGTGGATGTGGCCATAGTAGGTATGGACATCGCGGAGTTCGAGCATGGTCGCGCGCGCGTTCGGGTTTCCGGTCGCAGGTGGTTGAAGCGTAGCGGTGCTCATTTATCGCCGATCCATTTGGGTATCCAAATTTTCTCGCTCATGGGTTGGCATCATCTTGCAGGCTCCCGCTGCATCGGTTCTGCAACGGTGACGGCTTCGATCGGTCCAGCGGCTTGCTGCCCCGCCGCATCCGCCGCGCCCTTGCCGAGATACGCCTCGATCACGCGAGGGTTGCTCCGAACCTCGACCGGCGAACCGTCGGCAATCTTGACACCGTGATCGAGCACTGCAACCTGATCGGAGATGCCCATCACCACCTTCATATCATGCTCGATAAGCAGGATTGTCAGACCTAGCTCGTTGCGCATTTTGTCGATGAACGTCGTCATCGCCGCCGTCTCGTTCGGGTTCATCCCCGCTGTCGGCTCGTCCAGAAGGAGCAGGGACGGGCCGCTCGCCAGCGCCCGTGCCACCTCGAGACGACGCTGATCCCCATACGACAGGTTCTTCGCGGTCGACTGGGCCTGATTGCCAAGACCGACGTAATCCAATAGCGAGTAGGCGCGAACGCGAGCCTGATGCTCCTCGCGGACAACTCCGGGGGTACGCAGGATCGCGCCAAGGGCACCGGTCTTCAATCGGCAGTGCATGCCGACGAGGATGTTTTCCACCACGGTCATGTTGGCGAAGAGCCGAATGTTCTGGAACGTCCGCGCGATTCCGAGCGAGGTGACCTGGTCCGGGCGCAGGGAGGAGCCGCCAAATCCCTTGGCGCCGAAGATCGGACGCCCCATGAACGCGATCTGACCGGTCGTGGGCCGGTAGATACCGGCAATCATGTTGAAGAAGGTCGTTTTTCCAGCGCCGTTCGGGCCGATGACACTCGTGATGCTCCCGCGACGGATCGCCATATCAACCGAATCGACCGCAACCAGACCACCGAACTGCTTGGTGATGGAACGCGCTTCCAGGACCACATCTGTTGAACTCGGTGTCGTGGCAGTCGAATGCGCTGATGGTGCTTGCACGCTCATGTACGCCCTCCCGCCAGTTGCCGGTCGGCATCCTGAAGTTCGCGGACTTCCGAGCCGTCACCCGCGTCCGACCTGCCGTCGTCGCCCGCCATCTCGGCGGCGCGCCGCCGTGACGGAAAGAGTCCGCCCGGACGAAGGATCATGATCAGCACAAGCGCCAGGCCAAATATCAGGAAACGGTCGGATGTCACATTGTGATTGACCATGAACGTGCCGAGCCAGTCGAGGGGCCCCCAGGTGATGCGCTCGCCGAGCCAGTGGAGCGGGGTGTTCAGCGCGTCGGCGAGGATGCGGTCGAACCCGCCGATGATGATCGAACCGATGATGACGCCGTATATGTTCCCGATGCCGCCCAGGATGACCATCGCGAGGATGATGACCGAGACCGAGAACTGGAACTGGTCCGGATAGACGACGCGCACATACCCGGCGTAAAGCGACCCCGCAAAGCCGGAGAACGAGGCCCCCAGCGCAAACGCCAGAAGCTTTGCCGTGACTGTGTTAATGCCCATGCTCGCCGCCGCAATCTCGTCTTCCCGGATCGCCTGCCAGGATCGTCCCAGCCGGGAGTCATAGAGCCGGGTGATCAGGAATAGCGAGAAAAGGACCACGACGAGGATCAGCCAGAACCAGTTGAGCTGATTCGTCGCCGCAAAGGCGATTTCGCGTCCACCGGTGAGCGCGATCGTCGGCGGGTTGGAAATCTGCCCAATCCCTTGCGGTCCCCGCGTTACCCCTTCGGCGTTGGTGAAGAAATCGGGAACGATCTCCCCGAACCCAAGCGTCACGATCGCCAGATAGTCGCCGCGCAAGCGCAGGGTTGGTGCGCCAAGCAGGACGCCAAAGATGGCCGCGACAATCCAGGAGACTGCCATCGCGGGCCAGAATAGCTGGAGGAACTCGGGGATCCAGCCATTGATGACAAACCAACTGCTCGGTGATGTCATGAACGCATTGGCATAGGCGCCGATGACGAAAAAGGCCACGTAGCCGAGATCGAGCAACCCGGCGTAGCCGACGACAATATTTAGCCCCATCGCCAGGATGACGAAAATCAGGATCGGAATCCAGGAGCCGATAAGGTCAAACCCGAATGCCCTGTCCACGATGGGATAGAGTGCGATCACTGCAGCGCCGATCAGCACCTTGATCAACCGCTGGCGATCGTCCGCCTTGCGCTCGCGGACCCATTGGTCCGCCCGGGATACCGAAGCCGCCACCATTGCTATGCCCCCTCCAGCCTCTCGTTCAGACCTTGTCTGGCGTAGCCTCACCCAGAAGGCCGGACGGACGGAACACCAGCACGATGATGAGGATGCCGAAGATCACCGAATTGGTCCATTGGCTGCCCCAGCCAGCAATGTAGTTCACCATAAATCCATCACTGAGTGACCAGATCAAGCCGATCAGGAAACCGCCGAGTACTGCGCCACCAAGGTTACCGATGCCCCCGAGGACGGCCGCCGTAAAGGCGAATAAGCCGTACTGGAAGCCCATCTGAAACCGTCCCGAGTTGTTGTAGAAGAGCGCAATCATTCCGGCCGCACCGGCTAGGGCGCCACCAAGAATGAACGCCACACCGATCGTGCGGTTGATGTCGATTCCCATCAGCGCCGCCGCCTCACGATCCTGGGCCGTTGCCCGCATCGCGGTACCGATCCGCGTCCTGTAGACGAACCAGGAAAGCAGGAGCAACAAAGGAATCGTGATGCCAATCACGAAGATATCCAGCAGGCGCAGGCGCAGCGTCGAGTCAGCGAACCAATCGCGCAGGATCGGCCATTCCTTCAGCACGTTGTAAGAACGGTAGTCCCGGGGAATCAGGTCCGGCGCGGTGAAGGGGTTGGAACCCTTCCAGTAGATCGCCACATTCTGCAGGATAAAGCTGACCCCGATCGCCGCAATCAGCGGCGCCAACCGGGGTGCGGAGCGCAGCCGGCGATAGGCGATACGATCGATCGCGGCGTTGAGCACACCGGAGAACACCATCGAGAGCAACAGGGACAACGCGAGCGCGCCAAGGATCAGCGGAATCGCCGATTCATCATTGACGCCCGTCGCGAGCACCACGGTTGCGGCAAAGAATGCGCCCATCATGAACACCTCGCCGTGGGCGAAGTTGATGAGCTCGATGATGCCGTAGACCAGGGTATACCCGAGCGCGATCAACGCGATTAACGACCCACTCGCCAATCCGACGATCAGGAACTGGAAAAACTGAGTCCATTCAAAGCCCACGTGAACATCCCTGGTGCACTAGTGACGCTGTAGTGGTCGCCGCTCGAAAGCTACTCCGGAATTCGTCTTCTATATGGCCGCCGCGATACACAAGAACCGGACCGAGTAAGTACTCGGTCCGGTTCCTGATGCGCTGTGTCTATGCGAGCCCGATGACTTCCTGGAAGGTAATGGCGCCGCCCTGGACGACGTTGAGCGAGATCGTCTCGGCAGTCGTATCACCGGTCTCGGTGAAGCTCCAGGTCCCGATCAGACCGCGGAACTCGGAGGTATTCAGCATTGTCTCGAGGACGGCGGCGCGGTCCTTCGCAGCGACCTGGTCGATCGCCTGGAGCACTACCACCGCAGCGTCGAACGCATACACCGCGTAGGCGTCTGGCTCGTGACCAAGTCGTTCCTTGATTCCGTTGTACCACTCGGCGCCGATGCCCTGGAGCTCGGTCGGTGGCAACCCGCCAATCGTCAGGTACATGCCCTCGGCGGCATCGCCGGCAGCATCCAGGAATGCCTGGTTGATCAGGCCGTCCGGGCCGATGATCACGACGTCCTCAACGGGGAGCAATTCGCGAAGATCCTGCAACAGCTTGCTGGCATTGAGATTGACGATGGCGCTGATGTAGACGAGCGCCGGCCCCGCATTGGCGACCTTGTTCGCGAGCGCCTGGTACTCCGGGGCATCCGGCTGGAACGCCTCGAAGCCGAGAATCTCGCCGCCCAGGGACTCGAACGTCGTCTGGAAGACGGTGCCGAGGCCCTTGCCATAGGTCTGGTTATCGTGGATGACGTAGGCCGACTGTGCGCCAAGGGTATTGAACGCAAAGTTGGCAGTTGCTCCGCCCTGGAGATCATCCGCCGGCACGACCCGCATGTAGTTTCGCGTGCCGGTTGGATACAGAACGCCCGGGTATCCCGGAGGATTGGCGGGATTGTCCTTGGTCAACTGAACCGCGGTATTTGAGTGCGAAATTTGGGCCATGCCCGCTTCGTTGGTGATCGGGATCGAAGCCTCGGCTGCGCCGGAGTTGAAGGTGGCGATGTAGGCGACGGCATCCGGGTCGTTCACGACCCTTGTTGCGTTGCTGGCTTCGGTTGCGGCATCCCACGCACCGTTGTTGGCGGCAATGCCATCATCAAGCGCCTGGTAATTGATCGCGAATCCGCCAGCGGCGCCGCCCCAGATATCGACCGCAAACTGGACAGACGCGGCCGAATCCGCACCCAGCTGCTCGGATGCGGCGGTCAACGGCCAGGATGAGTACAAGTTGATAACACCAGCGCTGGTATCAGTGCTGTGCGCAACACCCGCGACACCGAGGTTCTCCGGCGAGAGGCCACCGGCAACCGGGCTGGCCACGGGACTTCCGACCGGGCTCGCGACGGGACTGGCGCCCGGCGTCGCGTCCTGGGCGGCAGCGCCGATGCTTCGGAGCGCAGCGCCCGCTGCCAATCCTGACACGCCGAGTGCGGCGGCCCGGACGACGAAGGTTCGGCGGTCGATCGCGCCGGCTTTTACCTGATCGACGAGCGCATCAAAACGAGGATCTCTCATGCCCTGAAACCTCCAGTTTTTCCAGCCAGATCGGTAGCTACACCGGCGACCGGACCCCTACCCACTCGACCGGAGACCATCTCCGCTCGTGCCCTTCCGATTCGATTTACACGGCGGCACAATCCGACCAGAACGTCGACGGTCCGTACATTCGGATTGTCTTCTCTTGGCGTCAGCTTGGGAGAATACCCGGTTTTTTTCCCGAATGTCAACTCATCCAGCGAATGACCCGCACCCCTCGTTGCTGCAGGATCGCATCGTTGAACGATCGACGGCTCAGTATCAAAGTATGCACATCGCGATGATTGGTGCCCACAAGAATGTATGCAGTTTGCACAGGCGTTGGAAAAGCCGAACGGCACCTGTCTGCACAGTCACGGTGCCGGAGGAATGGCGAGCGATGGGATAGGCATTGAGCCCAAGTGCCCAGAGGATGCCACGACGCCGCGATGCGAGGGATCGCTCCCGACATTGGCGGGACTTACAGCTCCGTGTTGACCGGAGCCGGCACCTGCGAAGGCCAACATGGCATCATGAGCGCACCATCGACGGTGGGTGTCGTCGACGAGTGGGCGATGGTGCCGTAACAGGACTACCGAGCCGGACCGGTCGCATATCCTACCTGAGCCGCTGGAAAGCCGCAGGGCAATCCGGTCAGCCAGACAACGAGTCTTCCATGAATGATCACTATTCCCTTTTGCCGGATTTCGACCCTGAAGACGAACCGTCAGGCAGGATCGCGCGGGACAAGCGCGCCCTTGAACCTGTCCGGATCTCGCTTCAGGATGCCGGCTACTACGCTTACGGAACCATTGACGAGCAGAACCGGTGGAGCATCGCGGTCGATGACGAGACCGGACGGGTCGACGTGCTCGTCGGTGGGGATGGGTTGGAGGTCGTGCTTTGGTCATCGTCCCCCGGGTTGTATGCCGACGAGGAGAACGAGTGGCGTCGAACCTCGCGGGCGCGTCTTGCCCGGATCACGTTGCCGAACATTGCCCGCGGATTCCTGGCCGAACACCAGACCGTCTCCTGGGACGAGGTCGAGCAGGGCGTCGCACTGACCGAGCGGTATGAGCTGCCGTTCACGCGATCCGGCGACATTGGCCAGTTCGTCCGGGAACGCTTGCCACGGCTCGAGACCGTGCTCGCGTCGATCGAACGACAACTCGGCTGATCCACTGCCTGTCCGTTCCAGGGCTCACATCACAAAGGCATCTTCATGGCGAGAGACGGCAGCGAGACCGGTGACGCGGCGTTCCACAAATGGCGCTGGCAGTGGCGGCGGCGGATCGCAATCGCCCAGAGTCACTATCCTCCGGCACTCGTGTTGGGCGGCGGTTCGGTCCTGAACGTCTTCACCGGGGAGGTGATCCCCGGCGATGTCGCGATTGACGCTGGCCGCGTCGCCGGGATCGGTTTGTTCCCCAATGCAGGGGAACGGATCGACGTCACCGGACGGGTCATCGTCCCGTCGTTCATTGATCCGCACATCCATCTGGAGAGCAGCCTGCTCTGGAGCCCGGAGTTCGCCCGCGCGGTCGTACCCCACGGCACCGGCGCGATCGTGACCGATCCTCACGAGATCGCCAATGTTGCCGGACTCCCTGGCGTGGCGGCATTGCGTGACGCCTGCCGGGATCTTCCGCTGAGCGTTTTCTTCAGCGCTCCGTCTTCCGTACCCGCCAGCCCCCACGAGAGCGCAGGGGCCGAGATGAGCACCGTCGACATCACGGCGATGCTGAATTGGACAGAGACGGTCGCGCTCGGCGAGATAATGAATGTCCCGGGTGTACTGGCTGCGGACCCCGAAATTGCGGACAGGATCTGGGCGGCGGCAGGCAAACCGGTTGACGGGCACGCCCCAGGGATCATGGGCCCGCCAATCCAGACGTATGCCGGGAGCGGTATCACGTCGGACCACGAATCGACAGTGCTGACCGAGGGGCGCGACAAACTCCGGGCCGGCATGATGCTGATGATGCGGGAGGGCTCTTCGGAGAAGAATCTGCTCGATCTCCTTCCGCTCGTCACGGATGACACGTACGGGCGGATCTGCTTCGCGTCGGATGATCGTGACTGTCACGACCTGCTGGCTCACGGGCATGTCGATGACATTTTGAGGACGGCGATCCGGGGCGGGCTCGATCCCATCCGCGCGATCCGGATGGCGACATGGAACCCGGCCCAGCATTGGCGTCTTCCCGGCCTCGGTGCCGTAGCGCCGGGATACCGTGCGAATCTGGTGATTCTTCGGGATCTTGAGACAATCGATGTCGAGATGACCCTGTTCAACGGCAAGGTAGTGGCGCGGGACGGGGCGTTGACGGTCGAGACACCGAATGCTGGGGTGCCCCCGATTCTGCGTGATACCGTCCACCTCGCTCCGCTCCATCTGTCGAGCCTCAAGCTCGCGGTCCAGGATGCGGCCAAAGCGGTTCAGATCATTCCAGGCCAGATCGTGACCAGACTGATCGAGGTTACGCCTCAAGGCGAGAGCGGCGCGGTCCTTTCATCGGTAGCGGACGATCTCCTCAAACTCGTCAGTGTCGAGCGGCATCACGCGACCGGCCGGGTCGGCGTCGGGCTGGTGAATGGATTCGGCCTCCGCCGTGGCGCGCTGGCGAGCACGATCGCGCACGACGCGCACAACATCATCGCCACTGGCGTGAGCGACACCGACATCCTCCTTGCGATCGCCACCGTGGCGGAATCGCAGGGAGGCCTCGCAGTTGTCGCGGATGGCATGGTCGTCGCGCATGTGCCGCTTCCCGTCTGCGGGCTGATGTCCACGGACCCGGTGGAGCAGGTGGCCGATGCGTACCGTGCCTTGGAACAGGCGGCGAGAGACCTTGGCTGCTCGCTCGACAGCCCGTTCGGACAACTCGCCTTCCTCTCACTTTCGGTGATTCCCGAAGCCCGTGTCACCGACCGTGGCCTGCTCGACCTACGGTAGCTCGCATCGTTCACGACCTAAAGCACGTTCGGAGGTGACTAACGCTCGCGTCATATCCTTGGGCGAGATATTGCTGGACCTGCTGCCCAGTTTAATCCCCAATTGGCGATCACCGGATGCGCCAGCCTTGGCATCGGCGTGCCAGTAGTCATCCCAAATGTGTAAAGCACGCCAACTTCGATCTCAACCTGCCAAGTAGCCCTGAGGTCGCTGCCGTGGCCACCATTGGGTATGCCGGAGTCGCCGCCGGGTTTCCCGGGTTGGGATGGGTCATGAATGTCGAGTCCTCGCAGGTTGCCCTGCTCCTAGTGAGCTGCAATGATCGCGGTGAGCATTCCATAAGCGCCTGACCTTGCGGAGATTGATCGGCGACACGTGCTGGCATGATGGTATCGGTCCAACTCGGACGAGAATCATCGGATCCTGGCCTGAGCAGCTATCTCACGTTGTCGTCACTCCATCCCTTCGCCCGAAAGGACGTTCTCCATGACGCAGCAGACATTGACCCGATCGGTCTCCACATGGTCGCTTCACCGCACGCTGGGGAGCTTGGTTGCCGAGCATTCATCACCCAAGGGTGGCCGGATGATGCAACAGCCTGCCGTTGAGGGCGGTATCCCACTCCTTGAGCTACCAGCAGAGCTTGCCGCGAGAGGGTATCAGGCTGTCCAGATCTGCCACTTCCACATTGCGTCGACCGACGATGCCTATCTCGATTCGCTGCGCGGGGCACTTGAAACAGAAGGCATCGAACTCGATGTGCTCCTGGTCGATGCCGGTGACATTACGGCCGATGATGCTGACCAGCAGATGGCCTGGATAAGCGACTGGATCGCCATCGCGGCACGGTTGGGTGCCAAGCGCGTGCGTGTTTGTGCCGGGGAATCTCGACCGACGCCTGAGTTGCTCGATATGAGTGGCGCCCGGCTCGCGTCGCTGGCGGAGACCCATCCGGGAATCCGGTTACTCACCGAGAACTGGAAGGAACTGACGCCGGATGCGGCGTCGACACTGGCAGTGCTCGACGCCGCTGCCAACCACGTCGGACTGATGGTCGACCTCGGGAACTGGACAGGAGCGCACAAGTACGACGACCTGTCAAAGATCGCCCCAAGAGCCGAGGCATCCCATATCAAATGCCACTTCGACACCCAGGCCCCGGACGAGGCTGACTTCCGGCAAAGCCTCTCCATCCTGCGAGACGCTGGATACACAGGTTCCTTGTGCATGATTTACGACGGCCCCGACGACGACGAATGGCGACATCTCGACTGGGAATGGGCAGTGACCTGCGACGTGTTCGGCATAGCACCAGGTCTGGCGACCAGGTGAACCGTATGGCGGAACACCTCGCGAACAACGTGCCGTGTCGAGTCGACAGGGAAGCAGGACTTTCAAGGAACGACGAGGCAGGTTAGCCGCAAGAGCGGTCTCTCGTCTTATGTCCGCCTTAGAACGGGTGCAATCGGGCAATCCGTAAAGTCCTCGATCGCTATCTCGGCACGTTTCCGGGCCGGAGCCTGGAGCTGATTTGACCCGCTAGCCGCCGACAGTCACCTTCGTTCCTGCTGCACGAGCACCCCTGCGTGGGTCGCCGGTGCCATGGCGGTGCACATCGAACTGTGCATCTCCTTCCGGTATGTTGAAGTTGGGCACTGGACCCGGCAACCTCACCGATCGCCTCCGGCCTACGATCCCCGTCGCCAGCGCCTGTATGAAACCGGTTCGTGAGGAGAGCCGGTACGTGCCGCTGCGAACGTGAAGCCGGGACGCACGCTTCCGCGCAGGCGCATCGGCCCGGTCACCAGCGCTCGCTGGCCGGCATCGGGTCATTTGCCCTGGTCCAGGCGTGTCTCCAAGCGCCCTCGGTCACCTGCCCGCCGGGACGGATACCTGCCGGTCAACGTGGCGCTCGCGCTCCCGGGAGTGGGCCGGATCGCGAGATGAACATCGAGTATGAGGGTGTGCGCTATGCTTTGAACGATGGAACCGGTTCGACGCCGTTCGCTCCGACAGTGTTGGGAGCGTGACGTAGCGACCCAAGGTCGTGGTGGTGTGGGGAACGCGGTGAGAGACGTTCGAATGTCGACCCTGATGAAACCGGGTCATCGCTCCCATCGTACGTTTCAGCAGGTCGGATGTGTTGCCGACGGCTCGTTCGCCCGGTCGGAGCGCTGATCGTGGCTGTAACGGAGCGCGCCGACATCCAGAGTCTGCTGGCCCTGGATGATCCGGCCCTGGTGGCACTCGTGTCCCGCGGAAACGCCGCCGCGCTCGAAGTCTTGTATGACCGCTATTCGCGCGCGGTCTTTTCGTTCGCGATGCGCATGCTCCAGGATCGAGCCGCGGCCGAAGAGCTGCTGCAGGAAGTCTTCTTCCGGACCTGGAAGCAGGCTCACCACTTTTCCGCGATGCGGGGGTCGTTCGTGACGTGGTTGCTCAGCATCACCCACAATATGGCGATCGATGAGATCCGCAGGCAAAAGCGGCGCCCTCAACGCGCGGATTCCGCGGACCCGGTCCTGATGCTGACGAACGTCGTCGACGAGCAGGCATCCGTCGAGGATCAGGCGATCGACGGCGAGACGCGAGACCGGATCCTGTCCGGAATAGGCACGCTGCCGCCAGCGCAGCAGGCGGTGATCGAGCTCGCCTACTTCCGTGGCCTGTCGCAGCGGGAGATCGCAGTGGAACTGGACCAACCGCTGGGCACGGTCAAGACACGGATGCGGCTGGGTGTGCGGAAGCTGCGTGACTACCTGATGACAGACGAGGTACCGGTGACTTGAGCGGTCCGCCCACAAATCAAGCGCCACGTCATGGTCCCCCCTCCGGGGCCGACCACGAGGCCATCCTCGATCAGGTGGAAGCCCATGCCCTTGGCGCGCTCGACCGCACCGATGCTGGCATCGTCGAGCAGCATCTGCGCTGGTGCGAGCCATGCCGCGATCAAGCGGAATCGATTCGTCGGGTCGTGGATCTTCTTCCCCTGGCGCTCCCGGTGGACCATGCTCCTGCTCCTGGTGTGAAACAAGCGCTGTTCGCCCGCGTCGCGGCGGACGATCCGCAAGCGCCATATGAACCGCCGCTGGACCGCCACCTCGACGCCGAGGAACGTGGCAGACAGGAAGGCGCGAGACCCGAACCCGACCGGGCGCTCATCGACGGCCGGACACTGGGCCCGTGGTCGCGGTACGTGGCGCCCGCGGTCATTGCGCCACTGGCCCTGGCCCTGATCGTCGTCGGCGCCTGGGCAAACAGCATGCGGCTGGATCTCGCCGACCAGGAGCAGGAGTCCACGCTCGCCACCGGGACCGGGCTGAACCAGCTCGTCACCAGGGGTGACGCCATGCAGTTCTATTCGATGGAACCGCAATGCGATGAGTGCCCGGGTCGTGGACGCCTCGGCGTGGACCCCAGAGACAATATGGGCGTGGTGGTCGCCTGGGGGCTGAATCCCGATCAGGACCATGAGGTCTGGTGCGTCGACTCCCAGGGCGAGAAGGCGATGGTCTCCACGCTGGATGTCAACAAGGAGGGAGGCGCGATGCAGGCTTTTGAGTTTCCTTCCGAAGACGTATCCCAGTTCAAGGAAGTGCTTGTAACGCAAAAGGACGGTGGAGCTATGTACATGGTCGACCTCGAGCCAGCCACTGGCACGCCGCCCGCCGGCCGTTGAACCCACCGGAGTTGCCCGTGTCCCCCCTCCCGTAGGCTGGCCGTACCGTTTGCGCCGTCGATCGGCATGGCACTATAGTCAACCTGCCTGCGGAGATGGCCCGTCTCAAGGGAGCCACGGTGGGATCGCGGATCATGAAGCTGCTCCGGGAGCTTGATGAGCGTGCCAGCGCACGCCACGTTCCTGGCGGTCGTTCACCCAGGCTCGTTCCGGTACCGTCGGGAGCATAGACAGCGTGGATGCAGCCGTTTCGCCTTCAGACCATCCCAGCAACCAGGCTGGCCCTCGCGCATCACAAGCAGGATTGGTGACGCCCCGCAACCCGGATGTCGCCGTCTCCCGCATCCTCTCGTCCGACATCTCCGAGCGGCCCATCACCTCGCTGACCATCCTGATCCCGGTCATGGACGAGGAAGGGAATCTACGGGAACTGCATCAGCGCCTCACCGCCACGATCGCGCGCACCGACCTTCCCTACGAGATCATCTTCGTCGATGACGGTTCTCGTGACGGTACCTGGCGCCTGATCTCCGAGCTGAGCCGTCTCGACCACCACGTCCTGGGTCTTCGTCACCGCCGGAACTTCGGCAAGGCCCAGGCGCTGTCCAATGGCTTCGCGGTTGCGCGAGGCGATGTGGTCGTCACCATGGATGGGGATCTGCAAGACGACCCGGACGAACTTCCCCGCTTCCTGACGAAGCTCGACGAGGGGTACGACCTGGTCTCTGGCTGGAAGCAGCGTCGCAAGGACCCCCTCGGAAAAACCGCGCCGAGCAAACTCTTCAACTGGACCGTTCGGCGCAGCTCGGGGGTGCAACTGCACGACTTCAACTGTGGATTCAAGGCATACCGGCGCGAAGTGACCTCCTCGATCCGTCTGTACGGCGAGCTGCATCGGTTCACGCCGGTCCTGGCGCATGCCGAAGGGTTCAGGATCGCGGAGCTGCCGGTAAAGCATCATGCACGGCAATGGGGCTCTTCCAAGTATGGCTGGTCCCGCCTGACGAAGGGTTTCCTCGACCTGTTCACCGTGATCTTCCTGACGCAGTACCGGCAACGCCCGATGCACCTGTTCGGGCTGCCCGGGCTGGTTTCGCTCGCGCTTGGCGTCCTGCTCGGTGTGTGGCTGACGTTCGTCAAGTTCGTGCTCGACGATTCGATCGGCACTCGTCCCGCCCTCCTGCTCTCGGTGCTGCTCGTCGTGATCGGGACGCAGTTCTTCGGGCTCGGCCTGATCGGGGAATACCAGGCCCACGGTTCCAATACGCCTCGTTCGGCGCAGAAACCCCCGCTCAAGGAAACCGTTGGGCTTCGCACGCGTCCGGAGCTGCAGGCCCACGAGCCGGAGCTGGAGCCTTCCGTGGCCGCCGGGTGACGCAGCTTCCGATCGACAAGGGAGACCATGCCGGCACTCCCGTGGCCCGTGCCCGGTGGCGGCGACTTCTCGGCCCGCTCGGGCAGATCCCCACACCCGTCATCTTCGCGAGTGGGCTGGCGCTCGCACTGGTCGTGCTCTGGATCCAGGGTGCCCTGCGAGATGCGCTGGCGGCGGTAGTCGACGCGGATCCTGGCATGCTCCTGCTCGCCGCCCCCATCTACGTCGGCAGTCTGGCGCTGCTGTGTTTTCGATGGCATGCCCTGGTGCTGATGGCACAAGGGACGTCCGATCTCCCGAAAGCGGCGGAGGCGTTCCTGACCTCGGTGGTTATCAACTACGCCGCACCGATCGGCCTCGCGGTGCCGTCCAGGGCCGCCCTGACCAAGCGAGCGCTGGGACTCGATGCGCAGGCTACCGGGACAATCGCGATCTGGGAGATCGGCATGGACGTTGCCGTGCTCGGCGCCGGCACGGTCCTTTGGCTCGTCCTCGCCGAAGGCTCGCCGGGGGCGGTCCGTACGCAGCTTGCCGAATCCGCCGAGGTCTTCACGATCGGCGCGATCGGTTTGGTTGCACTCGCGATTGTGGCCGGGTCCTGGCTCCTGAAGTCGCCAACTCGACGGGAACGTGTTTTGCCGGTGGTCAGGCGAATGCTGCTGGCGCCCTCGGCCCGACCGGGCGGAGCGCTGCTCGCGCTTGTGACGACGATCGTGTACTGGGGTATGCAAGGCATCGTGATCGCGCTCCTTCTCCGCTCGCTCGATGTGGATCACTCGTTCGAGTTCGTGCTTGGACTGACATCGCTCCCGATCCTGATCGGGATGCTGAGCCCGGTGCCGGGTGGCGCGGTCGTGCGGGAGGCGCTCATGTATGTGGTCGCGCGGCTCGCTGACGTGCCAGGGGACGCCGTGATCGCCGCGGCGGTAATCTACCGGTTTGCACTGTTCGCGGCGATCCCGATCCTGTACGTGGTAGCGCGATGGTGGATCGCTCACCGCCCGGAACCGATGGGACTCCACGACCTTGAGCCACATCGCCAGTAGGCGCCCGGCCAGATACCCGGAATCGGCCCGGCGATTCTTCCCTTCCCTGAATGCAGAACGCGTGCAAGCGCTATCGAAAGGCATGGCCCGTGAGTATCAGTGAGACGTTCCGCTACCAAGCCCCGGTGAACGTCGATACCAGCAACTATCGCAAGCACACCAGCGACAACCCGATCCAGCGCCGGTTGATCGACCGTTTTCATCGGAAGATCACCGCGATCGTGGAAGAGCTGCAGCCGGACACGCTGCTGGACGCCGGTTGTGGCGAGGGCTTCGTGACCGACATCTTTCTCAAGGCCATGCCCGAGGTCAGCATCACCGGATTCGACGTCCTGCCGGATTCCGTTCTCCTTGCGCAGCTGCGGAATCCGCGCGCGTCGATCTCGACCGGCGACATCTACGCGATCGACCATCCGGACGCAAGCTTCGACGTGGTCTACAGCTTCGAGGTGCTCGAACATCTGGAAGACCCGCGTCGCGCGCTCCGCGAGCTTGCCCGTGTCGCCAAGCGGGCAGTTGTGCTTTCCGTACCGCACGAGCCGTTCTTCTGCCTGGCGAACGCGGCGCGCGGCAAGAACCTCGAGATCCGCCCGCGTGGCTCCGACCCCGATCACCGGAACTTCTGGTCGCGAGCGACATTCGGGGACTTCGTCGGTCAGGAACTCGAAGTCGAGAAACTGACCGGCTCCTTCCCCTGGACGATCTGTGTCGGCCGTCCGGATCGTGGCAACCGGCGCATGGTGCGAGCCCGGGGGTAAAATCGCTCCAGGAAGCAAGGTAAGCAATGACCGGCACCTCCCCGCCAGACCCAACCCACAACCGTCCATCGGTGACCAACCCGCTGGGAGGCCGGTTGCATGGGCGAACGGAGCGCGACGCGGTCCGGCGGCAGTGGTCGGGATACGTCGCCCATGTTCGGGTCTGCCCCGAGTGCGGCTGGGAAAACCAGGAAATCGATCTCTTTTGCCTCAACTGTGCCAGCGATATCCGCGGCACGCTGGTCGCCGCCTCCGACGCCCCGCGTGCCGGACTCGACCTGCTCAACCGCCGCCTGGCCCGCGATCAGCTGAACCGCGCCCGGACGCGGGTCGAGACGGCCCACGGCGGCGGCGGCTGGATCGTCGTCGGCGGTTTGCTGGTGCTCATCTCGATTGTCGTCCAGTTCGATCCCGCGGTGCAGTTCCTGAGCTGGCTGGGCGGCGTCGCCCTCGCGCTCTACGGGATCTGGCGAATCCGTCGCGACGGCCCCTCCCTGCGGAACTGGGGCGTTGTCCTGTCGCTGCTGGCGATCCTGAGCCTCGGCCTGGTCGGATATCGTGCTCTTGCCACCCCCGATTCTGGTTCAGACTTCGGCTCGCTCCCTGAGAGCTCACCGGAAGTCGCCGCCGTCGCGACGCCGCCCGCGGTCGTGCCCGACGATGCCGGGCAAGCGATTCAGGGAGAAGTCGCGATGTATCGCGGCGGCCCCCTCCATAACGGGATACTCCCGGGCCCCCCGCCGGCAGGAAACCCGCGGCTGGCATGGCGGTTCGACACGGGCGGTGAGGTCTATTCGTCTCCCGCAATCGCAAACGGGGTCATCTACGTCGCAGGCAAGAGCGGAATCCTGTTTGCGATCGACGCGAGGAACGGTACCGAGCTCTGGCGTGTCACAGTCAGCGACTACGTCACGCGTTCTTCACCTGCAGTGGTCGACGGCACGGTCTACATCGGCGGTGGCTTCGTGTTTCTGGCGCTCGATGCCCGAACCGGGGCCGAGCGATGGCGCGTTCCGGTCCAGTATTCGGGCCAGGCAACGCCGACCGTGGCTGAGGGAATGGTCGTGATCAGCAGCCAGGAAGGATATGTCTACGGCATCGACGCCCGGTCGGGTGAGATCAAGTGGCGGGCGGCGACCGATGGGGTAACGTTCGGCACACCGGCGGTCGCGGGCACGCAAGTCGTCTTCGGCACCGACGCCGGGGTGCTCTACAACTTCGATCTCGCGACCGGCAAGCTGAATTGGCGAACGCCCCTGACCGGCGCGATCTTCGCCAGCCCGGCGATTCTCGATACGATGGTGCTGGTTTCGACGCAGGCAGGTACCCTGCTCGCGATCGACCTGGCGACCGGCGACCAGGTCTGGGCCGCCCCGCAGGGTGGCGCCGAAACCGCCGCGGTCACTGGCGACCTGGTTGTGCTTTCCGCGAGCGATGGCGGCATTTATGGCCTTGATCGGGCCACCGGGTCCCAGCGCTGGCTCCACGCCTCCGGCAAGGAGTCGCTTTCAGCCCCCACCATCAGCGGTGACACGGTCATCACAGGTGCGGGGAACACCCTCCTGGCGCTCGACCGCGCCACAGGCGACCCCATGTGGTACTACCTCGCTGGCGACGTCATCGAAACATCACCCGTCGTACTCGACGGGTTCGTCTTCTTCGGCAGCCGGGACGGGTTCCTGTACGCGATCAGCGATTGACCGCCATTTGGGTGGCCGCAATGATCCCGAAGACCTCGGCGGCGGCACTCAGCGTCGTCGCAATGTCGTCGCTGGTGTGGGCGGCGGAGAGGAACAGGCACTCGAACTGGGAAGGCGCGAAGTAGATGCCACGCTCGAGCATGCCGTGAAAGAACGCCGCGTAGCGAGCGGTATCGCTCGTCTTCGCGTCGTCATAGTTCCTGACCGGGGCGTCGGTGAAGAACATCCCCGCCATCGTGCCCACAGCCGTCGCCCGGACCGGGATCGACGCCTTGCTCGCGGCGTCAACGAGCCCCTTGACGAGCTGGGTGGCGGCATCGGCCGCCGCGTCCCACACCCCGGGCTCGCGCAGGGCCGTCAGTGTCGCGATCCCGGCTGCCGTCGCCACCGGGTTGCCGGAGAGCGTCCCCGCCTGATACATCGAGCCTGACGGGGCAACATGCTCCATGATCTCGCGGCTGCCGGCATACGCCGCCAGCGGAAAGCCGCCTCCGACTACCTTGCCGAAGGTCACCAGATCTGGCTGCACCCCGTATCGTGCGACCGCGCCGCCCGGTGCAACCCGAAAGCCGGTCATGACCTCGTCGAAGATCAGGATCGTGCCGTGGCGCGAGGCGACCGACCGCAGCCCTTCGAGAAATCCGTCATCCGGCTTAACCAGTCCCATGTTGCCAGCGACCGGTTCCACGATGATCGCCGCGATCTGGTCCGGATACTCGTCGAAGAGGGCGGTGACCGCCGCAACATCGTTGAAGGGCGCAACAAGGGTGTCCGCCGTCGCCCCTTTGGGAACGCCCGGGCTGTCGGGCAAGCCCAGTGTCGCGACGCCGCTGCCCGCCTGAACCAGGAGCATGTCGGCGTGGCCGTGGTAACACCCGGCGAACTTCACGATCTTGTCGCGCCCGGTCGCGGCGCGGGCGAGGCGAAGCGCGCTCATCGTCGCCTCGGTACCCGATGAGACGAGCCGAACGAGATCGATCCCTGGCACGCTGCCCTGGATCAACTCCGCCAGAGTCGTCTCCGCGTGCGTCGGCGCGCCGAAGCTCGTGCCGTTACGAAGCGCGGCGACCGTCGCTTCGACGACGCCGGGATGGGCATGTCCAAGGATCAGCGGACCCCATGACAGCACATAGTCGATGTAGGCGTTGCCATCAACATCCCAGAACCTGGACCCGGCCCCCCGCTCAACGAACACCGGCGAGCCCCCGACCGAGCGAAACGCCCGGACCGGGCTGTTGACGCCACCCGGGATGACCTGACGGGCGCGATCGAACGCCTCCGCCGACCGCGTGTAACGAAGAGCTGATGCGACGGTCTGGGACACGGTTGGAGTCTCCTTCATGGACGGCGGCCGGGACGGGGTCGCTGGCGTCGCGCACGCACATCTGATACCCGGCAAGCCGGCAAACGTGGAACTCGCTTTCGACGGTCGCAAGTTTCCGCCGAAGCGCATTCGCATGGTATGCGGCGCTGACCGCCTGCTGGCGGTCTCAATTGCGATTTCCGGCAATGGCACTGCCATCGTGCTCACGCACCGCAGTACGATGCCATCGACCCTGATTGCACCATTGTGCCCGAAGCGTGGAGCCCGTCCAACGATCGCGGTCAGCGACGATCCACGCCCAGGATCCCAAGGATACGACCGATGTCGTCGTCACCTTGAGCGGTTCTTAGCGCGAGCGTGGGAGCATGAACCATCTTGTTGGCAATGCCCGTGGCCAGCGCGCGAACCACATTCTGATCCTGCTCGGATAGATGAGACAGGCGGCGCAAGGCGCGCTCGACCTCGGCCTGCTGGATGGCATCGGCATGGGTCCGTACGGCGGTGATCGCCTGGGCACCGGAGCGACTCTGGACCCAGACGCCAAAATCGGCCACGGCACCGCCCACCAGCACTTCAACCTTGTCGACCTCACCCTGAAACCGGCGGCGGGTTTCTCGCGCGACCGGCTCCAGGGCATCAACATCGCGCACTGTCACGTTGGGAAGCAGGCCGCATTCGGGATCGACGGTGCGAGGAACCCCAAGATCGACGATCAGCAATGGCGTGGAGCGGCGCCGGACATGTTCCGCGGTGACGAGAGGCTCGTCGACATGGACTGCGCCGACCACCACATCCGCTCCGGCGATCGCATGCTTGAGCCCCGCAAACGGCAATGCCGCGCCACCCGTTTCCCGGGCGAGCTCCTCGGCCCGCTGCAGGGATCGATTGATGAAGGTGAGCGATCCAATGCCGTTGGCGCGCAGGAGTTTTCCGGCGAGCGTCGCCATCTTTCCGGCGCCAAGAACGAGACCGGACCTGCCCCGGAGCGAACCAAGCTCCGCCTGTGCCAGATCGAGCGCGGCATGCGCGATCGACACCCGGTTCCGGGAGATGTCGGTTTCGGTACGAGCCCGCTTTCCCGTCTTGAGGGCGTCGGTCGCCAGTCGCTGCAGGATCGGACCGACAGCTTCCGCTTCCCGTGCCATCGTCAGTGAGTCGCGAATCTGCGACAGGATCTGGGGCTCGCCCAGGACCATTGAATCCAGGCCGCTCGCCACCCTGAACAAGTGCTCGATGGCGCGCTCGCCCGTCCAGACGTACGAGGCGTGCTCGAGCACGCGAGCGGGGACGTTGTGGTATCCGGAGAGGAAGCCGAAGATCTCGCGCCGGATGGCGTCGGGCTCGTCGCCGTCGCCCACCGCGTAGATCTCGGTCCGGTTGCATGTGGAAAGGATGAGCCCCTCATCGACAGATTCGCGAAGTCGCCGCAACCCGTCGGTCAGCGTGGTGCCGGAAAAGGCAAGCTGCTCACGAACATCCACGGGAGCGTATTCATGGTTCGATCCGACGACAACGATCGTTGGAGCCGACAAGGGAGGGATCCGCTTCGCTCAGGAAAAGTGCTTTTCACCGGTGCGCGTGGCCCCACGGAGAAAAACCCGGCACGGTGCAAGGGGTGCCGTTCGTCCCATGAAGGATACCCGAGATTGCCCCAGCGCTCCGGGTTCCCGTGCAGGTATGCAGGATACGGCATCGGTCCGCCGTCGAGCGCGGCACCGGATGCTTTGCGCAGGGGGCGACGCAGTCATATAGTGCGGGGAAGACGTTTGTCACGCCGGTGGCCAGAGTCCCCGGACACGTGGGCAAAACGTCGACGAACCGCCTGACTTTTCATGCCCGATCCCTCCAGGAGTGACCGTTGTCATGGCTTCCACCGCAACGACGCAAAGCATTCTCGATGACTACCAGCAGCAGTTCGCGGGGTCTCACGCCCTGCATGAACGGTCCCGTCACGTCATCTCCGGTGGAATCACCCATGACGGGCGGTACCTGCGGCCCTTCCCGCCATACATCGCACGGGCCCGGGGTGCCCACAAGTGGGACGTCGATGGTCACCAACTGATCGACTATGCGGTGGGCCATGGTTCGCTAATCTTCGGACACGATGACCCGGACATCTCGGCCGCGCTGAAGGCGCAGGTCAGCGAAGGCACCCACTACGGCGCCGGGCACCTCGGCGAGATTGCCTGGGCGGAGCAGATCGTGAAGCTGGTTCCGTCGGCGGAGCAGGTGCGGTTCACGGCCTCGGGCACCGAATCGACGCTGCTCGCGATGCGGGTTGCCCGGGGATACACCGGGAAGACGACCATCCTCAAGTTCGAGGGGCACTTTCACGGCTGGCAGGATTATGCGCTGAAAGGCGAGAAACCTCCGTTCGAGAAGGCGAATGTCCCGGGCATTCCCGACGAGACCCTCAGTACGGTCGCGGTCGTTCCGGCCAACGATCTGGCGATGCTGGAAGAGCGCCTCGTGCAGGGGGATGTTGCCGGGGTGATCCTCGAGCCGAGTGGCGCGTCATGGGCGACCATCCCGCTCGACACCAACTTCCTCGCGCAGGTGCGTCTGTTGACCCGAAAGTACGACGCGGTCCTGATCTTCGACGAAGTGATCACCGGTTTCCGCTGGGCACCGGGCGGGGCGCAGCAGCGCTTCGACGTTACACCAGACCTGACGACGATGGCCAAGATCGTCGCGGGCGGGATGCCGGGCGGGGCCGTCGCCGGCACGGCCGACCTGATGCAGATGATTGCGTTCAAGGATGAGCCGGGCTGGAACGCCACGCGCCGTGTGCCGCAGGCGGGCACCTACAACGCGAATCCGCTTGCGGCGGCAGCCGGCCTGGCCTGCCTGCGCAAGTGTGAGGATCCCGCCGTCCAGCGGCATTGTGACGATCTCGCGACACAGCTCCGGATCGGCCTCAACACGGTCTTTACCGATCTCGACGTGCCGGCAGTGGCCTGGGGCGAGAGCTCGATCTTCCACATCGCGATCGGCAAGGGTGGGAGCAACCGTACGGCCGGCGACCTCCGCACGCCCGAGGGCCTGGACCCCGAGTACCTGAAGGCCAGCGGAGGGGACAGCCTGGCGCAAACGTTCGAGATCGGGATGCTCGTCGAGGGGGTCCATCTCTTCCACTCCGGCGGATTCTTCTCCACCGCGCACACTGCTGGAGATGTCGAGAAGACGGTGTCCGCCACTCGCACGGTGGCATCGCGCATGAAGGACGAGGGCTTGTTCGGATAGATCGGCAACACACGGGCGCCCGTACGACCAGCCACGCCGTCTTTCCCGTAATCCGGCTGGGCAATCCGGGAGGGCGCGTGCGGCTCCTCCCCGCCATCGTCCAGAGAGTGCGCGGCAACAGGATGATTCCGGCGGCCGTGTCGTGGGCCACGCGGCTGCCGGGATTCGCCGCTGTGCCCTGGATGACAAGCGGTCGCAGGGTTGCTCAGCCTGGCCAGGCGGCGAGAAGTGCCGCGTAGGCCTCCTCGGTGTCGACATCGGGCGGCGGAGTGTCGGCACCGCCGTCCACGGTCACGACCTCCAGGCGATGTCGCCGGATGACGTCGCGTGCGCCCTGATCCCCCTGAATCTGCCTCAATTCCGAGAAGAGCTCACTTCCGAAAAGGACCGGGTGGGCCGATGTGCCTCCGTACGAGGCCATCACGATCGACGACGCGGTGTCCCGCCGTTTGGCCTGGAGCCGGTCAATCACCGCCGTTCGAACCGTCGGCTGGTCGGAGAGCAGCACGACGATGGCATCCGTATCCGGCGGCACGATGTCGAGGGCGGCGACGAGAGAGGTGCTCTGGCCGTCCGCGAAACGCTCGTTATGACAGAACCGGACCTCGCGGGTACCGAGCGCGGCCTCGATGGCGGCGGATTGATAGCCAGTGACCACGATCAGATCGTCGAGAGCCGAGGCAAGCGCGGCATCGACCACGTGCGCGACGAGGGGCTTGCCGCCGATCTCCAGTAGCTGCTTGGGCCGCCCGAGCCGCGTGGACATGCCCGCGGCAAGGATGACTCCGACGATGCGCCCGTTTCGGTCAGGATTGCTCGCCACGGATGGGACCCTTCGATCCGGTGAGCGGCCCCCCCGCACGGCCATGCCGGGCGGCAATCATCTCGGCGAGAATGCTGATGGCCATCTCTTCCGGCGTCTCCCCGCCGATGTCGAGTCCGATCGGTCCGTGTACCCGTTTCAGGTCGTCAGGCGAGACGCCGCTGCTCAGCAACCGCTCCCGGCGGTCTGCGTTGGTCGACCGGCTCCCGACCGCGCCGATGTATCGTGCGGGTGTCGCCAGCGCGCCAAGCAGGGCCGGCTCGTCGAACTTCGGATCGTGGGTCAGGATCGCGATATCGGTGCTGGGCGCGATGGTCAGTTGCCGGAAGGCGTCGTCGGGCCACGCGACGATCAACTCGTCGACATCGGGGAAGCGTTCGGTGGTGGCCAGCGTCTGACGGGCATCGACGACCGTTATCCGATAGCCCAGCGGGCGGGCCAGCGAGACCAGCGCTTGCGCGACATGCACGGCACCGAAGATCAGCAGAGCCGGCGGCGGCGGGAAGACATCGATGAAGGCGTCGACCTGCTCGCCGAATGGATCGGTGAACGAGCGCACGCCCGACCGCTCGTCGTGGAGCATCTGGCGCGCCAGCGCTTCCACGTCGTCGTCGAGGCCGGTCGAACCGAGACTGCCCTCACGGGCACCGGGCAACACCAGGAGCTTCTGCCCCAGGGCGGAGCCGCGAACCACGGTCGCCACCGCAACCGGTACTCCTCGCTCGGTCAGGCCGAGGATGCGGTCGAAGATGTTGTCGGGAGCCACCGGTTCCCCGGTCATCGCGCCTGATCGACCGGCTCGACGAAGACCTCGATCGTGCCCCCGCAGGCCAGCCCGACATCCCAGGCCATCTCGTCGGTGATGCCGTAGGTGACGAGACGCGGCGTCCTTGACCGCAGGACTTCCTGCGCCTCGAACGCGACCGCCGACTCGACGCACCCACCACTGACGGATCCGGCCAACTCTCCCTCGGCGGTTACCGCCATCCTCGCGCCGACTGGCCGGGGGGCGGAACCCTCAACGCTGATAACGGTCGCGATCGCGACATCCTTGCCGGCTTGTCGCCAGTTGTCGATTTCCGGAAGCCACTCGCTCATGCACTGCCTCTCTTCTCG
The DNA here is from genome assembly GCA_902806355.1 of uncultured Thermomicrobiales bacterium. The sequence goes on along the minus strand of CADCWI010000076.1, from coordinate 31,211 downwards.
CGGATAACGATGATCTGTACCAGATGCCTTTGGGGCTAGGGGGCTCGCACGGCCCGGGCGGAGACTTGCCGCCGGACCGGCGCGGTATCAGCGACCGCGCTGAGGAGCTGGGCCAGGCCTTCGAGACTCCGCAGGTTATGGATTGGAAGAAAATGATCGACGTACGGCAGGGCCGCTCGGATTCCCTGGGTCAGGGGCTGATACCCGGGCGCGCCCAGCAGCGGGTTGAGCCAGATCACGCGGCGGCACGAACGCTGAAGCCGCGCCATCTCCGTCCCCAGCAGCAAGGGGTCGCCACGATCCCAGCCATCGCTGATGACCACGACCGTAGCCCCGGACCGCAGCACGCGCCGGCTCCACTGGTAGTTGAAGTCCTTGATCGCCTCGCCGATCCGGGTTCCCCCCGACCAGTCGTCGACCGAAGCGACCACATCCGCAATCGCCGCATCGACATCGCGACGCCGCAGCTCACGGGTAATACGCGTCAGTCGGGTACCGAACACAAACACTTCGACTGCGTCCAGGCCGTGCTCCAGTGCGTGGACGAACCGCAGCAGCAGCCGCGCATAGCGGTCCATCGAGCCCGAGATGTCGCAGATCAGCACGAGCGGGCGCATCCGCTCCTGACGGTTGCGCCAGCGCAGCTCAAGCGGCATCCCGCCCTGCTTCATCGCCGCGCGAAGCGTCGCGCGGTGGTCGATGAAGGAGCCGTTGATCGCGCGTTCCCGGCGTCGCGTCTTGCGAGTGCCGAGCCGCCAGTTCATCGAGTCGATGATGCGACGGGCCTCGGCGATTTCCTCAGGCGAGAACTGCGAGAAGTCCTTCTTGCGGAGGGCCTCGCTGGCGCTGAAGATCATCACATCGTCGGGTGGGACCTCATAGTCCTCGGTCTCGCCAATATCGTTGGCGTCTTCGGTTCCTTCGATCGCCAGCACCTGGCGGGACGCCTCGGCACCCTTGGCTGCATTTGGAGCGGAGTTCTGATCCTTCCGCTTGTTCTGGTCCGGCAACCCGAACGTCTCTTCATCGCCCGAGATCTGCTCCGAGAACATCGGTGGCTGGCGGTCGACCAGATCGCGCCAGAACCGGGCAAACTCCGCGTTGAAGAACGGGATCTGCTCGGGGCGGCTCACCAGCGTCGCGCGGGCGGCGCTGTGGACGTCGTCGCGCCGCTCCAGCCCGATAGCTCCGAGCGCGTCCACCAATGCCAGGATCTGGCCCGACCCGACCGCCATGCCTCCAGCCCGCAGCCGGCGTCCGAAGCGCAGGAGGTTGCCAGCGACCTTGCGCGACCGCACGCGGGACGAATCCATCGGATGCGGCACCGTGCCGTTCTGGCGACCACTCATGATGACGCTCGTTGGGTCATGATTACGCCGAACCCGCGGCATTGGTGGCTCTGGCGACCAGCCCCCGGGCGACATCGCCGCGAACCTTGTCGACATCTTCCTGGTACTTCAACACCACACCGAGCGTGTCCTCGACCACCTCGTCGGTCAGGTCGGAGGAGCCGAGGGCGAGCAGGGCGCTGGCCCAATCGAGCGTCTCGGCCATTCCCGGGGATTTGAACAGGTCCACCTCCCGCAACGCCTGGGTGAAGGCGCAGATTTGCTTCGCAAGCCGCTCGGATGCCTCCGGTACCTTGGCCGAGAGGATCTGGAACTCCTTGGCGTAATCCGGAAAGTCGATCCAGTAATAGAGACACCGGCGCTTGAGCGCATCGTGAATCTCGCGGGTCCGGTTGGAGGTCAGGATCACGATCGGGACGTGCTCGGCACGGATCGTTCCCAGTTCCGGCACCGTCACCTGGAAATCGGACAGGATCTCGAGCAGGAACGCTTCAAGCTCCTGATCGGCGCGGTCCACTTCGTCAATCAGCAGGACCGGCGATTGGGTATGGGCGGCATCGATCGCCTGGAGGAGGGGCCGCTTGAGCAGGAACTCCTCGGCGAACAGGTTGCGTTGTACCTCCTCGCGCTGAAGGTTGCCGGTCGCTTCGAGCGAGCGAAGGTAGAGCATCTGCCGTGGATAGTCCCACTCGTAGATGGCGGAACTGGCATCGAGCCCCTCGTAGCATTGCAGCCGGATCAGTGGAGCGCCCAGCGCGCTGGCAAGGACCTTGGCGATTTCCGTCTTGCCGACACCCGCCTCGCCCTCGAGGAGCAACGGTTTCCGGAGCGCAAGCGTGAGGTAGAGCGTGGTCGCCAGACTTCGATCGGTGATGTAACGCTCGTTCTGGAGTGCGTCTTCAAGGGCATCGACGGTCACGAAGTCCGTAGCCACATTGCTGGCGCGAGATGTTGTGGTGAGATCGCTCAAACAGGGTCCCCTCTCGACAAATCAGGAGCGGCGGCGGACCAATGCGCCGGTCACCGCTCGTTACTCAAGTATCCGCGAGGTCCGGCGCGCCCGCCAGCAGACGCGTTTCACAGGTTCGCCGCACGAGCCGCGCCGCCGTCAGCTGCCGGTTGGACCACCGAGCGCCTTGCCATGGAGGTACAGCGGTTCGATGGTGACCGGATCGACCACATCGCCGCCCCGCCAGCGGTCCCAGGCAATCTCCGCGAGAACCCCTGGGCGACGCGCACCAGATGCTCCGGAAACTACCGGCCACCCCGCGTCACCCATGGCTGCGCGCTGATCGGGCAGGAACTCGCCTGCGACCACGATCGGCGGGCGCGACGCCAGGTGATCCAACAGTTCGTGGAGCGTCGTGTTCCGCGGTGGAGCGGGCGGCGTCCCTGGTTCGAATTCCGCCCAGACGAGGCGGCGGCGACCAGCGGGGAGCACGGCGAGCGTCGACAAACCGGCGACCACGAAGGGGGTCGCGGTGACGAGAAGGGTGTCGACCGCGACCAGCGAACGGCCGGGAACGATCGCCAATCCCTTCGCGATGCTGAGACCGACCCGGAGCCCGGTAAACGTGCCCGGCCCCTGTGCGATCCCTACCGCGCCGACATCCTTGAGCATGATCCCTTGCGCCGCCAGCATCTCATGGATCCGGGGCAGCACCGACACCGTCTGGGTGCGCCCGGCCGGCCACGAAAGCTCGATCATCGCTTCGCCGTCGAACAGGGCGAGCCCGGCCTGCTCCGTCGAGGTATCGATCGCCAGGAGCCAGTCTCGGTCCGCTTCCCGATCGAGCGTCCTTGGTAGGACAGTCATTTAACATTTGCCAGGACAGATGTTAGTATTTTGGATGCCAATCATTGGAATATGCGTGTCACGCTTGGTTCCCAGGCGGGCGCGGCGCTCCCGGAACCCGACCAATGCGCATTCTACGCGGTATCCTCTGCCGCGTCCTTGTACGACGCCAACCATCGAGGGCCTGAATGGGGAGCAGCACTACCAGCATCGACGTTCAGGCCGCCCCCGGCGAGCAGCTTAACCTGCGCTCCCGCTCGCTTCGCGACCGGCTTGCGGCCAAGGAATGGGTGATCTTTCTCCTTTTCATCTCGCCCAACTTCTTCTTCCTGATCCTGTTTACCTATTGGCCAATGTGGGAAAACGTCCGGCTCAGCCTTGAAAAGACCGATCTGCTCGCCTTTTCCGGCGCCAACGAGTTCGTCGGACTGGAAAATTACGCCTACATCTTCAATAACCGCACGTTCCAGCTCGTCCTGCGGAACACGTTGATCTTCATTACAGCCTGCGTCGGCCTGACCATGATGTTCGGATTGATGGTCGCTCTGCTGCTCAACCAGAAGCTCAAATATCGAACGACGGTGCGGGCGGTCGTGTTCGCACCGACCCTGCTCTCGGGCGCGGCGATCGGCATTGTGTGGGCCTACATCTTCGACCCTCGCTTCGGCCTGCTCTCGCAAATCCTGGGATGGTTCAGCATCGGCTCACCCCACTGGCTCGACCGGCCGAACTGGGCGCTCCCGGCGGTGATCATCGTCTACGTCTGGAAGAACCTTGGCTTCGCGGCGGTGATCTTCCTGGCCGGGCTCCAGGCAATACCGCAGGATCTCTACGATGCCGCCAAGATCGACGGCGCCAACGCCTGGTGGCGGTTCAAGTCGGTGACCATCCCGATGCTCTCCCCGATCTCCTTTTTCCTGCTGGTGACGTCGATCCTGGCAACGTTCCAGGCGTTCGACATCATCCAGGTCATGACCAAGGGCGGACCCGCCTTCGGAAGCACGACGCTCGTCTATTACGTCTACGATCAGAGTTTCGGCCAGGGCGCCAACTTCGGGCGGGCGGCGGCGGCGGCCATCGTCCTCTTCATCGCAATGCTGATCGTGACGATCGTGCAGGTCCGCTTCACCGAGAAAAAGGTCCACTACGATGGCTAACGCCTCCCTCTCGCGTCAACAGTTGAACGGACGTGTCGCGGGCTACGCCGGGATGGTCGTGGTTCTGCTCATCATCGGTCTGCCGATGTTCTGGATGCTCTCGGGCTCGCTCAAGACGCTCCGGGAGATCTACACGTTTCCACCGCAGTGGATTCCGCGCAATCCGCAGTGGTCGAACTACCGTGAGGCCTGGAACACCGTTCCATTCGACAGGTTCTATCTCAACTCGCTGATCATCACGGTCGCCGGGTCGAGCCTGCAGATCGTCAATGGCACCCTATGCGCGTACGCCTTCGCATTTCTCAAGTTCCCGTTCAAGAATGTCCTGTTCCTGATTGTGCTGGCCGCGCTGATGGTGCCCAGCGAGGTCGTGATCCTGCCCAACTTCCTGTTTTTCGGGAACACCGTGCGTGACTGGTTCGGGCTCGAAAACAACTGGATCGATACCTATCAGGCGATCGTGCTCCCGGGGGCTGCCACCGCTTTCGGAACGTTCCTGATGCGCCAGGGTTTCCTGGCGCTGCCACGCGATGTCCTGGACGCGGCCAAGGTCGATGGCGCGGGCCACATCCGGACGATGTTCGGGATCGTCCTGCCGATGGCGAAACCGATCGTGATCACGTTCGCGCTGATCTCGATCGTCAACAAATGGAACGATTACCTCTGGCCCCTGATCATCACCCGGAGCGTCGAGCTGCGTCCGATCACGGTCGGAGTCCGGTTGCTGTACGATGCGGAGGGAAACAACAACTGGGGCGTCATCATGGCCGGCACGACCTTCGTCGTGCTCCCGCTGATCGTCGTTTACGTCTTCGCCCAACGCTTCATCATCGACGGCCTGACGGCGGGTGCGACGAAGGGGTAGCCGCGCGGTTTCACGATCCCGTGGTAACGAAACGTCAACACTCCGCTCGCCGTAACCGGCCAGAATGATCATTGCGCCTGGCTGGCGCGTTCGACACAGGTGCCGATTGAAGTGGTCAGGTTGGCCACAGCACGCACGAACCGGTCAAGGAGGATCAGACAATGGTGAGGAAGCTGGATCGCCGCTCATTGCTTCAATCCGCGGCAGGTGCTGGAGTGGGGCTGGCCGCCGCTGGCTCGTTGAGTCTCGCATCGAAGCGAAGTTCCGTGTTCGCCGCGCCGGCCCTCATCCAGGGCACGGGATCCACCGTCGAGCTCGCCTACTGGACGTCTTTTGGAAGTGGCGTCAACGGAGAAGCCCAGACCGCGCTGATCGAGAAGTTCAACGCGTCGCAGCCAGACATCAGGGTCGTCCCGCAGGCCGTGGAAAACTACGAGGCGATCGCGTCCCAGCTGATCACCGGTCTGCAAACGGGTGACATTCCGGATGTTGCGCTGCTCTCTGACGTCTGGTGGTTCCGCTTCTACCTCTCCGAGTCGCTGGCCGATCTTACGCCAATGCTGACACCCGAGATGAAGGCCGAGGACTACGTTCAATCCCTCTTTACCGAGTACCAGCGCAACGGCGGGCAATATGCCATTCCGTTCGCGCGGTCCACGCCGCTCTTCTACTACAACGCCGATGTCGTCGAGAAGGCTGGCGTCTCTCCAGACGTATTCGCCAAGTGGAGCACCTTTCGCGAGGCCGCTCCGGAATTGATCAGCAAGGGGGGCGTCGAAGCCGCGTTCGCGTTCGGCAACGCGGCCTCCTACGGTGCCTGGGTCCTGCATGGTCCGGTCTGGGCATTCGGTGGACGGTACTCCGACGCCGATTTCAACATCAAGATCGCCGAGGAGGAGGGCGTAACTACCGGGGAGTTCATGCGCGAGTTCGTCTCCAGCGGGAATGCGATCACCGTCGACGATCCCGAGATCGACTTCGTCAACGGCGTCACGGCGGCCGTCATGGAATCAACAGGCTCGCTTGGCTCGATCACGTCGACCGCGACGTTCAACTTCAAGACGGCGTTCCTCCCGGAAGAGAAGCAGTTCGGATGCTGCACCGGCGGCGCCGGGCTTTCCATCATGGCCGGCGCGCCAGACGAGAAGAAGGCCGCCGCTCTCAAGTTCATCGAGTTCTGCACATCGACCGAGGAGACCACGATCTGGTCCCAGGCGACGGGCTACATGCCGGTCCGCACCTCGGCGATCGAGAGCCCGGAAGAGCAGGCGTACCTCGACAAGAACCCGAACTCCCGCACCGCCGTGGAGCAACTGCCGAAGACGCAGCCGCAGGACAGTGCCCGCGTCTTCATCCCGAACGGCGACCAGATCCTCGGTCGTGGATGGGAGCAGATCCTCGTCAACAACCGCCCGGCGGCTGAGGTCTGGGCCGAGGTGACGGAAGAGCTGAAGCCGGAGGCGGAAGCCGTTATCGAACAGGTCCAGGCGCTGGAAAGCCAGTAAGGGCAGATCCACCCCGGTTCCGTTACGTCATGGTCAGCGCGAAGGGCATTGGCAATGTTGCCAATGCCCTTCGTCGACCATCCACACATCGTTAGCAGGCGGGGCGGAATGGAGTGCGAACGCCCGGGCGGAGACAGGTGCGTCGTACCCGACCGGCTCGCGTGCCAGATATCTATCCGGGTGCCACGTTTCGCCCGATGTAGCGCGCTCAGAGAGGGGCGAGCTACTCCGTTGCGCCAACCACGCGGATCGTGACGATTCGATCGTCCGGCCCGGCGTGGGCGATGGAAATGATCATGAATCGCTCCGGCAGCCAGCCAATCGCGCGCTCCGGCCACTCGATGACGGTAATACCGTCGTCGGGGTCGACGTACCGGTCGAACCCGAGGCTTTCCAGCTCGGCGGGGGACTCGAGGCGGTAGAGGTCGAGATGGTACAGCCGGATGGGATGTCCATCCGCGGTCAAGCCGTCGTGCTCGGCGACCAATCCGAACGTCGGGCTCTGGATCGCCTCCGGCACTCGGAGGCCGGCGGCGATTCCCTGTGTCAGGGCTGTCTTGCCGGCACCAAGATCACCATGAAGAAGGAGCACGTCACCGGCTCGCAGCTCGCCAGCCAGATCTCGCCCAAGCCGGTGCATCCCGGCGACTCCGCGTACGGTCAGCGGAGGGGGCTCGCTGCCCTTTCGGTCGACGAGGACGGCCGGACGATCGAGCGGGTCCGATGGCGAAGCTATGTCGCGTCTCCCAGCCAGGTCGTGACATCCTCCAGAGGCCGCCGACTCCGCGCGGGCGGCTCCATTGCGGGGAACCCAACATAGATGAACCCCAGCATTTTGGCCCGTGCCGAGAGACCGAAGAACGCTGTAATCTCCGGTTCAAAGGTGACCCAGCCCGATCGCCAGATCGCCGCCAATCCCACCGCATCGGCTGCTAGCAGCATGTTCTGGGCGGCGGCGCTCCCGGCCGCCAACTCCTCGATCTCGGGAATCGACGGGTCCACCGAGGGCTCGACCGCGACGGCAATTACCCATGGCGCCCGGAGCGGCTTCGTGGCGGCTCGCTCCGCGACCGCCAGACGCGAGGTTTCCGAACTCTCGCGGGACGCCGCGACGGCGCCCATCACCGCGCCCAGTCGGTTCCGGGCTTCACCATGCAGCACGAAGAATCGCCACGGTTCCGTCATGTGATGGTTTGGTGCCCATGTGCCGGCCTCGAGAATTTGCTCGATGAGTGCCCGATCCGGCACCTCCGCCGTCATTTTGCCCACGCTTCGGCGGTTCCTGATGGCGGTGAGCACGGTTTCACCGGTGATGAACCGATCGGGCGGTGCCGTGGCGTTGTCGCGCTGCTTGAGCATGGAGCTCTCCTGATTATGGCGATGCATTGGTGATGCGCGTATGTCGAATCCTGACCTCAATGGTCGGATTAATAATCATCCCAGTTTGGACGCCGCGTCAAGGCTGGACGTTCTCGCCGTTGAATCTGTGTGTTAATAGTGTTGAGGATTCCGACCAGACGCTCGGTTAGGGTGACATCAGGCAGATCCTGCCAGATCACTCCGTTAATTCCTTATACGGTTGAAGGGAGAATCGCGCTTGAAACCGATCGAATACGAGGGCGACAAGTCCAGGATCTACTCTACCGCCGGCACCGGCGAGACGATGGCGGAGATCATGGCGCGTCGCTTCTCGCGGCGTTCCATTCTCGCTTCAGGCACGGTTGGAGCCGCCGCTGCTTTGCTGGGCGCGAATGGCGCTGCGGCGCAATCGACCCCGTCTGCCGCCACGCCCGGCGCCACCCCGGTTGGGACACCCGGGGCCACACCAGTTGCGGGAGCCACGTTCAGTTTCTCGAGCCTGACACTGCAGGGTGGTGACACACCGGTCGTTCCCGAGGGCTATTCCGTCGTCCCGTTCCTCCGCTGGGGCGACCCGCTGTTCGCCGATTCTCCCGCCTTCGATCCCGCAGCCCAATCCGCGGCGTCGCAGGCGCGTCAGATTGGCTACAACTGCGACTACATCGGCTGGATCAGTCTTCCGATGGGAAGCGATTCGTCCGACAACGGTCTTCTGGTGTTCAACCACGAGTACACCAATCCGGAACTGATGTTCGCCGGTTACCTGCAGCCGAATCCCGAGTACAACGCGGCTGACGAGGATTCAGAGGAGTTTCTCGCTGCCACCAACCAGGAGATCGTCGACACCGAACTTGAGGCACATGGCCTCAGCGTTGTCGAGGTCAAGCGGGACGAGAACGGCGAGTGGGGCGTCGTGCTGGATTCGCAGTACAACCGGCGCATCACCGCGACCACCCCGATGACTCTGACTGGCCCGGTTGCCGGCACGGATCTGGTCAAGACCAACGAGGATGCCGAGGGCACGACCGTGTCGGGCACGCTCAACAACTGTGCCGGCGGCACGACCCCCTGGGGAACGGTCCTTTCGGGCGAGGAAAACTTCGATCAGTATTTCGCCAATCTGGAAGCGATTGCCGAAGATGATCCGGTCCGGGCGATCCACGATCGGTACGGGCTTTCCGAAGGCGCATCCGACCGTCAGTGGGAGAACTACCACCCGCGTTTCGATCTTGCGCAGGAGCCAAACGAGCCGATCCGTTTCGGCTGGGGTGTCGAGATCGACCCCTTCGATCCCACGTCAACGCCGAAGAAGCGAACCGCCCTCGGTCGGAACAAGCATGAGGGCCATACGTCCGTCGTCTCTCCCGGCGGCAACGTCGTGATCTATTCCGGCGACGACGAGCGTTTCGAATACGCCTACAAGTTCGTCACCGCCGGCACGTTCGATGAGAGCAATCGTGAGGCCAACCTGGACCTGCTCGATGAGGGCACGCTCTACGTCGCGAAGTTCAACGACGACGGCTCCGGCGAATGGTTGCCCCTCGTGCATGGTGAGGGTGGACTCGACGAGGCAGCCGGTTTCGCATCGCAGGCCGACGTGCTGATCAACACGCGCGCGGCAGCGGATGTCCTCGGCGCGACCAAGATGGACCGTCCCGAGGACTTCGAGACCAACCCGGTGACGAAGAAGGTCTACCTGGTCTGCACCAATAACTCCAACCGGGCGGTCGAGGACAATGCCGGCACCGATGCCGCGAATCCGCGGGCGGAGAACCGGACCGGTCACATCATTGAAATCACCGAGACGGACGACGATCACGCCAGCACGACCTTCGATTGGGAGATCTTCCTGCTCGCGGGCGATCCGGCGGACGAGACGACCTACTTTGCCGGGTTCCCCAAGGACAATGTCAGTCCGATCGCCTCACCGGACAACATCACCTTCGACGCCCTCGGCAATATCTGGATTTCAACGGACGGGTTGCCCAACACGTTCGAGGAAGCCAACGATGGGCTGTTCGTGGCGGTGACCGAAGGGGAGAATCGCGGCAATCTGCAGCAATTCTTCAGCACCGTGGTGGGAGCGGAGTGCTCGGGACCGGTCTTCAACCCGGACAACACCGCGCTCTTCGCCTCCGTCCAGCACCCCGGCGAAGGCGGCCGGGTCGAAGACCCTGTCACGCTCTGGCCCGACGGTGAAGGGGTAACGCGGCCAACCATCGTCCTCATCACCAAGGATGACGGCGGTCCGATCGGCCAGTAACCACCAGGTCGGCAACACGACAACGGGGCGGTCTTCGGACCGCTCCGTTGTCGCGTTTGGCTCCGGCGATTCAGCCAAAATGATCGAACGCCCCGGCTGTTGCGACGCTTTTGCTTCCATCCGGGGCGACGATCCAGAGGTCCGGTGTCGCCCCGTCGACCGGAACCACGCGACCGATGGACGTGATCGTTGAGCCGATCTCCTTCGCCGCTTCCGCCAAAGCCTCCCACCGCTCGGGAGGGATGGTGAAGAGCAATTCGTAGTCTTCCCCACCGCGCAACGCGAACTCCCGAAACCGGTCGGGAAAGAGCGCGCGGATCGCCGGCAGGATTGGAATCCGGTACTCGTCGACTTCAGCCGAGACGCCACTGGCAACGAGGATTCTCGGGAGATCGCCAAGCAGTCCATCGCTCAGGTCCATCGCACTGGTAGCACCATGGTGAGCCAGCACCCGTCCCAACTCCACTCTCGGGATTGGCCGCAGGTGCGCGCCCACCAGGAGCTCGGCTGTCTTCGCCGCTCTGAGCCCGCTCGTGTCTTCGAGCAATGCCAAACCGGCGGCACTTGCGCCCAGCGTCCCGCTGACGCCGACGAGGTCACCCTCGGTGGCCCCACTGCGAACCAGCAACCGATCCGGATCGACCTCCCCCACGGCGGTCACCGCCAACGTGATCGCGGCCGGCGAGCGCACGATGTCGCCGCCAGCGATGACGACCCGGTGCCGCGCCGCCAGACCGACCATCCCGCCGTACAGCGCGACCAGATCGTCGACCCGCTCCGAACCGGTCAGCCCGAGCGTCACCGTCGCCAGCACCGGTTGCGCCCCCATCGCCGCGATGTCCGAGAGGTTGACCGCCAGCATCTTGTGGCCGAGCGACGCCCAATCGGTCCAGTCCAGCCGGAAGTGGATGGTGTCCACCAGCGTGTCGGTCGTGATCACGCTGATTTCGCCCGGTGCCGGCGCCCAGACTGCCGCATCGTCGCCAGCACCGTGAAGCAGGCGGGGCCCCGCCACGACCTCCGGAGGCAGGCTGGAGACGAGACGCTCGATCAGCGCGAACTCACCCAGTTCAGCGACCGTGACGGAATCGCCAGTCATTGCGCAGTTTCCCGGTAGACGCGAAGCGTCTCACTCGCCGTCCGCTCCCAGCTGAACCGGGCTGCACCGGCAAGACTCCGTTCCCGCAGGTGGGCGTTGAGCGTGCGATCGGTCAGGACCGCGACGAGGGCATCGCTCCACGCCGCCTGATCGGTCGGTGACACCAGCATCCCGTCGCCCCCAACGACCTCCGGGAAGCATGAGGAATCGGACACCAGGAGCGGCGCTCCACACCGCATGGCCTCGACCGTTGGCAAGCCAAAACCCTCGTACGTTGAAGGAAAGACAAAGAGGTCGGCTCCACTGTACCAGCCGCCGAGATCCTGGTCGCTGACGAATCCGGTCATGCGCACACGGTCCCCGAGGTTGAGTCCTTCGAGGGTCTGGTGAAACTCCCCGGTCATCCACCCTTCTGGCCCGACCAGGACCAGATCGTGAGGAAATCGATCGCTGACGGCGGCGAACGCGCGCAGCAGGAATGGGAGGTTCTTGCGCGGCTCCAAGGTTCCTACTGCCAGCACATAGGGACGCCCGATGCTCGAGCGCACCTTGAACTCATCCAGTGCGTCACCGGAGACGCGTTCGATCGCGGGGGACGGAGCTTCCGGAATCACGGCGATCCGATCCTGTACATGCGGCAACCATGCCGCGAGGTCAGCCGCCGTCCGCTCCGACACCGCGATCACGCGGTCGGCATTGCCAGCGCTGAGTCGCGTCGCGGCGATCATGTAGGCACGGCGAGCCCGTGGCAACTGCCCCGGGAAATGCAGGAAAGCGAGATCGTGGACCGTAACGACCGCTGGCGCGTGCATAGCCAGGGGGATTATGTTGAGCGGTCCATGAAGGACATCGACCCTTTGCCACAGAGCGGTCACCGGGAGTATTGATTGTTCCCAAACAATCCTGGCCAATGGTCGACGCGCGATCGGAGCGATCCGGCGGCCAAAGACGGCAAGCTCGTCAGTCTCGTCCAGCAACGGTTCCATTGCATCCAGCAGTTCGCCGATGTAGCGGCTCACCCCGGTTTGGCGGTACCCGCCTCCAGCGGCGAGCAGCGAAGCATTGAACCCGATCCGCATGGTGGCTGAACCTTTCCTGGCGCCATCGCCCCGGCCGCATCGTTCCCGTGTCGGGTTGTAGAGTAGACCCGTAACGCATCGTCAGCCGACCGGCTCTCCGCCGCCGTGCTCTCGCGGGTCCGGTCATGGACGTGAAGGAAGCAGCCAGACCAATGAACCGTCCCACGCCCATCGTGCCGTCCAGCGGACAGGAGTCCGTTTGGGACTATCCCCGTCCTCCACGCCTGGAAGCCACCTCCCATCACATCACGATCGAGTTCAATGGCGAAACCATCGCGGAATCGCGCCAGCAGTGGCGCGTGCTGGAGACAAGCCATCCCCCCGTGTACTACATCGCTCCAGAGGATGTCCGGCTTGAGTTCCTGACGCCGGAGTCCCAGACCTCGGTTTGCGAGTGGAAAGGGGTGGCCCGCTACTACGGTCTCAAGGTCGCGGACAGGGTGGAGCGGGGGGTGGCGTGGTGCTACCCAGAGCCGACGATGGCCTTCATGCCCATCGCCCACCACATCGCATTCTATCCGGGTCGGGTCGATCGCTGCCTTCTTGACGGGGAGATCGTGCGTGCTCAGCCGGGGCAGTTCTACGGCGGATGGGTAACGGATTCCATCGTCGGCCCCTTCAAGGGAGACCCCGGATCACGGTTCTGGTAACCGGCAGCGCGACTCTCCCGGCCGCCGCGTCACGGTGTACAAAAGAAATCGCGTTTGCCCTTCTCGTGCCGCCTGTTCCACCATGGAGATCGACTGGTTTGTCCCACCCCACCTTCGCGCCATGAGCCAGCGCTTCGATCCCGACACGCGCGCAAGCCAGGGCTCGGCTGCCACCGAGCCCGTCGTGAACGCCAACCCGATGTCCCGCATCCAGTCGATCCCCGAAGTCGAAATCGACGCCGCGATCGATCAGTTCAACGTCTTCTACCCGTTCCCGCTGGACACGTTCCAGCGCGAGGCAATCCGCACCCTGCTCCACGGTGACTCGGTGATGGTGGCCGCGCCGACCGGCTCCGGAAAGACGGTTGTCGCCGAGTTCGGCATCTACGATGCGTTCCGGCGCACCGGGCGAGTGCTCTACACCGCTCCGATCAAGGCGCTCTCCAACCAGAAGTTCCGGGATTTGCGGACCATCTACGGCGCCGACGTCGGCCTCCTGACCGGTGACATCTCCGAGAACCGCGATGCCCGGATCATCGTCATGACCACCGAAATCCTGCGCAACATGCTCCTCCAGACTCCCTGGGAGCTGGACGACGTGGAGTGCATCATCTTCGACGAGATTCACTACCTTGCCGATCCGGACCGGGGCACGACGTGGGAAGAATCGATCATTCTCTGCCCGGATCACATCCAGCTGATCTGTCTTTCCGCCACGGTCACCAACGCGAGCGAGATCGCGGGCTGGATCGGCAGGACGCACCGGGACATCCGCCTCATCACGCATAACGAACGACCCGTTCCCCTTGCCCTCTACTATTTCTACGAGGACGAGCTGGCGACCGTCATCGACCATACCGGCGTCAAAGTCCGGGATTTCTCCCGGGTCGGTGGCGAGTCCCGCCGGCAATCGGGGAGATCCGGGAGACGGCAAGCACCGGCCCGCGGGCTCCACGCCCAGGACGAGCCGCAGCCGCGCGAGATCGTCGATGCGCTGGCCAAGGATGACCTCCTGCCGGCCATCTACTTCCTGTTCAGCCGCAACGATTGCCGGGCCTACGCCGAGCAGCTCGCCATGATGCGACCGAAGCTGGTTGCGGAGCATCAGCATGTTCAGATCGAGCAGATTCTGGATACGTACCTGGGCGTCATGCGGCCCGAGGATCGTGCGCTCGACCAGGTCGAGGTCGTGTGTCGCCTTGCCCGGTGCGGCATCGGTTTTCACCACGCCGGGCTCCTGCCGATCCTGAAGCAGCTCGTCGAGGTGCTGTTCGTGAGGGGCCTGATGCAGGTGGTGTTCGCGACCGATACGCTTGCGCTCGGTGTCAACATGCCGGCGCGAACGGTCGTGATTGGGCGAATGACAAAATGGGACGGCCGGCGGCGGCGGACATTGATCCCGAACGAGTTCCAGCAGATGGCCGGCCGTGCGGGACGGCGGGGAATGGACGAGTTCGGCCACGTTGTGATGCCCTACTCACCCATGATCCCGTTCCGCGACATGCTGGCAGTCGCCACCGGAGATCTGCATCCGGTCCAGTCCGCCTTCGCGATCCGCTACAACACGGTGCTCAACCTGTGGGATCCGCCGGATGGTGACCGGGTGCGGCAGATGCTGCGGCGGAGTCTCGCCCAGTACCAGACGGGCCAGCGGATACGGATGATCGAGGCCGATATCGTGGAGATCGAGGCGGAAATTGCCGGGATCAGCGATGGACGGCGGGAAGAGATCAGCCGGCTCGACGATTCATTCGAGGAGTTCCGGAGCATCCAGCGTCGGCTTCAGACCGCTCAGCACGATCTGCGCCGGATCCAGCAGGACCTGGCAAGCGCCCGCCTTGACTCGACAACATCCACCCCCTGGACCGAACCCGGACGGCAAGCCCTGCGTCGCCTGTTCCGGACCGTGGTTGCCGGAGTCGTCGTACATGTTCGCGAACTGGGGTGGTGCATCTTCCTCGGCCGGGGCGCGCAGGGCGGGGTTGGTCTCTTTCTCTCTGTCGGAGACGCCAGGATTCACCTGGTGACGGAATATCGCCAGGTGGACTTCATCCCCTTGGATGATGTCGTCGTCCAGCTCCCGGGCGAGTTGATCGAGCCGGCTGATGCGGCCGTCGATCCCAGTGCGTTGATTGGGCGCGAGGCGCTCGAGTCACTGTTCGCGTCGGTTGCGTCCCGTGAGCTTCCTGATCTCGACCGGCTGGTACGCGAGCACCGCGCACGGGAATCGGCGCGGCTGGCAGCCATTGTTCAGGAACTCGTGGAAGCCGAGTCTGCCAAATCGGCGGAGATCGGCATGATCCTTGAGCTGCGGGATGCGCATCCATTCGCGGACACCCGCCGCCGGAAGGACCATCAGACGTTTCTGACGCGACGCGATACTCTCCACAAGGAGCGTAACGCGCTCGCCGAGGTGCTCGAACGAGAGATCGAAGCCGAGGATCTGCGAATCCGGGGCGTGATCCGGGGAATCCGCGATGTCCTTCACCGGTTCGGCTACCTGCGGCAGGGGTATCCAACGGCGAAGGCCGACATGCTGGCGGATGTCTTCGACACCGACGGCCTGATCCTGTGCGAGCTGGTCGACCGGGGGACGCTCGATCATCTCGAGCCTGATGAGCTGGCCGAGCTTTTCTCCTGGTACAGCTTCGATCGCGAATACCGGGGAATCAATCACTTTACCCTTCCCGACCGGCTGATCCTTGCCCGGCGACGTCTCGAAGACCTCGAGCGCGATGTGCTCGCCGAAGAACGCGATCTCAAGCTGTTTATCTCGGAGGGCCACAACGCCCACTTCTACGGCGCCGCGCTGCACTGGTCGCGCGGCTGGACCATGGCGAAGATCGGCGAGTACCTGGAGCTCTCGGAGGGTGACCTGGTAATCACCTTCAACAAGACCATCGACCTCATGCGCCAGGTCCGGGAGATGCTTGGTGGCGTCCAGCCCGACCACCCGCTTCGCCAAACGCTGGCGACTGCGGAGAAGCGGCTCCGACGCGGCATCGTCGAGCAATCGCTGAGCCTCGGATTCACGCCGATCGCCGACGCGACCGAGCCCGACGATGATCCGGGCCCTGAGGATCGCGACAACGACACCGTGGCCGACGCCGCCGACGCGATCACCTGACCGAGCGGCGAGCCCAATCGAGGCCCGATCATGAACCGGACCGAGCGCCTGACCGGCATCCTGATCGCACTCCAGGGGGGTACTCGGTCCGCGAGCCAGCTCGCCCAGCGCTTTGAGGTGTCGCGGCGCACGATCATGCGCGACATTGACGCGCTGGGGGAGCTCGGGGTTCCGGTGGTGGCGCTTGCCGGGCGATTCGGGGGCTACCGGATCGCCGAGGGCTTCTGGCTCCCGCCCCTTCATCTGTCGGCCGACGAGGCAACCACCGTGCTCTTTGCCCTCGACACGGTCGGGGAGGCGGCCACCTCCCCGCTTGGGGCATCGCACCGCTCCGTGGTCGACAAACTCCAGGCCGCGCTCTCTCCGCCCGTCCGGACCGACGCCGCCAGGAATCTCGCCTCGCTTCACGCAAGCAGGGATCACTGCGTACCCGACGCCAATGTGCTGGCGTCGGTTCGCGCGGCGGCATCCGAGCGGGCGTGGCAACGGATCGACTATCGGAGCCCGGACCGGGCTACGTCGCGTGTCATCCTGCCGATCACGGTGTCAGCAGCAGGGGGGCGGTGGTACGTCGAAGCGGTCGATTCGCTGCGGGAGGCCATCCGGGTATTCCGGATCGACCGGATAACGGCGATCCAACCGGCGATAAAACCGGCCAACGCGGACGAGCTCGTGATCCACGCGTCTTCGCGGGTCCAATCCTACGAACATCCTGATCACCCCGAGGTGCATGCCAGGCTGACTGCTCGCGGCGTCGCACTGGCACTCGATCACCCGGACCTGCGCGCGTGGGTGATCGATTCTCCTGCCGGAGGCGAACTGCGGTTCCGATGCCCTCCCGACGAACTTCCCTACTATGGCCGTGAGTTTCTCCGGTTGGGAACCGATGTCGCCGTTCGCGCTCCCGACGCGCTTCGCGCCTGGATCATGGCACACCTGACCGCGCTTCTCCGGCATCACCAAGAAGCCGACGCTGAATAGTGACAGGCCGGTGTCGCCATTTGCCCTGCAGAATGAAAACGATGGCTGATCGTCATCGCGGGTGGCTCGTCAGGAGGCGTCATTGGTTGTGAGCGCAGCCACCCCGGAAGCAGTCGCGAGAGCGTGGTGGAACGCTATTGACCGCGGAGACTTCGCCGGTGCGGCTGAACTCTGCTCGGAATCGGCTGTCGTCGAATGGCCACTGTCCAATGAGCGAATGGCAACGATCGACGCGTGGAGACTGGTCAACGAACACTATCCCGGCACGTGGCGCGCTTCGATCACCAACCTCGTCGCCCAGGGAGACGCGGTGGTAACCGTCGTCACCGTGTTCAATGACACTACAGCGGTCACGGCAATCTCGTTTTTCACGATCCGCGACGGGTTCATCCAGAGACTCGTCGAGTACTGGCCGGATCTGTATCCCGCCCCGGCGTGGCGGTCGCAATGGACCGAACCCCTCGGCTGAATGAGCGCTGGTTCTCCCTAGCACACCATCGCCCGTCATTACCCCGGAATGGAGACGCACATGACCCAATTCAAGCTGAGTGCCGAGCAGACAGGTCGAGCGCGAGCCCTCGTCGATCCGGCCCTCGAATTCCTGCACGAGTGGCGCTTCCCGCTCGGGACGGCGCTCGTGCGGCATCACTGGAACGACGGCCCGGCGGGTGCCGTGCTGGCGGAGCTTTCGGCCTTCCAGAACGAGGACGGGGGATTCGGTCGCGGTCTCGAGGTAGACATCAAGGCACCCGCGAGCAATCCGTTTGCGGCGCGCCTTGCAATGGCTGACCTCATATCCCTGCGGGACCGACCCGCCTCCCCCGTGATCGACCGCCTTGGCACGTGGCTCCAGGACGATCAGCACCCCGACGGCGACTGGCACTTTTCGGACGCCGTCTATGCGGGCGAGTTGCCGCCCTGGTTCGCGGCGTGGACCTTCCCCAGCCTCAATCCGGCCTGCTGTGTCGCAGGGCACGCCAACCGGCTCGGGATCGCCCCTCCGGAGATGCGAGAGCGGGTGGCGCGGCTGTTCGCCGCAAAGGCATCGCTGGATGATGTGGCGAGCGGCGAGTTCTACGCAGTCTTGCCCTATGTCGAGTATCTCGGTGGCATTGATGACGTACCTGACCGGGCAACATGGCTGGACGCCGTTGGCCGGGTCCTGAACAGTGATGCCGCCGGAGATGGGTTTGCCGACGCAGGGCATTTCTTCGAGCTTGCGCTGGGCGGTGGTCCCGATCTCATTCGTCGCATCCCGGAAGCAACACTCTCGCGGCAGGCGGACCGCCTGCTGGCTGAAGTGGAGGCAGACGGCGGTTGGCCGTCAGCATACGACGACGCCTGGCGACCGAGGATCACCGCGTCGGCCCTGACAGTGCTGGCGAAGCTCCGGGACGGGGTCTGAGCATTCGCGAATGAGCGGTCAGTCCTGATCCGCGGAGGCGGCGTCCACGATCGTCTCAGACAGAGTGGCGGTTCTGGAGGAGATCCGGCCGGTCGTTTCCTCCATCCACGCAAGATCCCGATCGAGCGCGGACCGCTCGTCGGCCAGCCATGCCCGCGTCATCGATGGTGCGGGGGAACCCGTCACCTCACGCCGCTCCAGAAAGCGGCGCGGCGCGAGGAACCGGCCCAGGGTCTCGATCTCGACCTTGATCTCCCGGCCGATCGTCAACAGCGCGGCGGTGTCGATCATGTCTTGCGTGATCCCGCTCACCTCCAGGCCGGCCTTCTGGATTTGACTGAGGACGAGGGCGGCAATGCTTCGGGCCGCCGCCGGCGGCACCTGCTCCTCGGTCATCAGAAAGGCCGCCAGATCGCCCGCCGTGGTGTAGCCGCGACCGGCACGGTTCCCCAGGTACGCCCGATTCACGATCAGGCCCTCGCGAATGAACGTCCCGCTCTCGGCCAGGACCGCCAGCACATCACGCTGCAGCGTTTCGGCGAGCGTGAACGGGATGGCCACTGCCGCTCCCAGCGGTCCGTACGGCGCGGCACGCAGGCGCTGGACGACGCTCGACAGACCAGCGATCGTCTCCGCCAGGCGAATGTCCAGCCGTTCGAGACGCTCGGAACGAACCAGCGTCGGGAGCGCCGGTTCAGGCATCGTGAACCAGCCCTCGTCCAGCACGAAGCTTGTCGGGTCGGTGCGGATCCAGACGAGCATGTCGCGCACCAGACGATGGATCGTGGACAGCGCGGAGACTACGGCCTCGACCATCGCGACGATGTCCTCGACACCCATTACGGCATCGAGCGTGTTCGGCACCGGGGCCGCGAACCCGAGCCGGTCGGCAAGATCCTCGCGATCGGCGGCGACCACATCGCCCGCCAGCACGCCCGCTCCGAGTGGACTCCGGTTGAGAGCCGGGAAGGCGTCGGTCAATCGCTGCCGCGCCGTCTGAAGAGGGCCAAGGAGCCCGCCAAGGTAATGCCCCAGTGTCGTCGGCTGGGCAGGTCTGCCACCGGTAAACGCTGGCATCACCGTCAGCGTGTGCGCGTCGGCAAGGGTCAGGGCCACGGCCGATACGACCGCCACCTCGCGCAGGATCGCAAGCGCCGCGTCCCGGAGAAGCACCCGCATGGCCGTCGCCAGCCATTCCTCCCGTGCCAGACCGAGCATCGCCGCCCCCGAGAGGGACTCGGGAAGATACGCCTCGACTCGCTCTTCAAGCACCGCTGCTCGGCGCCAGGGAGTATCAGGGTCCCTGGCGGCCCCCTCACGCGCAGATTCGAGCGCCCGCGCGATCGCGAGCAGCGCCGCATCCTCGAGGACCTCGGAGCGCCGAAGACCGGTGACATGGGCGGCGAGCACCAGCCAGAGCGCCTCATCCACCGTCGCCGGGGGACGGGATGTCCCGACCGGCCCCGCACTGGATGAGGCACCCGGCAAGGTGGGAGGGTTTCGCGGCAGGTACGTCAACAGGTTGAGGCGTGCTGGATCATCGGACATGGAGAATTCTCGCCTCTCATCGGCAGGCACGCTCCTGCTTCGTGCACTATGCACGAAGCAGGAGGCACATATGTCGTCGGCAGGAAGCCCGATGCTGGTACCATTTGCTGGACGCTCACCCGGCGCATCGCGCATACATCAGTTGCAACCGGACCATGGCCCGACGGCTACTCGTGGTACGCCACAATACACGGAAGGAATCTCGATGGCAGGCATCTCACGCATGGACTCGCGCCTCAACCGGCGTCGCCTGATCGCCGCTTCTTCGGGCGCCGTCCTCGGTGCAAGCGTACTGGCAAAGTCGAGCCTCGCCGCCGCCCAGGACGGGTCCGAGTTCACGGTCACAATGGTGACCGACACTGCGGGGATCGGCGACCAGAACTTCAACGATCTCGCCAAGATCGGCGGCGACCGGGCGGCCGAGGAACTTGGCGTGACGTTCGAGATCCAGGAGAGCCAGACACAGGCAGACTACGTCCCGAATCTCTCCGCCGGTGCCGAGGCAGGGCAACTGACGATCGCCGTCGGTGCGTTGCTGGCCGATGCGGTGATGGAAGTCGCTCCACAGTTCGCGGACCGGTCGTTTGCCATTCTCGACGGAGTCGTCGATCAGCCCAATGTCTACTCCATCGTCTACCGCGAGCAGGAAGGCGGGTTCCTGGCCGGCGTCCTTGGCGCACTGGCGAGCCAGACCGGCGTGCTCGGTGTGGTCGGCGGCATCCGCGTTCCCCCCGTGCTGCGCTACGAGGTCGGATACGTCGCCGGGGCGCGAACGATCAATCCGGACATCGAAGTGCTGATCTCCTACGCCGACAGCTTCGAGGATCCGGCGCTGGGCAAGGAGCTCACACTCGCCCAGTACAACAACAATGCCGATGTCGTCTTCCCGATCGCCGGGCGAACGGGCGTTGGTTCCTTTGAAGCGGCGAACGAGCGGGGTGCGGGTTTCTGGATCATCGCCGCCGACACTGACCAGTCGCACCTCGGACCGGGCCGCCAACTTGGCGCTGCTCGCAAGGGGGTCGACACAGGCTTCTTCGAAGCGTCGCGGCTTCTGGTTGAGGGGGCCTTCCCCGGTGGCACGACCGATAACCTGGGCGTCGCCGAGGAAGGGATCGACATCTACGCCTTCGACGCAACCGTCGCTCCGGCGATCGTCGAGACCGTGATGGCCTACAAGCAGGCGATTCTCGACGGCACGATCGTTCCGCCCGCGACCGACGAGGAACTGGCCGCGTTCGTCCCGACGCCGATCGAGGGTGCCGCTACTCCGGTCGCCTCGCCGATGGCGTCCCCCGAAGCGACTCCGGTCAGCTAAGGCCGTTCGTGGAGAGACAGGGAGCCGGGCAACCGGCTCCCTGTTTGTGTGTAGAATGCCGCAATGGCTGACTCGTTGAACCCGGCCCAATCCCAGACGCCTCCGCTCGCGGTGGAGATGCGGAACGTCGTCAAGCGTTTCGCGGGCGTCGTCGCCAACGACGGCGTCGATCTCGCGGTGCGCGCCGGAGAGATTCACGCCCTCCTTGGCGAGAACGGCGCCGGCAAATCGACGCTCATGAATCTCCTGTTCGGGTTGTATGCGCCCGACGAGGGCGAGATTCTCGTGAACGGCACGCCGGTTCGTTTCAGCGGCACGCGTCAGGCCGTCGAAGCCGGGCTCGGGATGGTTCATCAGCACTTCATGCTGATCCCCCGATTTACGGTCGCCGAGAACGTGATCCTGGGCAGCGAAGGCCCCGGTCCTCTCCTCGACCGTGCGGCCGCCGAGCGACGGGTGGCCGAGCTCGGGGCCTCGTACGGGCTCGAAGTCGATCCGGGGACTCTTGTCGGCGACCTGCCGGTCGGGATGCAGCAGCGCGTCGAGATTCTGCGCGCGCTCTATCTCGGCAGCCGGATCCTGATCATGGACGAGCCGACCGCACTCCTTACGCCTCAGGAGATCGACGATCTCTACGTGATCCTCAACCGGCTCAAGGCAGACGGCGGCACCATCATTTTCATCACCCACAAGCTCAAGGAGGTTGCCGCGATCAGCGACCGGGTGACGGTGATCCGGCGCGGCAAGACGATCGGCACGCGGATAACCAGCGAAACCTCGGCCGCCGAGCTGGCGGAACTGATGGTCGGCCGCGAAGTCCTGCTCCGGGTCGACCGGCCTCCCGCCAGACCGGGCGACACCGTCCTCCTCGGGAAGGACCTGCGGTGCGTCGACAAGCACGGCCGAGTGACGCTTGATGTGTCCCGGATCGAGCTTCGGCAAGGCGAGATCCTCGGGGTCTGCGGGATCGAGGGCAATGGGCAAACCGAGCTGGTCGAGGTACTTTCCGGTCTCCGCCCTCCCGCGTCGGGATCGCTCGTGGTTGGCGGCGTTGAGCTCGCGGGGCAAGGCGCGACCGCGTTCCGGCGGGCCGGGATCTCGTATATCCCGGAAGACCGTCACGGTCGCGGGCTGGTGCTGGATTTTCCGCTCTGGGAGAACGTTTTGCTCGGCAATACCGAGCGACGGGGATTCACCCGGAACGGCTGGATCAACGGGGGCATGATTCGCAATCTGACCCGAAAGCTGATGTCCCTGTTCGATGTCCGTGCGCCGTCCCCGGCGGTGCCGGCTCGCACACTCTCCGGCGGCAACCAGCAGAAGCTGATCATCGCGCGCGAGCTTCAACGCGAACCGGGGATCGTTCTCGCGATTCAGCCGACGCGCGGGCTTGATGTCGGGGCGATCGAGTTCGTCCATCGCAGCCTGGTCGAGACCCGGGACGCGGGAAAGGCGGTTCTCCTGCTTTCGTTCGACCTGGACGAGGTGCTCGACCTGAGCGACCGGATCATCGTCCTGTTCGACGGCAAGGTCGCGGGCGAATTCGCCGGCGCCGAGGTCTCCCGTTCCGAGTTGGGCTTGCTGATGGGTGGCCGCGCCATCGACGCCGTGCCAGCGCGGGCCGCCGACTGATGCGCGCGCGACCCGGCGCGGCGCTGGTCAACGTGGCGGGATCGGTGCTCGCCGTCCTGGTCGCGCTGGCGGTCGGTGCGATCGTCATCGCGATCGCCGGGCACAACCCGTGGGAAGCGTACCGCGCCCTTGCCGAGGGGGCGCTCGGCTCCCGCCGGGGGCGAGCGGAGACGCTGGTCTACGCCGCCCCGCTGATCCTTGGGGGGCTCGCCTTCGGTATCGCCGCCAGAGCCGGGCTGTTCAACATCGGCATCGAGGGGCAGCTCGTGATGGGCGGCTTTGCGGCCGGCCTGATCGGGTCGCTCGACATGGGTCTCCCCCAGGCCCTGCATCTGCCGCTGGCTGTCCTCGGCGCGGCGCTCGCGGGTGGCATTTGGGGCCTTATCCCGGGGGTGCTGAAGGCCACCACCGGCGCCCACGAAGTCATCACGACGATCATGCTGAACTATCTCGCCTTCCGGCTCATCACCTACTCGATCCAGAAGCAATCGGGCTGGTTGCCCGTCGATCCACAGGTCCAGGGGACGAACCGCGTGCTCGACGGAGCCCGGCTCCCGATCCTCCTCGAGCGGACCCGCCTGCACGCCGGGGTGGTGCTCGCGCTGGTGGCGGCGCTCGTGCTGTGGTACGTGCTGTTCAAGACAACCTTCGGCTACCGGCTCCGGACCGTCGGCCTCTCGCGCGGCGCGGCGTCGTACGGCGGCATTCACTGGGGTCGCACGATCGCGATCGCGATGGGGCTCGCCGGTCTGCTCGGGGGTTTGGCTGGAGCTGGCGAAACGCTGGGGCTTCACGGGCGGCACAGTGGCACGCCGCCAGGGCTTGGCTTCACGGCGATCGCCGTGGGGCTCGTCGGGCGGAACCATCCGATCGGGATCATCTTCTCCGGGCTCCTCTTTGGTCTCCTCAGCGCTGGCGCACCCGCGATGCAGAGCCAATCGGACGTGAGCCGGGAGATCGTACTGGTGCTCCAGGGACTGGTAATCTTCGCCGTCGCCGCTTTCGAGGCAGTCAACCGGTTACCCTTCTTCCGACAGCTGATCGATCCGGCGGGACCATCCGGGCGCGATCGATCCCCTTCGGGAGCGACCGGGTCTGGAATCGAAGCCGCGCCGGGCACGTCGACCCGCTGACTCGCCGGCACCACGAGGGTTCCCTGTGAGCGACTTTTTCACCCTGGCATTGCTCTCCGCCACCTTTCGCATGGCGACCCCCTTGATCTTCGCGGCAATGGGCGGGCTCATTTCCGAGCGCTCGGGCATCGTCAACATCGCGCTCGAAGGGATGATGCTCATCGGCGCCTTCTTCGCCGTTGCGGGCACGTACTGGACCGGCAACCCCTGGCTCGGCCTGCTCCTTGGGGTCTTTTCCGCCGGCGTCGCGGGTGCGATTCACGCCTTCTGGTGCATTACCCTGCGGGCGAACCAGATCGTGGCCGGAACCGCGGTTAACCTGATCGCCGCCGGCCTCACCGCGTTTCTGATCCAGCTGATTTGGGGCCAGGCCGGCGGAACGGATTCCGTAGAGCGGCTGCCCGACCTGGAGTTCCTCGGCGGGCTCAACGTCCTCATCCCGGCCGCGCTGGTGCTGGTGCCCGTGGTCTACATCGGGCTGTTCCGGACGCGCCAGGGGCTGCATGTGCTGGCCGCGGGAGAGCACCCGCAGGCGGCCGAGAGCGTCGGGATCGATGTCGCCCGCAATCGCTATGTCGCGGTCATCCTGAGCGGTGTCCTGGCTGGCCTGGGCGGGGCCTTTCTCTCGATCGGCGATCTTTCCTACTTCACCCTCGACATGACCGCCGGCCGGGGGTTCATCGCCCTGGCGGCCGTGATCTTCGGTGGCTGGACGCCGTTCGGCGCGCTGGGTGCAACGCTCCTGTTCGGCGCCGCGGCAGCCGTCCAGATCCAGGCTCAGGCGACCTCGAACTTCCCGGTCTCGTCCGATCTGCTCGTCGCGCTGCCGTATCTGCTGACCCTGATCGCCATTACCGGCCTGGTCCGGAGCGGCCCGGCGCCGGAAGGACTCGGCAAACACGCCACCACCCAGTAGGGATGCCCTGCCTGCCGGATGGGCCTCCCTCGCCACAAGCCGTATACGTTCGTATATGATGACGGTGGTTGGCTGCACTGCACCGATCCTCGCTCGCTCAAGGCTGGCGGGGAACAGCCGATTCAGCTGAAGTAACGCAGGTGCCGGAAACCTCCCTGGTCATCCGTTTCCGTACTGCCAGCACGCTCACCCACCCGGCGAGGGCAGAACATCGATGAGTGAGCAGATTCGGGTCATCGTGATCGAACAGGAAGCGCTTTACCGGCGGGGCCTTGTTGCTGTCCTGGATTCGACGCCGGACCTGCACCCCGCCGGTAGCGCCGAGACAGCCAGGGACGCGTATCGCCTGGCCGATGCCGTCCAGCCCGATGTGGCGCTCGTCGGCACGACGGTGTCCGACGCTCCAGGCATCGAGCTTGCCAATGAGCTTCGCCGCCGGCATCCCGCCATCGCGGTCGTCGTAATCGCGGCCAGTGAGAGCGACGACGAACTGTTCGCGGCAATCCGCGCTGGAGCGTCAGCCTACTCCGGCCGGGATGTAGGAGAAGAGGCGCTGGTGACGTTGATCCGGCGATCCGCGACTGGCGAATACGTCATCAACGAGCAACTTCTCAGCAAACCCTATGTTGCCGCACGTGTTCTCGAACAGTTCCGCAACAGCACCGTCGCTGACGTCGCGCTGTCCACTGCGTTCATGCCCTTGACCGAGAGGGAGCTGGAAATCCTCGGCAAGGTCAGTGACGGCATGACCAACGCTGCCATCGGCGAGGCACTTGGGATCAGTCCCCAGACGGTCAAGAATCACGTGACGTCGATTCTGCGCAAGCTCGCGGTGAACGATCGCACCCAGGCCGTGGTGACCGCCCTTCGCCGTGGCTGGTTGAGGCTGAGCGACGTGCCAGTCAATGGCGGCACTCCCTCGGGCGTCACCGATACGCCGACGAGCCGGCTCGGCGCCGCAAGGGACGACGATCCGTGACGCCCGGTTCATCGTCAGGCCCGCGCTTCTGCCTCGGAACCGAGCACCCCAACCCGTATCCGTATCGTTTGACCGGTCGTGGACTCGCGACGACAATTGATGCCCCGGGCCGCGAGAACGAGCGAAGATCCCGGGCGATACTTCCGACTCCTCAGCGAAACGACAGCCAGCACGACATTCGAGACGGGAGCCTTTGACACCATGGTCATGAGCAAGATGGTTGGCGCGCGCGTCCGGCGCAAGGAAGATCCAAGGCTGATTACGGGCTCGTCGACATACGTCGACGATGTGCAGATCCCCGGCATGTTGCACGCCGCGATCTTCCGCTCCCCATATGCCCATGGTGTCATCAAGGGCGTCGATGTATCGGCCGCCGAGGCCGCTCCCGGTGTCGTCACCGTGATCACCGGCGCAACGCTGAACCGCATCCTGAAGAGGTCCGACACCGAAACGCAGGACGAGACGACGGGCGAGGGCGACGACAACGACGAGATTCACGTGCCGCCCATCCATCCGCTGGCCATCGACAAGGTGCGATACATTGGTGAGCCGGTCGCCGTGGTCGTCGCCGCGAGCCGTGCCCAGGCGGTCGACGCCGCCGAACTCGTTGAGCTCGACGTGGAGATGCTCGACGTCGTGACCGATGTCTTCGCTGCGATGGAAGACGGGGCGCCGCAACTCTACGATCAGGTTCCCAACAACATCGGCGCGACGGTCGGAGGCAAGCGTGGAACGGACATCGACGCCGCGTTCGCCAATGCCGCATTCACCACGAAAGCGCGTATCCGGAGCCAGCGCTTGAATGCGGTGCCGATGGAGACGCGCGCCGTCGCCGCCACGATCGATCCGATCACGCGCGGGCTGACCGTGTGGACATCCACCCAGGCGCCGCACTGGAACCGGAACTCGATCGCCACCGCGATCGGGATCAGCCAGAACATGGTGCGCTGCATCGCGCCCGAGGTCGGCGGCGGCTTCGGCCAGAAAATCGGCGCCTATCCCGAGGATTACCTGGTCTCCGGCCTCGCCTACATGCTCAAGCGGCCGGTCAAATGGATCGAGACGCGCTCCGAGAACATGCTCGCCAGCAGCCACGGGCGCAACCAGTGGGC
This sequence comes from uncultured Thermomicrobiales bacterium, assembly GCA_902806355.1. The sequence goes on along the minus strand of CADCWI010000076.1, from coordinate 3,939 downwards.
CGATGTCGAGGTGGCCGCCGACGCCACGGGCAAGATTCTTGGTCTGCGGGGTCGCGTGTACGTCGATGGCGGAGCGTGGCCGAAGGGGCTCGATCTTGGCTCCTCGACGTGGATCATGTCAACGGGCTGCTATGACATCCCGGCTCTCGATTATGTCGTAAAGACGGTCTACACCAACACCGCCGCCAACGGGGCGTACAGGGGTGCCGGCCGGCCCGAGGCCGCCTACTACATCGAGCGCGTCGCCGATCTGGTCGCCGATGTCACAGGCGTCGACCCGGTCGAGGTGCGCCGCGTCAATTTCATCAAGCCCGACAGGTTTCCGTTCGACACGCTTGCCGGACCGCAATACGACTCCGGCGATTACGAAAAACCCCTCGACAAGGCGATCGAGATCGTCGGGTACGACGCCCTCCGCCGCGAGCAGGCCGAGGCCCGGAAGCAGGGTCGCTACATCGGGATCGGCCTCGCGAGTTATGTCGAAATCTGCGGGTTCGGGCCGTGGGAGAGTTCGACCGTCCGGGTCGAGCCCAGCGGCGCGGTGACGATCTTCACCGGTATCTCGCCCCATGGCCAGGGTCAGGAGACGACCTTTTCCCAGCTTGCCGCCGACAACATCGGCGCCTCGTTCGAGGATGTCGTTGTCCAACACGGGGACACGGGGAACACCCCCCAGGGCAACGGCACGATGGGCAGTCGCGGCCTTGCGGTCGGTGGCGCGGCGCTAATGCTGTCGCTGGACAAGATTCGCGAGAAAGCCCGTCAAATCGCCGCGCATCTCCTTGAAGCTGCCGTCGACGACATCGAGCTGGAAGACGGCACGTACCGCGTCAAGGGGGTGCCCAGTCGCGGGATGACGCTCGCCGAGGTTGCTGAGGCGGCCTATGGCGGTTCGCTTCCCAAGGACTTCGATCCCGGTCTCGAAACGACTGATTTCTTCCGGCCCGCAGGCACCACGTTCCCGTTCGGCACCCATTTTGCAGTTGTCGAAGTCCTTCCCGAGACCGGGGATATTAAGTTCCTGCGGTATGTCTCGGTCGATGACTGCGGCAAGATCATCAGCCCGATGCTGGTCACCGGCCAGGTGCATGGTGGTCTGGCCCAGGGTATCGGGCAGGCGCTGTTCGAGGAGATGGAATACGACGAATCCGGCGAACTGATCTCGGGGACGCTCAACGACTACACCTTTCCCCGGGCGCACCACTTTCCGGAGTTCGAGTCTCACCACACCGAGACGCCCACCTACCTGAATCCACTCGGGGCGAAAGGAATCGGCGAGGCCGCGACCATCGGTTCGACGCCGGCGACCGCCAACGCCGTGATTGACGCGCTCGAGCCGTGGGGCATCACGCATCTCGACATCCCGTTCACCCCGCAGCGCGTGTGGAAGGCGATCACCGAGGCCGAGGCCAGCCGCCAAGCCCCGGCCGCCGACTAGCTTCGTTCTCAACTGCACACTACCGCGAAGGCGCTCGCTCCGGATGGGGCGAGCGCCTTTGCTATGTCGTGAGCGACCAGATCGTTGCCGACCGGCCCGGTACCGTGACCGCCCAGCCTGTGCCGTCCCGCTCGATCCTCGGAATGCCGGGGGTACCGCCGAATTGCCGGTCGGACGTCGTGAGCAACAGACTCGCATTGTCCAGCCCTGGAACAGCGTTCCAGGCATCACCGGCGGCGGGAAGCGTGATCGCGCTGCCGAAGTTTGCGACCAGGAGGCGATGCTCGGCCCCCGCCCAGCGGTGAACGAGCACCACTTCGGCGGTAACGCCATGGGCGGATGTCCGCAAACGGTCGTTGAGACGGAGTACGGGGTCGCTCCGCCGCATCCGGATCAGCGTGGTGTACAGGGAGAGCACGCCCGCATTTACCTCGCGCCCGGTGGTGTCGAGCTTCGAGCGCAGGAACGTCGAACGCGACTGCGGGTCCGGAATCGTCTCACGCAACCGCTCGTCGTGGAACGCCCGGAACCCGGCGAACTCGTTGCGGCGCCCTTCCGTGACCAGGCGACCGAGTTCCTCTGGATGATCGGTGAAGTACAGGAATGGTGACGAGGCCGCGAACTCCTGTCCCATGAACAGGAGGGGCGTCTCCGGCGAGAACAGGAGCAGGGCCGAGGCGACGAGATAGCGGTCGAGGCTGATCTCGTGATGAAGCCGGTCCCCAAACGGCCGGTTCCCAACCTGATCGTGATTCTGGATGCAGAAGACGAACGCGGCGGCCGGGTCATCCGCGGTGATCAGCGTTCCGACCGGGTGACCCTCCCTCGAGATATTCTGTTCCATCCCGGTGGTGATTTTGGTTGCGATGGCGGTGGTGGTCCCGGTATAGGACGCGTAGTAGTTCTCGCGGGCGTTCGTCAGCAGCACCCGCATCTCGTGGTGAAACTCGTCGGCCCAGATCCCGTCGAGTCCTTCCCCTCCCCGCTCCAGGGGTCGGGCACGGGTGATCTCGTGACGGCCGTCTTCCGCGAAGACGACGATCGACCGGGGGGCGGCCAGCGCCCGCGCCCGTTCGGTCAACTCCTGCACGATATGCACCGGGCCGTCATCGATCAGGGCATGGGTGGCGTCCATGCGGAATCCGTCAATATGGTATTCCGCAATCCAGGAGCATGCATTGTCGATCGCGAACTGCCGGACCGGCCCGCTCTCCGGGCCGTCCCAGTTGAACCCGTCGCCCCACGGCGTGGGATGCCGGTCGGTGAAGTAGGCATCGGCATAGGCGTGGAGATAGTTCCCTTCCGGGCCGAGATGGTTGTAGACGACGTCGAGGATGACACCGATCTTCCGCCGATGCGCCTCGTCCACCAGCCGGCGGAGATCATCGGGGCGGCCATAGGCGTGGGAAGGCGCGAAGAGATCGACGCCATCGTAGCCCCAGTTGCGGTCTCCGGGGCACTGCGCGACCGGCATCAGCTCGACCAGGTTGATGCCGAGGTCGGCGAGAGCGTCAAGCTGACCAATGACTCCTTCGAAGGTGCCGGCTTCGGTCATCGTGCCGACATGCAGCTCGTAGATGACCAGGTTGTCGTTGACGATCCCGGTCCAGTCGTCGTCACCCCAGCGGTAAGCGAACGGATCGATCACCTCGGACAACCCATGCACGCCGTCCGGCTGGAACCGCGAGTACGGATCGGGAAGGGCGGCGTTGCCGTCCAGCCGGAATCCGTAGCGTGTTCCCGCGCCAGCGCGCGGATCGACGCCCTGGAACCATCCGCCGGCTCCACGTTCCAGCGTCACGCTTCCGGGCACATCGTGATCGGGCCGCAGCACCTCGACCTCGACCGATTCAGCGTTCGGGGCCCAGACGGTGAACTCCACCCCTTCAGGACCAGGATTCGCGCCGGCTGACGGCCGCCAGCGATCACTCACAGCGCGTCTCCTCCCTCGGGACTCGATGACACTAAAACCGCAACGGGCAGCGGGGACAAAAGCTCCGAGAGCATGAAGGTTGGCTGGCCGTCGTCGCCCGTTGCGATGGTCGGCGTCGCCCCTGTCAGGACATTAGTGAAGGACGAATCCCCCGCGTGGTCGGGCAAAACAATCCGGGTATTCGCCCATGGACCGTCACCACCACCGGGATCGAGACCAGCAGTCAGCCGGGCCACGACCACAAGCACCTGCTCGCGTTCCCGCCGACGCGAGAACGCGACGGCGTGGCGCTGCCGGTCACCGCTTATCGAGAGCGGCGTGTAATCACCGGCCGCAAAGAGGTCCGGATGCCTGGCACGCACTTCCAGAAGCCTCTTCGTCACTGCCAGCTTGACCGTGCCATTCCGGCGATGATTCCAGAGCGACCCCGCGTCGTCACCAGAGGCCAGCAACGCCGCTCTGACGTCGAAATCGACCGGGCGCCGGTTGTCAGGATCGACCAGGCTGTCGTCCCACAACTCCGTGCCCTGATAGAGATCCGGGACTCCGGGTGACGTCAGTTTCAGAA
>CADCWI010000075.1 GCA_902806355.1 uncultured Thermomicrobiales bacterium | reverse complement strand
CCCATGAACTCGACATGTGCGTCGAGCCCTAGTGCCTCGTCGGCGTCGGCGTTTTCCTGGAGCCGTGCCAGGTCGACCCATGGCGGAGCGAAGCGCACCCACTCCAGATCGATCAGCCCCGCCTTGCCGCGTTCGCTCCACCAGATGTTGCTGAGGTGCAGGTCGCCATGGATCAGGCCGCCGGTCGCCGGATCGTCCACCATCGGCGCGAGATCATCCAGCCGCTCGATCTCGTTCCTGGCGGCATCCACCATTGCCACATCCAGGCCGACTCGCATTTTGAGCGCCTCAATGAGCAGACCCGCCCGCTCGATCGGTACCGGATGGATGCTCGCTCCGATCACGAGCTCAGGCGTGGTCAACGCGGGGCTGGACGGCCATGCCAGGCTCGAGACCAGCGCGTCCGGCGGGCGCCAGGCATGCAGCGCCCGAAGGGCATCGCTGGCCGATCGAGTGGCCCGGCGTCGTTGGGCCCTGGACAACCCGGGCCAGGCATCGAGCAATGTCGTTCCGCGGAGCTGACGTGAGAGCGACCAGGTGAGGTCCCAATTGTTCGCGGCTGCCCGTCCCGACGCGAGAATCTCGGGATACCCGATTTCTGGCGGAAGGTGCCGTCCGATCGCCGCCTCCCTCAGCAGCCGATCAATGTCTCCCCGGTAGCAGATGCGCAGCACCGACGCACCATGGGCCGGATCGTGGATCAGGTAGGTGTCGTTGGAATGGCTTTCGATCCCGAAGGGCAGGACGGCGGGATTCAGCTCGCTCGCTCGCAGCACGGCATCCAGCCGCCGGGCACGGTCGCCGTCGGCGGCACCCCCCTGAACAGAATGTCCAGGGGGGACTTCGTGGCCAGGCACGTCATCCACTCCGCTTGAGCCTGCCCGTCCGCTTGGCGAAGTGCTCGCCACGCTGGAAGAGCCACATGCCCAGCGGCGGGAAGATCAAGCCCATGATCAGCAGTGGCCAGGTGTTGTGCCACTGGGAGCCGAAGCTGGCTCCTTCCAGCAGCATCTCCCGGATTCCGTCCAGCGCGTAGTACATCGGCGAGATCACGGCCAGCGGCTGCATCCACCCCGGCAGAACCTCGATGCTGTAGTAGATGCCCGAGACCAACAGCAGCACCGCGGTGAAGATGCTCGTCACCTGCTGGCCCTTTTCCGGTGAGAGGAGCGGCATGACCGCCGCCACCATCCCGAAGCCGACCAGCGAGATGCTGCAGATCGCCAGCAGCGCGAGCGCCCCGGCGAAGTTGGCGCCACCGAGCGTCATGTCGAAGAACAGCGAGATCGCACCGAGCATGACGATCGTGCGCACGATCCCGTAGGCGATCGCGTAGATCCCCATTCCAACGAGCTGCGAGACGCGGCTTGCCGGGCTCATGAACGTGTACTCGATCGTGCCTTCCCAGCGCTCCCAGGAAACGGTTTCCGACAGGAGATCGAAGATCATCGAGAGGTAGCTCCAGAGGAGCGTCCCGATCAGCAGGAACGTGGTGTTCCGGGCCGCATCATCCCCGCTGAAGTTGACACCGATGAACCCGATCGTCAGCGCGTTGATCGTCGTGTAGATGAGCCAGACCACTTCCCACATGAAGTAGCGCTTGCTCAGGAAGTAGTTGCGCTGGGCGTATCCCCAGATCGCGATCAGCTCCCGCATCCACCCCGGTTTGGCGAACTGCGGGTTCGTTGCCTGCATGATGTGTCCTGCCTTCTTCCGTATCACGGCAATGTTGCCGATCGTCCCGGTCAAGCGGCGACCGGTTCCTTGGCGTTCTCCTTGTCCTTCGCGTCCTTATCGTCATCGCCGGCAAACTCGGCCTCTTCGAGCGTCGTCCCGGTCGCCAGCATGAAGACCTCCTCCAGCGACGGCAGCTGTCCATCCTGCTGGTACCGGCGCTTCAGGCCATCCGCTGTATCGAGCGCGATCAGTTCCCCATTGAGCAGGATCCCGATCCGGTCGCACAGCTCCTCTGCTTCGCCCATGTCGTGGGTGCAGAGCAGGATCGACGACTCATGATCGGCCCGGATCGAGCGGATCAATGCCTGGACATCCTTCTTGCTGCGCGGATCGAGGCCAGTCGTCGGCTCATCGAGCAGCATCAGCATCGGGCTCGTCAACAACGCTCGCGCGAGAGCAATCTTCTGCTGCATGCCTCGCGAGAGGTGCTCCATCGGCTCGTTGACGCGGGCGAAGTCGAATCCGATGCTCTCGAGAATCGTCCGGATCCGTGGCCGGCTCTCCCGATCCGACACGCCGTACAACTTGGCGCCGAAGATCAGGTTCTCCATCGAGGACAGTTTCTTGAAGAAGCTCGCCTCGACACTGACCCGGTTGATGTAGCGCTGAACCTCGCGCGGATGCTTGACGGCGTCCATGCCGAAAATCTCGACCTCGCCGGCGTCGGGCAGCGTTAGGGTCGACAGCACGCGGACGAGTGTGCTCTTGCCGGAACCGTTCGGTCCGAGGATCCCGACGACCTCGCCGCGTTCGACGCTGAGCGAGACTGATTTCAGCGCGTGCGAATACTCGTTGCGTTTCTTCTTGAAGCGTTTTTCGAGGTTGCGAGTTTCCAGCGCAAACTGGGCGTTCTGGACTACTGATGGATGCATATGGAAGGACCTCGTGCATGTCTGATCGCGGATAGTCGCCTGTGCCGAAGTGGCGTCACGGTGGCGCCCGCGCCGCCGGGAGTTAAAGATTGGTGCTGATCATCGACCGTTTCCCTTCTCGTCGCCTGGACTTCCACCATGCATCAGCCCGCCATGTGACCACTCGAAGACCACAAAAAAATCCCTCCTGGCTGTGATCAACCGGGAGGGCGTGGCATCGGGGGCGTGTGCTGTTCATGACGTTCAGTCAGGCACACATCGCTTCCGGGCGCACTCTTCCCAGAGGTCATCACCGAGGGGCGGTGTGATTCTGAGGAAATCGCTGTGCATGCCCGTTCCTGTGAACTCACGACTCAAGTAAAGGCCCGGAAGCTCCGGATCCCTGTTCCATACCCTAGGGGGCCGTTCTCCAGAAGTCAAGAGCCGTGTTGATCGAACACGCCGATCGATGGAAAATCCGAAACAGTGGACGCTCGCCGACGATCCTTGGAGGGCTCCCCTCATCGTCCAACTTCGAGCGATGGTGTGCGGTCGGCGGAGACGTTTCTGGTACTGTGCCACGGATGAGATTCGTTCGAGAGCTCGCGAGGAGCAGTAGGTGTTGACCGACTCCAGCATGTCCCCCGATCGCGTCATCTCCGTAACCGCCGTGGTCGGCGCTGGAACCCTCGGGGCCCAGATCGCGGCGATGACGGCCGCCAGCGGGCGAGAGGTGCGTCTGTACGATGTCGTGCCCGGAGCGGCCGACCGCGCGATCGACCGCCTGCGAGAGATGCTTGGACCCGTGATCGCTCGCGGTCGCCTGGCGTGGGACCTGGACGCCGTGCTGGCGCAAATCACGCCGGTCAGCACGCTCGCCGACGCCGTGCACGACGCTGACCTCGTGATCGAGGCGGTGCGTGAGCACCTGCAGACGAAACGGGAGGTCTTCGCCCAGATCGGCGAGCTGAACCCGAACGCGTTGCTCGCGACGAACAGCTCGTCCATCCCGTCATCGGCGTTGGCCGATGTCGTCGCCAATCCTGGCAAGCTGGTCAACCTGCATTTCTTCACCGAGTTCTGGGACCGCTCGGCCGTCGAGCTCATGAGCTGCGGCGCGACGACCCCGGAGACGATGCAGGTGATGGAAGACTTCGGCCGTTCACTCGGTCTCTTCACCGCCGTCGTTCACGGCGAGAGCAAGGGATTCATCATCAATCGCATCTGGCGCGCCGTGAAGCGGGAATCGCTGGCCGTCGTCGATGCGGGCCACGCCACGCCGGGGGACGTCGACCGGCTCTGGGCGTTGTTCTGGGGAACCTCGATCGGACCGTTCGGCATGATGGATCAGGTCGGGCTCGATGTCGTTGCCGACATCGAGGACAGCTACATCGCGCTCAGCCAGGACCCCACCGATCGTCGCTCCTCGACGCTGCACGCCCACGTCGACCGGGGAGCGCTTGGCGAGAAGAGCGGTTCGGGTTTTTACTCCTATCCCGAGCCCGCTTTCCGTCGACCAGATTGGCCACGCCTTTCGCCGCTCACCTCAGATGACACACCTGCGTGAGTTGACCGCTGTCTGTGCAGCAGAATCCGCTGACGCCGGAAGTCCTGATACGTCGCGTTGACGAACGCCCCGAACAGCATGAAGTGAGCGAGCAGGTAAAACCACGCCAGCAGGAGCGGAAGCAGTGCGAAGATCGACCCGGCGCCGTTCAGGTCGCGCGTGATCCGGAAGTACAGGGGGAAGACCTGCACGAGCATGACGAATAACGTCGACGTCACCAACGCTCCGGGAAGCACGTCCTCCACCCGTTGCCGCGCGTTCGGCACGACTCGGAACAACATGCCGAACAGCAGCATCGCCGTCAGCACGGCGACCACGTAAGAAAGCACCTGATAGGCGCCACTCACGAAGACTGAACGCTGCAGGC
>CADCWI010000074.1 GCA_902806355.1 uncultured Thermomicrobiales bacterium | reverse complement strand
AGCGTGTAGGAGATGTTTCCGAGCGCCTCCCGGACCTCGTCGGCGGTGATACCCGATCCCGCTTCCTTGTGCCGGAAATCAAGCACCACCCCATCGCCGTAGCAATACTCGAGCGGGATCTGCTCCGGCCCGGGAGCGTCGTCGCGCAGGTGACGAAGCGAATCCATGTGGGTGCCGACATGATCGCTGAGCTCGACGCGGTACGTTGCGGTGAGCCAATCCACGCCGTGCTCGGCGGCGCCGATCTGTTCGGCGTATTCCTTCCAGTCCTGATACATCTCCAGCCGTGGCTGGATGATCTTCGGAAACGTCACCATGTCGTTGTCGACCGGCATGCTCAGGTCAATCAGGCGCGTGGACACGGTACTCCCTCCCGATCAGGATGGCCGGCTCCGGCGACAGGTTGGCACGGGGCGGTGCGACGGCATGGCACGAAAGGGGTATCGCACCCGTTCAAAGGACAAGCATTCCCCCGTCGACATACAGGGATTGCCCAGTGACATAACTGGCGTCATCGCTCGCCATGAACACGACGGCGGGCCCCATTTCACTGGGTTGCGCCGCCCGGCCCAGGGGAATGTTCTTGAGGACCTGGGGCAGGATGTCCGGATCGTCCATTACCCACTTCGTCATGTCGGTGTCGAACAGCCCGGGGTGGAGGCAGTTGACCCGGATCCCGTGGGGCGCCAGCTCGACCGCCATGTTGGTGGTCAACGCCTCGATGCCGCGCTTGGTGGGCGCGTAATGCGTACGGCCCGGGAACACCATCCCGGCCTGGATGGAACCAATATTGACGATGGCGCCACCCTTCTCGCGGGCGACCATGTCCCGGGCCACGATCTGGCCGACCAGCCACGGGCCCTTGAGGTTGGTGGCGGTGACCCGTTCCCATTCGGCATCGTCCAGCTCCAGGAAGGGCACGATGGACTCGATCCCGGCGTTGTTCACGAGCACATCGATCGGGCCGAGTTGCTCCGACACCGTCGTCACCATGGCCTCGACCTGCTGGCGGTCCGAGACATCGGCCTGAACGGCGATGGCGTTCCGGCCGAGACCGCGAATCGACTCCGCGACCTGTTCGGCCGTCGCCTTGCCCTGCGCGTAGTTGACGGCCACATGGGCGCCTTCGCGGGCAACGCATTCGGCGATTCCCCGGCCAATCCCCCGGCCGGCGCCGGTGACGAGCACAATCCGGTCATCCAGGCGACCCATTCAACGTCCTTTCATTGTCGCGAGCCTCGGCGATCGTTTCGAGATCTCGAACCACCTTTTCTCCAAGCACCAGGACGTGGTCGCGAACCGCCTGCTCGGCTTGCGCCGGGTCCCTCGCCCGCAACGCCTCAACGATCAGACGATGCCGCTCGGCAAGTTCCCTCAGGTTCCGGTCCCTGAGCCGGACAACCGTCATCATGGTCCAGTTCAGCGGGCTGATGCTCTGCCACGTCTGCAGGAGCAACCGGTGTCCGGATCGTTCCAGGATGAATTCGTGGAATTGCGTGTCCAGTTGCGTCAGGAGCTCGGGATCCTGATTGTCGCCCGCGTCGATCATGCCGTCGATGAGACCGTCGAGCGTCGCCAGATCGTCATCGGACAGCCGCGGCAGCGCAAGCTGGATGGCCATGGCCTCGAGATGGGCACGCAACGTGTACATCTCGGCGGCGTCCTGTGGTTCGATCCTCCGTACCGACGAGCCACGGTTGGGATAGGAAACGACCAGGCCCATCTGTTCGAGTTCCCGGAGTGCCTCCCGAACCGGAGTCTGGCTGATTCCCAGTTCGCGCGCGAGACGCGATTCGACGATGCGAACTCCGGGCTGCAGCGTTCCTTCGAAGATCTGGTTCCGGAGATGATTACGCACGTCGTGGCGCAATGCCGGGCTGACCTTAAAGGGAACGCGGCGCGAATCGGCCGCACTCTTCGCCATGGATCATTCCATCGATAATCGCTAATACAGTCAGGCTACACGATAGTGGGAACAGGATTGGTCTGTCAATATGTGCCCACCATGACGTCATTCCCGCTCACGGCATGCTCATCGCAAGCCACGAGCCCGGGAACGTTGTTGACTTTGGCGCACAACACACTACGATATTATCAATTATCGATTATCGCCCTGGGGAGGTAGCGATGGACGGTCACAGGTACCGTGCCGCTGTCATCGGCTGCGGCAAGATGAGCCGGGGACACGCACACGCCTATACGGCGGCGGGGAACGTCGAGCTTGTCGCGGGCGCCGACGTGGTCGACGGCGCCCGCGCGGCCTTTGCGCAGGAGTTTGGCGTGGAGCAGATGTACGCCGATGCGCTCCTGATGCTGGAGAAGGAGAAACCCGATCTCGTCAGCATTTGCACCTGGCCACCGCTCCATGCCGAGCTCGCGGAAGCGGCGTTCGCGGCCGGCGTCAAGGGGGTGTGGAGCGAAAAGCCGATGTCGGTCCACCTCTCCGAAGCCGACCGGATGGTTCGTGCCGCGGAAGCCGCCGGCGCGGTACTGATCGTCAACCACCAGCGCCGCTATGTGGACAGCTACGTTCAGGCGCGAGCACTGATCGCGGAAGGAGCCATTGGCGACTTGACCCTGATCACCGGCATCTGCGCTGGTGACGCCCTGACGGACGGCACGCACCTGATCGACATGACCCGCTTTCTCAACAACGACGCCCCGGTGACCTCGGTGTTCGGCGCGATCGACATGACGCCAAAAGGCGATGTCAGCCCGGACGGGATGGGGACGATCGAGTTCAACCAGACCCGGATGCGGTATGGCCATCACGTCGAATCGGGATCGAGCGCGATCGTGTTCTTCGAGAACGGCGTTCGCGGGCATCTGGAAATGGGCAACCTGGCTCGTGAGGGGTATCAGCGCTTCTCGATCGACGGAACGGGCGGGCGGATCGAGCTGAGCGGGGACCGGCCCTTCGCGGACGGCAGCCGGATCCGGGTTCAGCGGCATACCGGCGCGATCGAGATCCTCCCACCATCCACGCTTGAGGGAGCGATGGAACAGGCCCTGGACGACCTGATTGCCACGATCGAATCCGGCGCGCCGCACCGGCTGAGCGGCGAATCCGGCCGCACGGATCTGGAAATCGTCAACGCGATCTATGAATCGGCGCGACAGCGACGGATCGTTCACCTGCCGCTGGAGGTGCGCGAATCCCCCCTGGAGGCCATGCTGGCGGCCGGCGAGATCGAGCTGAACTAGACCGGGAGAAACAGGCATGAAACTGGGTTTTGCCGCGTTTGAGTTCATCAATCATGCCGCCCGCCCGCGGTACTACAGCAGCGGGCGGCCACTGGCGAGCACGGCGGGTCGGCCGATCCAGTTCTACCAACGCCGGGACCAACCGGTAGTCGATTCCAACGATCCCCTGGGCTGGTTCATTCCCCGCTGCCGGGAGATGGGGTTCGACGCGATCGAAGGAAATCTGGCGCCCTATCTGGACGACCCGAACGAGATGGACCGGATTGGCAACCTCCTGGCCCGGCACGGCGTGGCCATCTCCGCTGATTACGGTGACGACTTCTCGAACCCGACAAAGGATCCGGAGGAGTTCAGGACCTTTGCCCGCAAGGCCAGGCAACTCGGCGTGAGCGTCGTTGGGGTCGGGGGCATGCCGTTCTCGATCAACCGCTTTGTCGACGATCCGTCGTTCGAGCGCCAGATGGAAATGATCCGGACCGGCGTCGCGCCGATGGTCGAGATCGCCGCCGAAGAGGGCCTGAAGCTGGGCTTCGAGAATCACGCCGACTACCGGGTGACGGACCTGATGGAGCATGTCGTCCGACCGATCGGCTCGCCGGCCCTGGGCATCAAGCTCGATACCGGCAATTGCCCATTGGTGATCGAGGATCCGGTCGATGCCGCGCACGCCTGCGCCGACGTCTGCTACGCCACCCATTTCAAGGACATGTTCATCAGCCCGGTAACCCCGGATGGCGGCAAGATCGTGGGGGCGCCGCTTGGGCGCGGCCACTGCCGGCTTGACGAGGTCGCGCGTATCCTCTCGGAGTCGTCATTCGCGGACGAACTCATCCTGTCCATCGAGATCGGCTGGATGCCGCCCAACGAGGACTATTTCGAATGGCTCGCCGATTCGGTCGCCTGGTGCCGGACGACCCTGGCGGGCTACCTGGCGCCCTTTGCGCAGGATGGCATGGCGGCCACCACCGGCGCGGACACGACAAGGACTGCGTGATGAAGATTGGCCATACGGGAATCACCTGGGGCATTCCCGGGGACGTCGAAACTGCCTACCGGGACACGGCCGAGCTTGGCTACACGAGCTTCGAGACGTTTGCCACGACCATCCTGGAGTGGAACAGCCGGCCCGGCGGATATCGCGCGCTGGTGGAGCGCTACGGGATCCCGACCAGCGCGGCCTATTGCTACAAGGAGTGGATCGACCCCGCCAATGCCGATGCGGACCTGGAATCGGCCCGGCGGGAAGCCGACGCCGCTCGGGAGATTGGGGCGAGTGCGCTCGTGCTCCAGGGAGGATCGCGCCCGGACGGTGGCCTGGATTCCGACCGCATGGGCAGGCTCGCCGAGGCGCTGAACCGGATCGGTGAGTACGCGGTGGGGATCGGGCTCGCCGCGTCGTTGCACCCGCATACCGGGACCGCCGTGGAGACGCGCGAGGAGATCGACACCATCCTCCGCCTGACCGATCCAACGCTCGTCGGGTTTGCCCCCGATACCGGCCAGATCGCCAAAGGGGGCAGCGATATCGTTGAAGTGCTCGAAACCTATCGGAGCCGGATCACGCACGTTCACCTGAAGGACTGGTGTGGCCGGTTCGAGCAGGACGAGAACGGCG
>CADCWI010000073.1 GCA_902806355.1 uncultured Thermomicrobiales bacterium | reverse complement strand
TGGCACATCCTCCCCAAGCTTCACTCCGATCGTCCAGCAGCCGTGCACCGAGGGATACATCCCGGTGATGATCGATGACCGCGACGGAGAGCAGACCGGACTCGGGCAATAGGCGCGATCGAACCGGGTTCCCTCGCGAGCCAGCCGGTCCAGCGCCGGTGTCCTGATCCTGGGGTTGATCACACCGAGGGCCGTCCAGTGTTGCTGGTCGCTGGTGATGAGCAGGATGTTCGGGTTCTTGCGGCTCATGGATACGCCTTCCGGGATTCGACCACGTTGACGGCATTGCCCGACATTTTCCCCGGAACGACGGGTGGCGCAAGGGCATCCCTCAGGATCGCGGGGGCACGCTTGCGGTGGCCGCAAGGATCCGGTCTGGCAGGGTCATGAAAGGCCGGGAAACAACGACCGGAATGCGGTGCTCCCGCGAACGGTCGGTCAGCCAGGACCCGAAGGCGGCATTCACGCCGGCATGCCGCCGGTGGCGCTCGACATCGCCTTCGTCCATACCCCGGCCCCGGTCGAGCATGTTGTCGAACAGCTCGTCACTGTTCTCAGCCACGACCGTGCAGAATCGCACTCGCCCATCTTGGACATGAGGCCTGATCACGGGATCATCGACCAGTGCCGGCAGGACGCCATCCCCCTCCAGCACAAGCGGCACGTTCGTCACGACGTGGCTGTCGATCACGACCCGGACGGCGGGCACCATCAACTCGGCAACATCGACGAATCCGCGGACCAGATCCTCGATCGGCAACATCCAGACATCTGCCGTCCGTTCGAAAAAGTAGAGCCGATCGCTTCGCTCGGGCACGGTGACCTGGCTGTACTGGAGGGCGAGCCGGAGGTCGTCCACTTGCATCCACGGCACGCCATGGCGGCGTGCGATATTCCGCGCCGCCGTCGATTTTCCGGTTCCGCTTGCGCCGAGGATAACGAGCACGGCCCACGGGCAGTCATCGACGGCGGGGAGATCCGCGCACATGCGAGGCGTTCCAGTTCGGTCAGGTCGCAACGAGAACGAGCCAAACGATGAGGAAGACGACGAGCGCAGCCAAGGCAGCCAGCGCCGCCCGCGATGTCCACCACGCGGTATGTCGTTCTTGCGACGAGGGCCGGAACATGATCTTCGGAGAGTACGGCCCCGAAACGGGCGCCAGCGTGTGCTTTCGCCTGAGGACTGCCTCCTCGGATGTCCCAAGGGTTAGTGTCCCTGGGTCCGGTGCCGGCTCAGGTGGAGACGACGATACATCCTGTCCGGTGGGTTCAGTCGGGTCGGTGAGCCCAGGCTCCACGTCCTGAGCTCCTGTCGCTTCCGACCCCATGGACCGGGCGGCGATGCGTTGCAGCCACACCGGCAGGTCGCCGAGCTCCAGCATCGTCCGCGGGTCGATCACGGACGTGTCCGGTGGCGGCAGGTCGTGCTGTGCCGGTTCCCGAACCGTCATCCCACGCCAGGCGGGAGGTCGCTGCAGCCAGTCCGGCATCGACTCGCCAAGACCGTCGGTGGGGATCGGACGATATTCTGCATTGGATGGTGGTGCGTCGCCGGACCCGGGAAGTTCGGGACCATTCGCCCTTTCGTCCATCGTGGCGGGTTACCTCCCTTCCCTCGCGATCGACGCCGCGTAACCCAAATCGGCACTGTCGAGCCACAAGGTGACCGGGCCGTCATTGATCAGGTGCACCGCCATATCCGCGCCAAACACGCCCTGCTCGACCCGAAATCCCTGAGCCGCCAGCATCCCCGCCCACCGATCGATCATCGGTGCGGCGACCCCCGGTGGTGCGGCACCCACGAAGCTGGGCCGCCGACCTTTCCGCACATCGGCGTAGAGCGTGAACTGGGATACGACCAGCAGCCCAAAGGATGCGTCACGTTCGTCGCCGATCTCGTCCAGCGCCGACCGGTTCATCTTCCCGCCATCGTCTTCGAAAATCCGAAGGTTGACGATCTTGCTGGCCATCCGTTCGAGATCGAGATCGGTATCGTCGGGAGCGATCGCCACCAGGAGCAGCAGGCCGCGTCCAACCTCGCCGCGGACCTGGCCCTCGACGATGACCTTGGCCTGGCTCACCCGCTGCAGGAGGACCCTCATTCGCTCAGGCCATCGAGCGGCGCGATCATCGCGGTAGCGATCGCGGCGATGCCTTCACCCCGGCCGACGAAACCCATGCCCTCGTTGGTCGTCGCCTTAAGGCTGATGGCCCCCTCGTCGAGATCGAGACAACGGCTCAATTCCGCCCGCATCGCGGCGGAATGCGGGTTGATCTTCGGTGCTTCGGCAATCACGGTGACATCGATGTTGACGACCATCCAGCCGGCATCCCTGGCAAGATCGTCCACCAAACTCAACAGCACGCGGCTGTCGGCGCCGCCCCAGCGCGCGTCCGATGGCGGAAAGTGTGTCCCGATATCGCCCAAGGCGGCGGCACCGAGGATCGCATCGGCGATCGCATGCAACACGACATCCGCGTCGGAGTGTCCGTCAAGCCCACGATCATGCGGGATCTCGACACCACCCAACACGAGCCGCCGTCCCTCGGCAAAGCGATGAACGTCATAGCCGATACCGGTCCGCGGAAAACGACGGTCGGGTGTCATTCGCGGTCGAGCCCCTTGCCAGCGCGATGGCGGGCGATCATCATCGCCTCCGCGAGCTCCACGTCCTCGGGATGGGTGATCTTGAGGTTGGCACGGTTGCCCGGAACGATCGCCACCGGCCAACCGAGGAACTCGAATATCGAGGCCTCATCGGTGAACTCGCGGTCTTCCGGCGTCGCGAAATCGCATGCCTCGATCAGGCGATCGCGCGTGAACCCCTGCGGCGTCTGAGCCGCCCAGAGATCGCCCCGGTCGATAGTGTCGATGATCCGCCCGTCCCGAACGCGTTTCAGCGTGTCCGACACTGGAACGGCGACAATGGCGGCACCGTACGCGATGGCGGCCTCGGCGCACCGATCGAAATCCCCGGATGTCACGAGCGGCCGCGCTCCATCGTGCACCAGCACGACTGGAAGATCAGCCGGCACGGCCCGGACTCCGGCCGCAACCGACTGCTGGCGTGTCGCACCTCCGGGCACCAGGGTGACCGGTTTCGACCAGCACCCCTCCTCAACGACCATCCGGATCGCCGCGTCACTATGGCTTCCCGTGATTACGATCGACTCGCGGATGGCCGTGCTTGCCTCGATCGAGTCGAGTACCCAGGCAAGCAGGGGACGACCCGCGATATGCGCCAAAACCTTGGCGCGGTCACCGAATCGGGAACCTGTGCCCGCCGCCGCGATCAGGGCGACGGCAAACGGCGGCGCGGTCATGGCGTTCCCCGCATTAGCCTGGCGGCCTGCGACGTTGAAGAAAGCCGGTCCCATACCCAGCCGGGAACGTCTACCGATCCCAGTGCGCGACCTTCGCGATGGGGCGGTCCGTGATAATCGCTGCCTCCGGTTGGAATCAAGCCTGTCCGCTCGGCGATCCCAAAAAGATGTCGACGCTGCTCCTCGCTGTACTCGCCGTAGAACACCTCCAGCCCGCGAAGTCCCGCCGGAACTAGCTGATCCACCGTCGCTTCGACTCCCTTGGTGGAATAGGGATGCGCGAGCACCGGCAACGCCCCATTGGACGTGAGCAGGGTCACGGCCTGTTCGGGGGCGAACCGCTCCCGTGGCACCCATCCCGGCGTGCCCGGCTTGAGAAACCGATCGAACGCATCACTGACCGATTCCACGACACCCAGCCGCAGCAGCGCCCTCGCGACATGCGGACGACCGATCGACCCGTCCTCGGCATCGCGCATGATCCGGTCTCGATCGAGATCGAAGCCGAGCGCCTGGAGAAGGGTGATCATCGTCTCGATACGCCGCCGCCGGGCGTCCGCAAGTGACCGCAATACGCTGACGAATTCCTGATCCGTTGCGTCAACGAAATATCCGAGGATGTGAACCTCACCGCTGGAGACCGTGGTGGACAACTCGACGCCGGGAACGACGGTGATCTTGTGGACGGCGGCAGCGGCAATCGCCTCAGGCAGCCCGTCGAGCGTATCGTGATCGGTCACGCCAAGCACGGAAAGCCCCCGTATACTGGCCTCTTCAACCAGCCGGGCGGGGGAAAGTGTCCCGTCAGACGCCGTGGTGTGCGCGTGCAGGTCGATCGTCGACGGAGAGGTCATCCGGTTTACCCTGAGTCGACCTCCGTGGGCACCGCACAACGGCGCTCACGGCGACGACGATCCTAGCGAGGCTCGATGACGAGACGGATGGCTGTACGGTCCTCGTTCTCGATCATCACATCGATGAAGGCTGGAAGACACACCGCCTCGATCCCCGTCTCGCGGAGATAATCGCGGGCGATCGCCACCGCCTTGACCGCCTGGTTTGTCGCACCGGCACCAATCGCCTGGACTTCCGCCCGGCCATGCTCCCGCACAACACCGGCGATCGCACCGGCGACGGCGCTCGGCCGCGAGCGTGCCGACACTTTCAGCACTTCGCACTCGATTGCGACGAACCCCGACTCCTCGATTGGCAACGCTGCCAGGTGCCCGTTCGAGTGATGCGGACTCACCGCGTCCGCGGGTCGAACATCCTGCACGGCACCGTCCGAATGATCCGGTTGGCCCGGAACCCACGTCGGGGATTCGACGACGGATGGTTCGTCTACAGGCGCATCGATGGCCACGGCTTCGACTTCGGTGTGATGTTTGGCTGTTGCTTCTTCCTGTTCATCCGCATCGGGCGGGAATCGGGACCCTTCGGGATCGATCCTGATGTCTCTCAGGTCGAGCTTGCTGAAAAAGCGATTCATGTGTGAGGCTCCCCCATAGTGTTCCCCACGAACCCGACGACCGGGTGCGACATCGATGAGCGTAACCAGTTCCCCGGCAACGGTCTCCAAGGAAACTGCCGTGAAATGACTCTGGTCGCGGGATGACCGGACGCTCATGTTGTCCGGCCGGGCTCACCATTCCCAACCCATGATCGTTCACCGGAAAATCGTCGCCATGCTGTTCGACATAGCGGATTTCCCCGGTGCGCCGGTCGATCATCCCTTGCCTGATATCGAGCGTACTCGACTCCGCCGGCTAAGTCTACGCTGTTCCGCGGCCCGTTGGCACGCATCTTCCAATCCGAAGGGGTTCGCGTCATGGCCGGAGCGCGATTGTCTCAGGCACAAAAGAGCGGCTGAGGATGGTTCTCTGCCGAACCACCCCCAGCCGCTTGGTCTGTTTCATCGTGGAAGATGACGCCGCTCGTTAGCGTGCGTAGTTGACCGCTCGCGTTTCGCGGATCACCGTCACCTTGATCTGCCCTGGGTATTCCAGCGTTTCCTCGATCTTCTTGACGACATCGTGCGCGAGTTTTGCCGCACCCAAGTCATCGATCGAGTTCGGTTGGACCAGAATCCGAACCTCGCGCCCAGCCTGGATGGCGAACGATTTGTCCACGCCTTCGAACGAGTTGGCCACCCCTTCGAGTGCTTCCAGACGCTTGATGTACGTCTCGACCATTTCGCGACGTGCGCCAGGCCGTGCTCCACTGATGGCATCGGCGGTCTGCACGATGAACGCTTCGATCGTCTGCGGCTCTTCCTCGTTGTGATGGGCCGCGATGGCGTGAACGATCTTCGAGGACCGGCCGAGTCGCTTCGCGATGTCCGCACCAATCAATGCGTGCGGGCCTTCGACTTCGTGATCGACGGCCTTGCCGATGTCATGGAGAAGGCCCGCGGTCTTGGAGACATTGATGTCGGCACCGAGCTCTGCCGCCAGGTTCGCACAGATGACCGACACCTCGAGCGAATGCCCGAGCACGTTCTGGCCATAGCTCGTGCGGAACTTCAGTCGACCGAGAAGCTTGATCAGGTCTGGATGGAGACCGGGAACATTCGCTTCATAGGCGATCTTCTCCCCCTCTTCGCGCATCACCTGCTCGAGTTCGGATTGCGTCTTGCTGACCACTTCCTCGATTCGCGCCGGATGAATGCGGCCATCCTGCAGGAGCTTGCTGAGTGCCCGACGGGCGACCTCACGACGAACCGGATCGAACCCGGAGACGGTGACCGCTTCTGGCGTGTCATCGACGATCAGGTCGACGCCGGTCGCCTGTTCAAGTGCCCGGATGTTGCGACCTTCGCGGCCGATGATCCGGCCCTTCATCTCGTCGGTGGGCAGCGGCACGACGGTTACGGTCGACTCGGCGATATAATCGGTCGCGATCCGCTGAATCGTCGTCGCCAGGATTTTCCTCGCTCGCCGGTCCGATTCTTCTTTGGTCTCCCGTTCGATCTCGTGCAGGCGCCGGGCGGCCAGGTTACGCGCATCGTACTCCACCAGGGCGACCAACTCGTCCCGAGCCTGCTCAGAGGTCAGGCCAGCGACGCGCTCGAGCTCCTGGACCTGACGACCCTGATGCTGTTCCAGCTCGTGCTGCTGCCGCGCCCGTTCCTGTTCCCAGGTCTCCTTCGAGCGTGTAATCTGTTGTTCCATCCGGCGAAGTCCCTGCTCGCGTTGTTCGAGTCCGGTGGACTTCTTGTCTATCGTCTCTTCCTTCTGCTCGATTCGGCGCTCGATGCGTTCGATCTCTTTCCGGCGTTGCGTCAACTCCCGATCGAGATCACCACGCAATCGAATCGCTTCATCCTTGCCAGCCAGGGCCAGATCCCGCCGCGTGGTTTCCGCCTCTTCCAGTATGCGATCCGCTTCGGCCTGGGCCAGCCGCACTCGCGATTGAGCACGTTGATCCAGCCAGAAAAAGGTCACGAAAAAGGTGATTCCAGCCACGAGGATCGCCCCGATGAGGAAGATGATTACATCACCCATCGTTGTCGCTCCTTGTGTTCTTCGCCCCGTACACGGGGCGATCTCAGTTGTTAAGGTGCGTGAGGGCGCGCAGCCATCGAGCGACCAGGGTCAGCGCCCCTGGCCGTCTCTTCCAAGTGACTACGCTCGTGCCCTTACCGTACTGATGATACGGTTATGTCGGAAACATCGTCAAGCGAGGTGATACGGGCTTGACGACCTTTGAACGCGTACGTACGCGCTCAGGCGGTCCGGTGCGTGATAAAACTGGTACGGTCATCACAGTGCGTCACCACACCTGCGGATGGTACGCAGGCCGCGGCTGCGAGCACGATATACGACAAGGATTCGCCCGACATGCCGGAGAGCCGACAGGCACCAATCATCAACATCACCGGCAACAGGGTCATGCTCGGTCCCCTGTCGAAGGATGTCCTGCCGACGGTTACCCGCTGGATCAATGACTTCTCGGCGTTGCGAACACTCGGTGCCGCGCGTCCTGGCCCCTCGACCCTCGAGCGTGAGGAGGCTTGGTACGACCGAGTGACTGGCGAATCGGATGATGTCACCTTTCTCATCCGGGAACGCCTGGGCCACGAGCCGATCGGGACGGCCGCATTCCATGCGATCGACTTCAGGAATCGGGCAGCGGTGTTCGGCATCATGATCGGCGAAAGCTCCGCGCGCGATCGCGGTTACGGCACCGAAGCGACATCGTTGATGCTGGATTACGGGTTCAATGTGCTGGGATTGCATTCTATCAGCCTGACCGTGGCCGAATTCAACCTTGCCGGACAGCGTGCGTACCGCAGGGCCGGATTCCGTGAATGCGGCCGTCTACGAGAGCGGCTATGGCTGGCCGGGCGAATGTGGGACCAGATTCACATGGACTGCCTGGCCAACGAGTTCGAAAGCCCCGTGCTGGCGAACGTGTTCGCGCCGGATGTTCTCCGAGATGAACGCCCTCAATGACATATCACGGTACGATGACGTAGCGATATACGCGAACGGACGAGCAAGGGCGGAGCAATGAATCAACAACGCAGCAGCAACGGCACGACAGATAGCACGAGGAACGGCGACGATGCGGACGCCCGGCTCGGCGACGTTGCCCTGCTGATCGACTACGAGAATCTCCAGATCAGCCTGAAGCGGCTATTCAACGTCACCACGCCACAGATGTCGCTCATCATCCAGGAGGCGCAGGAGCATGGTCGCCTGGTCCTGGCCCGTGCCTATGCACCATGGACATCCCCTGACCTCGCGATCGATGCCGAGAACCTGTACCGCCAGGGGATCGAGCTGATCTACGTTCCGAGCCGGAAGAACAGCGCCGATGTCCGCCTGGCCGTCGATGCAGTCGAGACAGCAGGGCGCTCAACCAACCTGACGACGTTCGTGATCGTGACCGGTGACGGTGACCTGATTCATCCACTGAACTTCCTGCGGCAGCATGGCCGGAAGGTCGTGGTGATCGGGGTCGACGCCGCGATGAGCCGGATGCTCTCGGCCGCCGCGGATTCCGTGCTGCTCTACGAGCGCGACCTCGATCCTTCCGTCCGCGAGCGCTACCCGCGCCGGAGCATAGCCCGCGCCGTCACGCCGGAAAGCACGAGTCAGCCGGAGGCACCGGTGACTCCCGCACGTCCGCGGCTTGTCCCGCTGAGGAACTATGGACCGGCGGAAGACGCTTTCAGAATGGTCCAGGAAGCGTTGACACGCCGCGGGAATGGGGAACCGGTTCTCTTCCAGGAACTTGGGCACTGGCTCAGCCAGGACCACGGACTGCGCCCACGCACCTGGTACGGCGTGCCGTTCAGCGTGTTCATGGAGGCGGCCGAACGAGAAGGGTACGTCACAATCACGACCTCCGGTGGCAACTCCTTCGCCTCCCTGCCGACGAGCGCAGTCCTCGATGCTGGCGATGACACGGCAATCGATGATGAGCCGTCGGACGACGAGGGTGACGAGGATCTAGGCTCGAACGTGCGGCTCGAATCGTTGCGAAGCGAAGAGCAGCGCGACCTCTTTGATGCCTTGCGTCAACTCCAGGCGAGCAAGCGCGCCGGATTCCTGTCCTTCCGGACGATCCTCAACCACCTGCTCTCCGCCAGCGTGCTCCCCCGGCTCAGCGAGTGGCAGATCCGGCGCTTGCTCAACGATCTCGCGAATCGCAAGCCGCCCATCCTCGTTCGCTCCCAGAAGAAAGGCAAGACACCAGCCGGTCAACCGTACTCGTTCTCGTCATTCGTGCTCACGAAGGACGAGTCGCTGCTCGATGTGCAGGAAACATCGGCGGCGGACGATGCCCTGAGCGTGTGACATCTCCTGAATCGCTGCTCGGGTCAGGTTTTGCGGCTTCTACCGCGACGAGGTGGTAGTGCGCTTCCTCTATGCCGGTTTGCATAGAGGTTGACCGGTGCCTCTCAAAACACGCCGCTGAAGACAGCCTTCTCAAGAACGAGCGGTGCCACGGTCAGTGACGCACGTTCTATTCTCCTGTCCCTATCCTGAGAGAGATCGCATGGCGGGAGGGGAAGCTGTCGGGCAACGTCACATGCAGCCCAGCGTCGTCCCGAGTCCACATCAGGTTCCCACCACCGACAAGCTCGACCTTGGCGATAGCCGGAATGGCAAGGGGTGAGCGGTCCCGCAATGTCGTGATTGTCAATTCGCGTGCATCGGGTACAGCGAGCACGGTCGCGTAGATGACCGAGTCCCGTGTGGTGAACCGGACGTCGCGCGCCGTGAACGAAGACCGCTTGGAGTCGCTGAACGACCCCTCGACAACTTCGGTCGGACCCTCGCCATAAACCACCCACGGCCTTGTTCCGTAGATGGCGTCTCCGTTGACCAGGAGCCACTCACCGATCTCGAGCAGGATGGCACGGTCGCCGTCGGGAATCGTTCCATCCGCCTTCGGCCCGATGTTCAGCAACAGCGCACCGTTCTTGCTGACGATATCGACCAGATCGCCAATGATATCCCCCGCCTGCTTGTACTCGTTGTTCTTGGTGTAGGACCACGAGTTCCTCGCCACCGCCGTATCGGTTTGCCAGAAGCCGGACCGGATCCCGGCCAGTTGTCCGCGCTCGACGTCATACACGGCCGATCCGTCGGGGAACGCCCCGTGCTTGTAATTGATGGCAACACCTCGCTGCCAGGACGCGGCACGATTGTAGTAATACGCCGCCAGGCGCGGGAGGTACGGCGCGAAGGCCGGCTGGTCGATCCACCAATCGAACCAGAACAGTTGCGGCCGGTATGCGTCGATCAGCTCGCAGCAGCGCAACAGCCAGTCCTCAAGGAACGCATCGTTCGGCGGCATGGCCTGCGATTGCGCCGGACCGTACAGATCCGCAAACTGGGGATCACGGACATCGGAATCGAACGCCATCCCGCCGTTCATGAACCACCAGTGTTCCGCCCGGTGGCTGGACACCCCGAACTCCATCCACTGCCGTCGAACCGCCTCGGCGAGCTCGCCGATCACGTCACGCCCTGGTCCCATCAGGGCGGCGGTCCAGCGGGAGCGCTTGCTGTCGTACATCGCGAAACCATCGTGATGCTCAGCAACCGGCACGACGAATTGCGCGCCAGCGCGCCGGAACAGCGCCGCCCATTCATCGGCATCGAAGTGCTCCGCCGTGAAGAGGGGAATGAAATCCTTGTACCCGAATTCGGCATGCGCTCCATAGGTCGCGAGGTGGTGCTCGTATTCCGGAGAACCTTCAAGATACATGTTGCGTGGATACCATTCGGAGCCGAAGGCAGGCACGGCATAGGCGCCCCAATGGATGAAGATCCCGAACTTGCCGTCCACATACCAGGACGGAGCCTCGTAAGTCCTCAGTGAATCCCAGGATGCGGTGAACGGCCCCTCCGCCGCCACGCGATCGATCTCCTTCAGCCGCTCATCTCCGCGCTCATCCCAATGCATTCCGTCCCGACCCTTCCTTCCGCGTGGAATCCACTCGCCGCGCCTCGTCGATGAGCGGCAGTATCGCAAGGCAGGGGCAATGCTGGATCATCCAGTTTCCCGGAGCTCCTCCCAGAAAACGGAGGAGGCTCTCGATCGCCCCGACGATCCCTGTTGCGAGCGCGTTCGTGATCCTGATGCCGGGCTCGAGGTGCAAAGCCTTGATCGTGAGCCGCTTCGTCCTGCGGTCATATGATGGATCGATCATGCCCACGAGCTGCCCACGGTGCAGGATCGGCATTGTGTAATAGCCATACTGTCGCTTCGGAGCGGGGACATAGATTTCCAATCGGTACTGGAAGTTCCAGAGCCGCCGCATCCGGTCTCGATTCCAGATCAGGTTGTCGAACGGCGACAGGAACGTGGTGAGTAGAGGCCGCCCGATACCCCGTCGGAGCTCATCCAGCCGATCGAGCAGGGTTGCATCCATCCAAACCCGATCATCGATTCTCTCCACCTCAACCCGGATGACTAGTCCCTCTCGTTCCAGGTCTTCCAGCACAGTTCGCGTCCGTGCCCCGGCGAGCGGAACATACACCTGACCGCCGGTGCGATAGTAGTCCGAGGCCCAGCGCGCTGTCGTGACGCCGAGCGCGCGAACGGCACGACGCATGAATATCCGGTCCCGCACGGCGTCTGGCATAGCCTCCGTGGCCCACAGTTCCGGGATGGCGCGCTCGGGAAGATCCCAGGTGCGTCCGAATCCGCGGTCTCGCATCGAGAGCACAACCTGACCGGCAGTCCACAGCGCCGCGAGCACCTCTCGTTCAGGCTTGGCACCGTACCATTCCCAGGCTTCAGTAGGCATTGCCCCTTCCGGTGTCTCGAAATGTCTGGATCCCAGTGGACCTTCGGTCCTGATTCGATCGAGCACCAGGTCGATCGTCACACGCTTCTCCGGGTGGCGAAACCAGTCACCCGCACCCCGCTGCTCCATGTGCGAGCGGAACAGCGGCAGGTCGTCGCGCGGTATGATCGCGGCGGCATGCGCCCAGTACTCGGTGATCCGTTGATTGCTTTGGTAGAGCGCTTGCCACAGCCCGAGATCGTAGGGACCGAGCCGGCTCCAGAGCACGGTCTCGTGCGAACGCGAGATCACGCTGATCGTGTCGAGCTGCACGCTGCCGAGACGGGTGATCATCGCCAGAAGGTCATCCTCGGTAACCCGGCGCCGGAATGGGCGACGGTCCAGCCCAGACGCTGTCACCGCCAGCCATTGCGCTTCCTTCCGTGTCAACGTAATCACGCCGTCTGTCACCGACACTCTCCCTGTCCTGTCGCAGTCATCCCATGTCTCCGGGTACGGTATCGCCAGATGCGGACGATATGTGTCCGTGTATCGGCCTCCTGCGTTCTTTGTCCAAGGCTATGTGCCTTGGCTGAGGTTGATTCTGCCGTCATCCTGAGCGATGGGCCGCCTCCGCCAACAGGCAGTTGCGTAGCAATTGAGCGGACGCGGCCCATTGATCCCTTCAGGATCACTTGTGCACCCGTGAAGGATCCCAGCAGCTGCGTCGCCGACGCGGCCAGTCGCATAGCGGACCCTGTGCCGTCAGCATAGAGACCTCGCCTTTTCATATGCGGTTCGGGCGGAGACGCATCGTTCCTCGGGATCACGATGAGCGTGGGGCCGTCTGCGGAGCGAGGGCGACTCGTATACTGATCCATGTTCCTTCGGTCCGGTCACCCGTTCCTCCCGCGTTTCGGAGACCCCATGCGCGTCGCCCTCGTTCACGACTATCTCACCCAGTACGGCGGTGCGGAACGCGTTCTCGAAACCCTCCATGCCCGATTCCCGGACGCGACGGTCCTGACCTCCACGTACGCCCCGGATCAACTCCCGGAACGCCTTCGCCACTGGACGATCAGGACGAGCCCGCTGGACCGAGTTCCGGGATTGCGACGGAGCCATCGTGCCTGGCTGCCGCTGTACCCTGCGATCTTTGCCCGGCTGGGCCGTTCGATCCACGATGTCGACGCCGTGATCGCGGACTCCAGCGCCTGGTCGCACCACGCTGCACCACCGGATGACGTGCCGATGCTGTGCTACTGTCATTCGCCCGCCCGCTTCCTCTACGGCGATGAGCAGTATCTCGCGGCGAGCGGAGTTTATGGGGCGGCGAGACCCGTTCTTCAGGCGGGATTCGGCCTTCTGCGACGGCTGGATCAGCGTGCGGCTCGCCGGGTGACGCGAATGGTGGCGAACTCCGCGGCGGTCGCCGCCCGGATCCAGGATGCGTATGGAATCGATGTCCCGGTCGTGCACCCGCCAGTCGATGTCGAGCGATTCACACCGGCTCAGCCCGTTCCGGTTGAAGACTGGTTCCTCGTGGTCTCCCGGCTGGTTCCGCACAAATGGATCAGCCGTGCGGTCCGCGCCGCCAACGAGTCCGGGCATCGCCTGAAGATCATCGGCGAAGGACGTGGCGGCGCGGCCTTGCGGCAGATGGCAGGGCCAAACGTCGAATTTCTCGGCGCACAGGCGGATCACGTCGTCGTCGCCCATATGCAGCGGTGCCAGGCGCTGGTCCTGCCCGGTGTCGAAGATTTCGGGATGACGGCCGTTGAAGCGCAGGCCGCTGGCCGGCCCGTGATCGCCGCCAGGGGGGGTGGTGCGCTCGAGACCATCCGGGAAGGAATGACCGGCCTGTTCTTCAACATCGACGATGACCGGGCATTGGCGTCAGCAATGGATGACGCTGTCAGGACGTCGTGGGATTCCCCAACCATGATGCGACACGCGGCGACCTTCGACCGGCATCACTTTGTGGCGGGAATCGACCGGGAACTCGCCACAATGATGGGAAACACTACCAGCGTCGCCCCAGGAGCTGCCGGAACCTGAGCTGCCAGACGACGACCGCCGCTTCGAGCACGACCCGACGCGAAAGTTTGGATTTTCCAGCGACACGATCGATGAACGTGATCGGGACCTGCTCGATGCGGAATCCCTTCCGGAGCGCCCGGTAGGTCGTCTCGATCTGGAAGCAGTAGCCATCGGAATGGATCGAATCCAGCTTGATCGCTTCCAGCGTCGTCCGACGCCAGACCTTGAAACCGCCGGTGAGGTCCTTGATGCCGACGCCAAGAATCGCGCCGGCGTAAACTCCACCGGCGCGGCTGATCAGCTTGCGGTGCCAGGGCCAGCCGAGCGTCGCCCCGCCCTCGATATAGCGGCTTGCCAGCACGAGATCCACATCATTCTCGTCAGCGCGGGCAACGAGTCGGGCGAGGTCGGGCGGCTGGTGGGAATGATCGGCGTCCATCTGGGCGATCAGCGCGATGTCCATCGACAGCGCACGCCGGAACCCAGCGACGTAAGCTCTTCCGATTCCCTCTTTCGTCGGTCGGGAGAGGAGATCGACCCGACCAGGATACGCCTGTCCGAGATCGGACACGACGCTTGCCGTGCCATCCGGGGAGCTGTCATCGACGACGAGGACACGGTAGCGCTCGCCAAGCGCCAGAAGCTCCTCGATCAACGACGCGATGTTGTCACGCTCGTTGTACGTCGGGATGACGACCAGAACGGTCCGGGAATCGAGAGGATTGGCCGTCTTGTGATCGAGGCTCACGACTCTCCGTCGCCCCGGCCGCGAGACAGCAGGAACTGCACTTGGACGAGTAGTGCATCGACATCGAATGGCTTGGACAGCAGCGCATCCGCCTCCAGCTCATCGGACCGATCACGCAGCGTCCTGCTCGCTGACATCGCAATGATCGGAAGCTCGGCGGTGTCGGACTCCTGGCGGAGCCGGCTGATCAGGGTGCCACCGTCAACGCCTGGCAGCATGATATCCATCAGGACGAGGTCCGGCTTCCAGTCCCGGGCCAGCATCAACCCCTGAGCACCATCCGGCGCAATCGCGACGGTGTAGCCCTCGGCCTTGAGCACTACATCGATCAATTGCGCCACATCGGCCTGATCTTCGACTACCAGAATTCGGGAACTCACGGATGCTCGTCCTTCAACACCGAGGCGGTCGCGGAGCTGGCACACCCATTGACGTGCCTTGGAGCAGCTGCTCTGGCGCGAACTCCCATGCGGACACTGCCGAACCCAGACGGCGTGAGTTCAACTTATAACATACCCGAACGGACGCAGTATGCAGCCGTGATTTGCACGATCCCCGCCCTGTTCACACAATCGTGTCCGAGCTGACTATGTTGGCCTGGCTGGCAAGAACCGTGTCCTCGATATCGGCACCGAGCGCGCCCAGCTTGTCGACGAATCGCGCGTATCCGCGATCGATGTGATAGGCATCGAGAAGCTCTGTCTCGCCATCGGCGACCAGGCCGGCAAGGACGAGGCTGATGGCGGCCCGGATGTCAAGCGCCGTGACTCTCGTGCCGGTCAGCCTTGTCGGACCGTACACTTCCGCCGACGTTGCCAGGAACTCGTCATTCATGCCGAACCTGGCCACGCGGATATCGGCACCCATCCTGATCAGGTCGTCGGTGTATCGCAGCCGATCCTCATAGACGCGCTCATGCACATGGGCGACGCCGGTCGCCTGGGTCAGCAGCGGCATGAAGGCCGCCTGGAGATCGGTCGGAAAGCCAGGGAACGGAAGCGTCTGGATATCGACTGATTCCAGCGCGGTTCCGGCACGGACCAGCATCCGGTTGTCGCGATGCCAGACATCGGCCCCCGCTTCGAGCAACTTCTCAGTAAGCGGCAGCATGTGATGCTCGCGCACGTCATGCAGCGTCACCTCCCCCCCGGTGATGACCGCCGCGATCGCATATGTTCCCGCCTCCAGCCGATCGGGGAGAACGACCTCGGAGGCGCCATGCAGGCGCTCGACTCCCTCGACCGTGATGATCGGCGATCCCAGGCCACTGATCCGGGCACCCATCCGGTTGAGCATGTTGCCGAGCCAGACGATCTCCGGTTCCGCCGACGCGTTGGCGATCACCGTCTTCCCGGTCGCCAGGGTGGAAGCCATGAGCAACGCTTCGGTCCCGGTATGGCTCGGATAGTCCATATAGATCCGTGCGCCTTGCAGCTTGTCGGCAATCGCGAGGATCTCGGTGTCTTCCCTGACGATCCGGGCGCCCATCCGCTGGAAGCCCCTCAGGTGCATGTCAATCGGCCGCTTGCCGATCTGATCCCCGCCAGGCAGGGCAAACGAGATTCGACCCTCGCGCGCGAGCATCGGCCCGGTGACCACGACCGATGCACGAGTCGCCTTGAAGAGCTCAGCCGGAGGATCCGTGCGCTCGACACGCTCCACGCGGACCGTGACGCGCTCTCGCACCTTGTCGATTTCCACCCGCGCGCCGAGCGAACGGAGCAACTCGGCCATCGAGAGCACATCAGCGATCATCGGGACGTTGTTGAGCACGACCTCGTCGGATGTCAGGATCGTCGCGGCCAAAGCCTTGAGGGCAGCGTTCTTGGCCCCACTGATCACCACTTCACCACGGAGCTGCCGATGGCCACGAATTCGCAGCAGTCGCGTTCCATTGTCTGGGACACGGGCCGATGCCTCGGTTCCGCCAAGAGGGCTAACCATGCTATCAACAACTCCTGAGCGTGAGTGATAGGGAATCTGGGAGCAAGGGCGCAGTATCGGCATGTGCACGGATGGACCGCATTTGACTGGAAGAACCGCGTTCTCTTGAGATCCCGGTCGATTCGTGTGTCCGCCCACGGGCGGCCGTCGCCTGCTCGCGCCGACGATCACGAAAGCCGGATGTCAGTATAGAGCGTATGCCAGCCTCACAGATGCCGGGTGACCTGTCATTCAATGGCGTGCGGGGACTCTCTATCAGGAATGCCCTCATGCCATGCTGCAGCGGATTGCATACAAGTCGACCGGATCATATTGAAAGGCGAGCGGTGATGACCTTCGCTCCAACCCGGACAAAAAGGCGGATGTGGGGCCGATCGGCCCCACATCCGCCTTTTGCGATCTACCGGCATGTTGTGTGCTGCGGCAGTTACGACGTGGAAGATTGGCCACGTCGCCGCTGTCCGATGCGCTCACTAATCGCGGCCCGGCGCAGGCTCTCCTCAGCATCGGCGAGATCAACGACATCCTCGCGATTCTGCAGGGCGTTCTCCGCGTTGCGCCGCGCTTCACCAGCGCGTGCGAGATCGATCTCCGCCGTGCGTTCAGCGGAATCGGCAAGGATGATCACCTTGTCATTGACGATCTCGATGAACCCTCCGAACACCACGAGCGACTCCTCGCCCGGACCCTTCTTGACCCGGAGCTCGCCGTATGAGAGGAGTGAGACCAGCGGAGCGTGGCTCGGCAGGATCCCGAGCGTGCCTTCGAGACCGGGAGCAACGACCATGTCGACGTCGGTCTGCTGGTAGACGACGCGCTCACCGGTGATGATTTCGACTGACAGCTTGGCCACCTGCCACCATTCCTTCCAGAACCAGCCACCCGGCACATAATGAGACTACCGGGTGGCTGAGAGGCAACGACCGGCTTAGCGGTTTTCCGCCTCCATGCGCGCCGCGGCTTCCACTACCTCTTCGATCGCGCCCTTGTACATGAACGCAGCTTCCGGAAGGGCATCGTGCTGGCCCTCGAGAATCTCCTTGAACGAGCGGATGGTGTCCTCCAGCGACACGAACCGACCCGGTGTACCGGTGAACTGCTCGGCCGTGAAGTATGGCTGGGACATGAACCGCTCGATCCGGCGCGCACGGGCGACGATCTGCCGGTCCTCATCGCTCAGCTCCTCGACACCGAGGATCGCGATGATGTCCTGAAGCTCGCGATATCGCTGCAGCACCTGCTGGACGCCACGCGCGGTGTCGTAATGCTCCTGCCCCACGATCAGCGGGTCGAGGATGCGCGAGGTTGACGCGAGCGGATCGACGGCCGGGAAGATACCGCGCTCGGCGATCGAGCGCTCCAGTGCCAGCGTCGCGTCGAGGTGCGCGAACACCGACGACGGTGCAGGGTCGGTGTAGTCGTCGGCCGGCACGTAGACAGCTTGGACCGAGGTGATCGAGCCGCTCTTGGTCGAGGTGATTCTCTCCTGAAGCTGCCCCATCTCGCTCGCGAGCGTCGGCTGGTAGCCCACGGCGCTCGGCATTCGCCCCAGGAGCGCTGAGACCTCGGAACCTGCCTGTACGAAGCGGAAGATGTTGTCGATGAAGACGAGGACGTCTCGGCCCTCGTCACGGAAGTATTCGGCCATCGTCAGGCCGGTGAGGGCGACCCGGAGACGCGCGCCCGGCGGT
This sequence comes from uncultured Thermomicrobiales bacterium, assembly GCA_902806355.1. Next base: position 7,605 of record CADCWI010000073.1, on the reverse strand, counting down.
TCGTTCATCTGGCCAAAGACAAGCGCTGTCTGGTCACGAACGCCGGACTCCTTGAGCTCGCCCCAGAGGGCCGTGCCTTCGCGCGTGCGCTCACCGACCCCGCAGAACACGGAATAGCCGCCGAACTCGGCGGCGATGTTACGGATCAACTCGGTAATGACGACCGTCTTGCCGACACCGGCGCCACCGAACACGCCGATCTTGCCGCCCCGGGTAAACGGGGCGATCAGGTCGATCACCTTGGTTCCGGTCGCCAGGATCTCGATAGCCGTGGACTGATCCTCGAAGGAGGGGGGCTGGGCATGGATCGGCCGATATTCATCGACCTTGACCTCGCCCATCTCGTCGATCGCTTCGCCCGTGACATTGAAGATGCGTCCCAGCGTACCTGGGCCGACCGGAACCGCGATCGCGGAACCGGTATCGATCACTTCCTGACCACGACGCAGGCCATCGGTCGTGCTCATCGCGACCGCGCGCACGCGATCGTTGCCGAGGTGCTGCTGCACTTCGAGGACGAGCCGCGTGCCGTCCGCAAGCCGTGTTTCCAGGGCATTGTAGATTTCCGGCAGCTGATCGGCCGGGAACTCGACATCGACGACGACACCGGTGATCTGGACGATCTCCCCGGTTACGGTCGTCGCTGTCTTTTCAGAGACTATTGCTGGGGCAGCCATGCTGGTTTCCTCGCTTGGTAACTTGTCGAAACGCCTGATGACGGCACCGCCTGAATGTCACTCCCGCGCGGTCAAATCCTCCCGCGATCACTAGTCTTCGCGGAAGGCGTTTGCACCGGCTGCGATCTCTGCAACTTCGTTCGTGATCTGGCCCTGCCGTGCCTTGTTCAGCGCCAGGTCAAGATCGGACGCCAGTTCCTTGGCGTTGTCCGTCGCGTTCCGCATCGCGACCATCTGCGCCGAGTAGAACGAAGCGACATTCTCCAGGACGGCTTGATACAGCAATACTTCGACGTAGCGCGGAAGCAGCGCATTGAGCACCGTTGGCGCATTGGGCTCGAAGATGTAATCCTCTGCATCCGAGGTGTCATTATCGGGCCGCACGATCGGAAGCAACTGCACTACGGTCGGGCGTTGGGTGAGGGTATTGACGAACTGCGGATAGACGATGTGGACCGCATCGACCCTGCCCTCGAGGAACTCCTGGATCGCGATCGCAGCGATTGGGCGAACCTCGTCGAGCGTGGGCCGATCGCCCGTCCGGATGAACTCGGCGATCACGTTCTGGTTGGTGCGGACAAGGAAATCGCGGCCCTTTTTCCCGACCGCGATGCATTCCGGTGAACCGTCACCGGACTCCTCACGGATGTACCGTGTCGCCCGGCGCAGGATGTTGGTGTTGAGGGCCCCATTCAATCCACGATCCGGAGTAATCAGGATCACGGCGGTCTTGGTAATCTCGCGCTGGGCAAGGAGCGGGAACGCCTGCAACTGGTCCGCGTCGAGTTGCAATGAGGCCAGGTCACCGAGCACCTCGCGGAGTCGCTCGCTGTAGGGCCGTCCGCTCGTCACGCGATCCTGGGCACGCCGCATCTTGGACGCGGCGACCATTTCCATGGCGCGCGTGATCTGCGACATGTTCTTGACGCTTCGGACCCGGCGGCGAATCTCACGTGTGCTTGGCACTTCGCCCTATCCTCTCGTATCGATCATTCAGGAACCACGTGCCGATCCCTGCAGGCACGCGGCTCCTGGATGGTTGCTGGCTATCGCGCTGCTACAGGTGCCGAAGCATCGACGTAGGTGTGTGTTGCCTTGAAGTCGTTGGTCGCCCTGGTCAGGGCCTCGACCAGATCCTCGCTCAGCGCCTTCTCCTCGCGAATCCGGTCGAGCAGGTTCTGGTGCGATGTCCGCAGGCTCTCGAGGTACTCACCCTCGAATTCGCGGATGTGCTCCACCGGGACGTCGTCCAGCATTCCTGCTGAACCTGCCCACAGGATCGCCACCTGCTCCTCAACCGGAAGCGGGCTGTATTGCCGCTGCTTGAGCACCTCGGTCATCCGCTGCCCGCGCTCGATCTGCCGGCGTGTCGAGGCGTCGAGGTCCGATGTTCCGAACTGGGCGAACGCCGCCAGCGAGCGGTAGTTCGCCATGTCGAGCCGAAGCCCGCCTGCGACCGTCCGCATCGCCTTGATCTGCGCGGCGCCGCCGACCCGGGAGACCGAAAGACCCGTGTTGATGGCCGGGCGCACACCCGCATAGAAGAGGTCGGTCTCAAGGAATATCTGACCGTCCGTGATCGAGATGACGTTGGTCGGGATGTAGGCCGAGATGTCGCCCGCCTGGGTTTCGATCAGGGGCAGAGATGTCAGCGAGCCGCCGCCAAGCTCATCACTCAGGCGAGCCGCTCGCTCCAGGAGCCGGGAATGGAGATAGAACACGTCTCCCGGGTACGCTTCACGTCCTGGCGGGCGGCGGACCAGCAGCGACACCTGCCGGTATGCCTGGGCGTGCTTGGTTAGGTCGTCGTAGACGATGAGCGCGTCGCGCCCGGACTCCATGAACTCCTCACCCATGGCGGTTCCCGCGAACGGCGCGATGTACTGCAGCGGCGCCGGATCGGACGCCGAAGCGGCCACGATGATCGTGTGGTCGAGCGCTCCGTGCTCTTCGAGGATGCGCACAGTCTGGGCGACCTGGGCCTGCTTCTGGCCGATCGCGACGTAGATGCAGAGCACACCAGAATCACGCTGATTGATGATTGCGTCGATCCCGATCGTGGACTTGCCGGTTTGGCGGTCGCCGAGGATCAACTGCCGCTGTCCGCGTCCGATCGCGGTCATGGCGTCAATCGCCTTGATTCCGGTCTGGAGAGCGGTGTCGACATCCTGACGCTTCACCACGCCAGGCGCGATTCGCTCGATCTCGCGCGTCTTGTTCGTCTGGATCGGACCCTTGCCGTCGATCGGCTGGCCAATCGCATTGACCACCCGCCCCAGCAATGCGTCCCCGACCGGGACCGACGCCACCGCGCCGGTCGTTCGCACCTCGTCGCCCTCTTCAATATTGGTGTAATCGCCCATGACGATGACCGCCACGCTGTCTTCGGCGAGGTTGAGCACCAGGCCCAACGTGCCCGATTTGGTGAATTCCACCAGCTCGCTCTGCATCGCCTGGCTCAGGCCATAGACCGAGGCGACACCGTCCCCGACACTGGTGACCTGACCGACGTTGGTAATGGTGGCCTGGTCAGAGAAGCCCTGGATCTGCTGCTTGAGCAGATCGCTGATTTCGGTTGCCCGTACCGCCATGATTGCTCCATTCTTCCATGTCCGCCGGGGCGGACCTGCTTCGTGCCCATGTCGTCACGCGTGATCAGGCAGGCGAGCTCGAACCGCTTGCCCGACCGGAATGTGCTGTACGCTGCCCGGCCAACCTCACGAGTTCATCCGAATACGATGATGAAAAGGACGTTCTCTCAACCAGAATATGCGGTGGAGCGTCAGCATATTACTCAGTATCCCTTAATCGCGTATCCGGTGCCGTTGTCAGGCGGGCGCAAGCCGCGCCCGGAGGAGACGCAATTGCTGGATCACGCTGCCGTCAATGACCTGGTCTCCAGCACGAGCGATGAAGCCCCCGAGAATCTCCGGATCCTGATGAAGCTTCAACTGAATGTCCTTGCCAAGCAGGCGTGACAACTCGCGCTTGACGAGATCCTGTCCAGCCTGGTTGAGCGGGTCTGCCGTCGTCACATCGACGAGGACAATCCCGCGCTCGGCAAGAACCGCCTCGTCGAAAAGGCGGGAGATCTCCGGAATGAGATCGACCTTCCGGCGCTCGATCAACATGTGAAACAGGTTGCGCGTTTCGGACTGCGTACTCTGGAGAACGCCATCGACGGCACGTACCTTGTCCGAGCTCTGGATGCTCGGGTTCTCAAGAAATGTCCCGATCTCTGGATCCTGCACGAGGGAATGCAACGTCTTCAGGTCACGCTGCCAGGCATCGAAAGAATCGTTTTCCTGGGCGACCTCGATCACTGCCTGCACGTAGCGCTTCGCTGAACCGCTTGCCATGCCTTATCCATCTCCTCATGCGTCTACAGCATGATGCGTCATCGCGGATCGATGCGCCACGAGATCCGCTTCCCGCCGCTCCGCACCCGTCGAACGTGTGAAGGCGAACCGAAGTGTTCGCATAAGCCCATCCTGCCGGGTATGCACGAGGCACCAGGTCGCCGGCGGGTTTGCCTGGTCCCTGTTGCCTCTTACTGCAACACCATCAGTTCCGGGACGCTTGCGATGCATCGGAGAGGGTCTGTTCGATCAGTCGGCTTTGTGACTGCGGATCGAGCTCCTTTCTGATGATGCGCCCTGCCGCAAGGACCGCCAGGTCACCAACTTCGCGCCGCAGTTGCTGCCGGGCCTGCTCGGTTTCCTGCCGCAGGGATTCCTGCGCCCGGGTGAGATAGGTCTCCGCCTGAACGTTGGCCTCATCCCGCGCCCGCGCCAACATCTGCTCCCCGTTCATACGGGCCGTCGAGAGGATGTCCTGCGCCTCGCGGCGTGCTTCCAGGAGCACCTCCTCGTTTCGGGATTGGGTTGCCCGCAGCTCCGCTTGCATCCGCTCCGCTGCAGCCATGCTCTCGCCGATTCGCTCCTGGCGCTGATCGAGCACCTTCACGATTGGACCAACCGCGAATCTCCACAGCAACCAGATGAACACGAGAAAGGCGATCAACTGGATGATGAGCTGCCATCCATTGATTCCAAGTTGTCCCACCGTCGCCTCCTCCGCCGATCATGGATGCCCGGCTGTTCAATTCAACCAGCGCCATGCAACGGCGACATTCACATTGGGCTGATGACAGCAACCGGCGCTGGCAAGGGCAAGCGCCGGTTGCTGTCGATCACGAGACTTAGACGAAGGCAATGATGATGGCGATAACGAACGCGTAGATCGCGACCGCCTCGGCGAGCGCCGCACCGACGATCATGGTCGTACGAATCTCGCCCGACGCTTCCGGGTTGCGACCGATGGCGTCCATCGCGCCCCGGACCGCGAGCCCGATTCCGATCGCTGGGCCAAGTCCTCCAACACCAATCGCGATCGCCGAACCGATCGCCTTTGCCGCCGCTACACCGTCGCCTGTCATTCCGTCAAACACGCGTTGTTTCCTCCTGCTGGCGCGTACCTTCGACGCTCTCGCGCCAAAGCTCCCCCGCCACCCTCTGTAGACGGCGCTCGCCGCCCTGATAACCACGACCGTATCGAACCCTGGACAACGCCGTTCGGCTCCAGGGCGCCGAATCATGCCTGACGGCAGAACTCGCGTAGAAAGTTAATCGCCCGATGGCGCGGGAACAGTGCCGTGCGCATTATCCGCGGGCGGATGCCCTGCACGCGCGACCGGCCCATGCGCGTGCTCTTCGCCACTGTCCCCATGGGCGGCGGCGAGCGAGATGTAGATGAGCGTCAGCAGTGCAAAGACAAGTGCCTGGATCGTGCCGAACATGACTTCGAGGAAGAGAAAGATGACGGGGAACAGCACCGGAATGATGGCGATCTTGATAGCAGCCGCCATCGCGTACATCACGCCAAGGAGCACTTCCCCCGCAAAGACGTTGCCGAACAATCGGGCGGACAGCGAAAGGATTCTCGAAAACTCGGAAATGACTTCGATCGGAAACAGGAACGGTGGATCGGCCATGTGCTTGATCCGTCCAACGAACCCGTGCGCCGACACCCCAGCGATCTGGACGACGGTGAATGTCAGGATCGAAAGTGCCAGGGTCATGTTGAGATCCGCTGTCGGCGGCCGGAAAAGCGGGGTCAGCGAGGTCTCAGGCTCCTCCTCGGCCGCACCCGCAACCTCGGCCGTCTCTTCCTCAACCGCAACATCACCGGCCGCTTCACCCTCTCCGCCACCAAGCCCGGCGCCTTCACCCGGTTCTTCATTCACTGCGGCTGCGGCTGCCTCGGACTCCGGCGTCGACGCGTTGTGCTCCTCTTCAGGATGCTCCTCTTCGGCGTGTTCTTCCTCATGCACCACACCAATCGTGCCGACGCCTGGGAGGAGGCCGGAGAAATTCGAGAACAGGATGAAGATGAAGACGCCCGAGATCAGCGGAAAGATGCGTCGGCCGAGCCGTTTCCCACCGGTACCTTCGACGAGATTCAACAAGAACTCGACGATCAATTCGATCACGCCCTGGCCCCGACCCGGGATCGCCTGTGCCTTGCGCGCAAAGAACGTGAACGCGATCAGGATCAGCGCCATGACGATGAACATCGTCAGCATCGAGTTGGTAACGGGAATGGGACCAACGTGAAAGAGGACTTCAGCCGCCAGCGAAATATGGAGGTCCATGGTCTAGGCGCTACTCCTCGCTCACCTGGTCGTGTATCGCCGTGCGGCGCGTGTCATCCACCGGACATTACTGGGCGTGTCAACCGGACGCACCAGAACAATCCGTTATGCGTTGCGGTGGCCAATCTACCCGCACCACTGTAGTGCCTATCCAGCCAACCTGCATGTTTGGACTTGGATTGGAGATCGATAGGGACGTACTTTTAGGTGGCGATGTCAGGTCCGACCGGCGATCACTCGGGATGGTGTCGTCGATCTTTGATCGATCCCACACTCCGCTCGATCGTTCTTCCGACGGGTCCGTTCTGGCGATCCTTTCGCCCGATCAGCGTCAGCTCGTACAGTTGATACCCGGCCGCGACCAGCCCGATCAGGACGCCAATCAACGTGAACACTGGCGCGAGGTCGAAACGTTGATCGATGAAAACGCCGATACCGATGAAGACGACGAGGGACGCAACAACGGCACAGCCTAACCCTGATGCAACAGCGATAGCCTTCGACTGATCGCTTCCGAGATCTGGTCTCTTGTTACCGACCACATCCCGCCCCTCTTTCATTTGCACATATTATCACAATCTCGATCCTGAGGTTGCACGGGAATCGCAAGCGTGAACGAGCCCGTGCCGGCACGGCTCCGAGGTAGCGCCCACCTGTTGTCCCGGGTTGGTGCTTCAGTGGAAGCCTACTTCTACAGACGCGCTGTGTCACATGGTTGCGGGCCTGACCTCTATCGGAGACGAAAGCCGTCGCTCAGGCGGTCGGTTGGGTCGACGAGAAACTGATGCAGGCCAGTGACAGCACCCCGGCCGGATATCTCCGTGATCACGGCCGGGATGTCACCAACGGTCGTATCCACGACGATCCGGCCAGTGAACACGGATCCCGTCATGCTCTCGTTGAGAAACGAATCGCCGACCCGTGTCTCGCCATCGGCGCTTCGGCAGGCAAGCAAGGCTGACGTGCCGGTTCCGCACGGAGATGCGGTCGATGCCGCGTCGTCGGTAAGTTTCACGCTCGAATCGATCCGGGAGGAATACCTGGGGTCGGAGAAGTTGGTCTACGGCGAGGTCGGTGGCGTCAAGGCGGTTGCCCGGATGGCTGCCAACGAGGCGTTACCGGCGGCGGAGCACAGCACCGTCACGTTCGGCGTCAGGCGGTCCGATCTACGGATCTTCGATCGGGAAAGCGGGCTTCGCCGCGAGCCCGCGAGCACCTCCTTGTGAGCGCGCCGACCTTTGAGACTCCGGTCCGGCGGGATCTGACGGCGAGCAA
>CADCWI010000072.1 GCA_902806355.1 uncultured Thermomicrobiales bacterium | reverse complement strand
CGGCGCGAGTGTCGGCCAGCAGTTCATCCGGGCGGGGTTGCTCGACGAGATCGACATCCACCTCGTGCCCGTGTTCCTGGGCGGCGGCGTCCGGCTCTTCGATGACCTTGGGGTATCGCCACGGGAGTTGGAATTCGCGGGCGGAAAGCAGGTCGCCGGAGTCACCCATCTCCGGTTCCGGTTCACGGGCGGGCGCGACACCGCCTGAGCGGTCGTTGGCGGCGCGGCACGAGCCACTGGTTGTGGTCCGCTCACGGCGTCGTTGCTGATAGTACGGAGTTGATCACGACCACGGAAGCCGTGCCTGCCGCCTACCGTCGTTGCGATGCGCCTTTGGGAGCACACCGGCGATGTCGTCAGGACCGCCGATAGCGCAGCAACTCTCTCGAACAATCGAGCAGGACGCATCGGAGAGGACGAGACGGATACCGATGGGCAAGGCAATCATCACGGTCCAGATGTCGGCGGATGGGAGCATTGGCCCGAACATTGGCTGGTTCGAGGGTGGCGAGCAGGAGGACGCCGGCGAAGACGAGCTTCGGCTCGCCGACGCGCTGCTGCTCGGCCGCAAGACCTACGAGGCCCTCTCCCCGATCTGGTTGAAGACCACCGGTGAGTTTGCCGATCGGGTGAACAGCATCCCGAAGTACGTCGCCTCCACGTCCCTGGTCGAGCCGCTCGCGTGGAACGCGTCGCTCATCAAGGGCGACCTCGTCGAGGAAGTGCGCCGGCTCAAGGCACACCATACCGGCAACCTGCTGAGCTACGGCTGCGGTGAGCTCGCCTTCAACCTGGTCAGGCATGGCCTCGTCGAAGAGGTGCATTTCTGGGTTCATCCGATCGTGTGGAGCGAGCCGGCACGCCCCTTCCACGGGCTTGGCCACGTGCGAATGAACCGCAAGGACACCAGGGTGTTCCGCAGCGGCGTCACCCTGCAGAACTACGAGCCGGTATCGGTCGAGGAGTACGTTTACGGTGAATGATCTTCGCGGCGGATGATAGGCAGTCGATAAACCGTGGTACTTCCCGAAGGCAGGAATCGGGAGGCGCCGCGGCGTCCAACGGCCGTCGCCCGAGCTCGATCCTTGGCCAGGTTCAGATGCAGGTTCAGGAGTATCGACATGCCGGACGCATCAACCGCGGCACAGTTCGTCGAACGACTGGAAGCCCATCGTTCGCCGGACGAGCTCGCGAAGATCCAGCGATATTTCAAGACCGGGGAAGGCGAGTACGGCGCCGGCGACGTGTTCATGGGTGTGCGCATGGGGCAGGTCTTCACGCTCGCGAAGGAGTTCGTCGACATGCCCCCCAATGAGATCGAGATCCTGCTCGAAAGCCCCATCCATGAAGTGCGGGCAGGCGGGCTCAGCATCATGGACAAGCAGGCGCGCCGCAGGAGTACGCCGGCGGGTCGGAGAAAGGAACTCTTCGATCTCTACCTGCGGCGCATTGACAGGATCAACAACTGGGACCTGGTCGATCTCGGTTGTCCGTTTGTCGTCGGCGGTTACCTGCGGGACAAGCCGCGCAACATCCTGTACCGGTTGGCAGGCTCGAGCAATGTCTGGGAGCGTCGCACGGCCATGGTCAGCACCTCGTATTTCATCAGGGAAGGCGACGTTGCCGACACGTATGCCATCGCCGAACTGTTGCTCAACGACGACCACGACATGGTTCACAAGGCGACCGGAGGATGGCTGCGCGAGGCGGGCCGGAAAGATCCCGGGAAGCTGCGTGCCTTCCTTGATAACCATGCCGCGACCATGCCGCGAACGATGCTGCGGTACGCGATCGAACATCTCGACAGCGAGACGCGAAGTCACTATTTGCACATGAAGCACGACGGATAGCTGATGAACATCGCGCTGTGAAACGTATCGAAGCAGCCGGCATGGCTCGCTGGCCCGGCCCTTCCGCGTTTCGAACGAGACTCACCCTGGCTCCTAATGCTCGGCAGTGCACCACTGAGGAAGCGACTCGCGTCCTCTTTGACAGGTGATCGGCGGCGTTGTGAGCCAGTACATGGACGTGCTGGCGGCGGTCGCCATCTATTGCTGCAAGGTGGGGATGCCGGCGTTCGGTCCGAACGTCGCTCGCAATGCCATGATGTCGCGCCGGGGCGGGGTGCCGAACATGCGGGAATATTCGCGGCTGAACTGGGACGAGCTCTCGTAGCCGACCTGGAACGCGGCGGTCTCGGCGTTCGCCGCGTCGGTCGCCATCAGGCGGCGCGCTTCGAGCAGGCGCAGTTGCTTCTGGTATTGCAGCGGGCTCATCGAAGTGAACGCCTTGAACTGACGGTGGAACGCTGACGGGCTCATCCCTGCCGTCATCGCGAGCTCTTCAATCCGCATCGGATCCATGAACCGGTCGCGCAGGAGATGGATGGCGCGGACGAGTTGACGGGAATGGCTGTTCGCGAGCGCGATCCTGGCGATGTCGCCGCCCCGGGGACCCGTCAACAGCCAGTAGCTCAACTCGCGCATGATCAGCGGGGCAAGTATCGGGATCGCGTCGGGCGTATCAAGCAGCCGGATCAGGCGCAGCGCGCAGTCGGCCATCGGGCCGTCGACATCGCTGACGAAGACACCGGGACCCAACTCGGTGCTCGGCTCGGGCCGTGTAGCCAGATTTTCCATGACTTCTCGCATGGCCGCCAGATCAAACTCGATGATGACGCCGAGATAGGGCTCGGCCGGGCTGGCTTCGGCAACCCGGCCGAGCGCCGGCAACTCGACGCTCACCACAAGGGCCTGCCCCGCCCGATAGTCGTACCGCTTGTCCCCAAAGTTCGCCCACTTCGCACCCTGGAGAACAAGACACAAGGCAGGCTTGAAGATGAGGTGGGCGGGCGGTCTCTCCTGATTCGAGCGCAGAATCGTGAGGCCGTCGATCGCCGTGGCGAACGGGCTCTTCCCGGTTTGCGCATCCGTGTACCGCATCACCGCTGCTCTTAGCGTTTCCAGCATCCGCGATTGCTCCCCCTTGCCCTGAATGCACCAGCGCCTGAGCAGGAATAGGCAATGAATAAGCGGGTTCCGGTATTCAGGACGCCGGCTGATGGAAGTATCGTGCTATCAGTCCTATTCGCAAGGAGTACACCATGTCGACGGAAACCAGCAACGAGTCAACCAGCAGGATCGCAATCGTCACGGGTGGGAGCCGTGGCCTCGGACGCAACACTGTGCTCAATCTCGCCAGGCGTGGCGTCGATTCCATTTTCACTTACCGCACCAACCGGGAGGAGGCCGAAGCAGTCGTCGGGCTTGTCGGTGAGACCGGGCGCAGGGCGGTCGCGCTGCAGCTCGACACAAGTACCGTTGAGGCATTCGATCCATTCGTCGGACAGGTACGGCAGGCGCTGACCGGGCTGGGCGCCGAACGCTTCGACTACCTCGTCAACAACGCGGGCATGGCGCTCTACAAGCCGTTCGACCAAACCACCGAAGCCGAGTTGGACGCGCTCTACGCCGTGCATTTCAAGGGCGTTTTCTTCCTGACCCAGAAGCTCCTGCCGTTGATCAACGACGGCGGGCGAATCGTGAATATCTCGTCGGGTCTGGCCCGGTTCGCTTTGCCAGGATCAGCCGCGTACGCGTCGATGAAGGGCGCAGTCGAAGTGCTGACGCGCTACCTGGCGAAGGAGCTCGGGGAACGCGGGATCGCCGTAAACACCGTCGCACCCGGTGCCATCGCGACCGATTTCGGCAACGGCCAGGTTCGCGACAACGCCGAAATGAACCATCATGTGGCGGGGATGACCGCGCTCGGCCGCGCGGGCGAACCGGACGACATCGGCCCGATGATCGCCGCCCTGCTCTCCTCCGACAATCGCTGGGTCAATGCCCAGCGCATCGAAGTCTCCGGTGGCATGAATATCTAGAGAAGCGTCTCTCCTCAACTATCTGTCCAAAGTAGCCCTACCTCACGCTCCCAGCTTTTCGGGGAAGGTGAGGTAGGGCATTTCCATGCCGCAAGCACGGAATCCACGAAGAATGACTGACGGCTGCTAGCCGTGGTGAAGCCTCTCCGCCTCGTCGGCTTCGGCCTTGGTCTTGTGGATCGTCCCGTCCGGGTGCTCGGGCGGCGAGTAGATCGAGTAGAGGCGGAGCGCGTCGCCTTCCGAGGTGTTGACGACGTTGTGCTCGGCGCCGGCGGGGACAATCACGACGACGCCGTCGGAGAGGGGATAGGTCTGGCCGTCGATGACCGCCTCGCCGATACCGGCCTCGATCCGGAAGAACTGGTCGCGGTCGTCGTGGGTCTCTGTCCCGATCTCCTCGCCGGGCTTGAGCGTCATCAGCACAAGCTGGCTGTGGGCGCCGGTGAAGAGGACCTGGCGGAAGTTCTCGTTGGCGAGGGTGTCACGTTCGATGTTCGTGCTGTAGCCGGGCATGATCGCTGTTCTCCTTCGTGATCGTCATCGTCGCGGACCGGGTGACGCGCCTGATGGCGACGCATCAATCACGCCGCGGCTGGAGATCACCGGGACCTGGCGGGCAGGGATGCCGGGTGGCGAGTGATTGCTCGCGGGCGATCACGCGGATCGCCCCTGCGGATGCAGGGAGCGGCAGGAATCCGGGGCGTCACGCGGGAGCGGGAGGGGTTAAGATCGGCGGAGACGCTTCTCCAGTCAGGGGACGATGCGCGGGCTCATGACCACGTCGATCACGATGGAGGATGCACACGATGCGCGTCGCGGTTTTCTCGGACGTTCACGGCAACCCGATCGCGTTCGACGCGGTCCTGGCCGACATCGAGGCGACGGGTGGTGTCGATGCGCACTGGTTCGTCGGCGACGCGGCGGCGATGGGGTTCGACCCGGCGGGTGCGGTCGAGCGGATCCGGACACTCCCTGGGTTGCTGGCGGTGCGCGGCAACACCGACCGCTACACGGTCGATGACGAGTGGGGCGTCGATGTGGTGATCGGGCAGGCGGGATTGTCGCCCCCCGACGAAGTCCGCGATTTTCTGCAGAAGATTCGCTCGTTCGCCTGGACGCGCGGCGCACTGCAGGTCTCCG
>CADCWI010000071.1 GCA_902806355.1 uncultured Thermomicrobiales bacterium | reverse complement strand
GGGCCACGCCAACAGGGACCGATCCTGAAGGACCGAGGTTTCTCCCTACGGTTCGGACGACATGGAAGGGCGCGATAGCAGAACCCGGCCTTGTGTCCGCGCGTGAGTCCCTAAGCGGGATCACGACTTTCGGCCGACAAAGCTTTCGCCGATCCGGTGCGCTTCGTTCCAGATCTCCCGTACCGGGAGGTCGAGCCGAGACGCGATCTCCGCGCAATCCGCGTACTCTGGCGCGACGTCGATCACCCGGCCATTCCAGGAGCGGAGCTTCACCCTGACATCGCCCCACCGTGTTGCCACGGTCTCGAACGATCGTGCCGCCTTGACCCGCGTCACCGGGATCGCGCGGACGCCAAGGGTCGAGGTGTTGGTAACAAGGATGTTCTCCAGGGTGAGCTGCTTGCTCGCGGGCGAGAGGATACTGATGACCGTCGCTGGACGTCCCCGCTTCATCGTCACCGGCGTCAGCCAGACGTCGAGCGCGCCCGCCGCGAAGAGCCGCTCACTGACAAGTTCGAAGAACTGCGGGTTCATGTCATCGATGTTGGTCTCGAGCACGATCTCGCCGTCGCCTTCCGCCGCGTCGTCCACCTCGCCAATCCAGACGCGCAGCGCATTCGGCCAGGGCAGTTCCTTCTGGCCGAATCCATAGCCGATCGCGGTCGGGACGAACGCGGGCCGCTCGAATGTCGCGATCGTCGTCAGGATCGCGGCACCGGTCGGGGTCAGCAGCTCGGCCGGATTGTCCTGCATCGCCGGGAGTGGCCTGGCGATCGCGACCTGAGCGTTGGCGAGAAGCTCCGCGGTGGCCGGCGCCGGGATCGGGATGATCCCGTGCGCGCTGTTGGCGAAGCCCGAGCCGACCTGCGGCGGCCCGGAGTAGACATCCTCGATACCGAGAAGGGCAAGACCGATGCAGGCGCCGCAGATATCGACGATCGCATCGACGCCACCAACCTCATGGAAGTGGACGGTATCGGGCTCGGCGGCATGGATCTTCGATTCCGCAATGGCGAGACGCTCGAAGATCGCCGTCGCAGCCGTCTTGATCTCCTCATCGAGGGTCGAGCCGGCGATCATTTCCCGTATCTGGGACCATGTCCGGCTGTGGACATCCTCGGTGACATCGACAACGACCCGCGATCCGTGGATACCGTGCTGGCCAGCCCCTTCCACACGGATCTGATAGCCGCCCAGTTGGAGTTTGCTCAGCTCGTTCTTCAGGGTGTTGAGCGGGAGTCCGGCATCGATCAGCGAACCGAGGATCATGTCGCCACTGGCGCCGGAAAAGGGATCGAAGAACGCAATCTTCACGTCTGGACAGCTCCTCGGGAAGTTCGGGAAGTGTAGGTACGACCGCTCCACGATGGGTGCTCGGTCAGTGCGTCGAGAGGCAGGATAGCAGGCGACCGCATCCGACGGACGCTGCATGCTACGATGCAGTGCATCGTCGCCGTGAGGCGGCTCGCTGTCGTGCGCCCCTCCGCCGGCATATCCAGGATGAAGCATCAGCATGTTTGGATTCGGTCGTGACCCGGAAGAAGCCCAGTCCGATGTTGCGGCGGCAGTCGCCCGGGAGCACGGTTACGGCGGGCAATCGATGGTTGCGCCGCTGCTGCGGGTGCTCGTGCAGCCACCGGCCCAACCAGCCGCGGCCGATGATTTCACCCGCTTCCACTATCCGAAGCCGGTCGACCATGCGCGGACAGTCGCCGAGCATGATGCCTTCTGCCACCTGCTCGAGACCCAGGGGGTCAACGTGGTCCGGCAGCCAGTTGCCAAACCCGGCAACCTGGATGCGATCTTCGTCTTCGATCCCTCGATCGTGACCGACGAAGGGGTGATCCTCTGCCGGCCCGGAAAGGCGGTGCGACGCCCGGAAGTGGACCTTGCCGCCGGGATGTACCGCATGCTGGACATCCCGGTGATCGGCACGATCGAGGAACCCGGGATTCTGGAGGGCGGTGATGCCTTGTGGATAGACGCCAACACGCTCGCCGTCGGTGAAGGGTTCCGGTCGAACCGCGGAGGAATCGACCAGCTCCAGATCTACCTCCAGCCGTTCGCGATCGATGTTATCCCCGTTTCCCTGCCGTACTGGCGCGGTCCGAACGAGTGCCTGCATCTCCTCTCGCTGATCAGTCCGGTCGCGGAGCGGAAGGCGGTGGCGTTTCGGCCGCTGATGCCGACCACATTCGTCCAGCTCCTGTCCGACCTCGGCTGGGAGCTGATCGACGTGCCGGAAGAGGAATTCGCGACGCAGGGAACGAATGTTCTGGCGCTGGCACCAGACAAGGTCGTCATGCTCAACCGGAACCCGGGCACGCGCCGGCTGCTGGAAGTCGCGGGCTGCGAGGTGCACGTCGTCACTGGCGATCACATGTCGCACAACCGTGGCGGGGGTCCGACCTGTCTCACCAAGCCTCTGCTGAGGGATGTCTCGGCGCTGAATCCGGATTGAGCGAAGCGGCACCGATGTGGCAGGGACCTGAACAGGGGTCCTTCACAAACGTGTCGTGTCGGCGCTCGATGGATCCAGAAGAAGACCTGTCCTCATCCGGGATCACCCACGGCTGATAGTCGCTCATCGGTGCTCACTCTGGATGACAATGTGCATTGGGCACGGTCAACGGGACGTTGCATTACCGGTATCCATCACGCGTTCGGGGGCTGTCCTCCATCTCACCGCGAGTCGTCTGCAGTAGGCTTGAGGGAACGAGGATGGGTTGCCGTGCCGGAGAACTTCCGGTGACCCCGCATAGCCAGAGGACACCGCAGATGAACATGAACGCCCAGATACCGCAACATTGGCGGGAACGCATCCGTTGGGCGCGTGGCGGATTCTTCGCCGGCCTGTCGCTCGGCGTCGTGGTGGGTTGGTTGTTTCACGGGATCATCTCCTTCGCGTTCCAGATCGGCCTGGTGCTGGTCCTGCTGTTGCCGCTGCTGGTGATTGGCTGGCTCTGGTGGCGATCGTCACGTGCGGACAGGGCCGGTGAGCCAACCATGACGGTGATGAGCTGGCGAGGCGGTGAGCCCCCCACGCAGGGACGTGGCGGCGATCCGCATTGGGAACGAGATGGCGAGCCGGAAGGGACGATCCCGACGCAGGGACGCGTGGCCGAACCTCCACGCGAGCCCTGGCGGAAGCCCAACCGTCCGATCCCGACCGATGTCGAGGCTGAACTCGAGGCGCTGAAGCGGGAGCAGGAGCGCCGCCGCTGAACCTCAGCCTCATTCTGACCCTCGCCGTCGTCTGCCTCGCGGTGGGAGCGCTCCTCGGATTCATCGGTGCGGGAGGCGCCGGGGTGATGGTCTCGTTGCTGACCATCGCTTTCGGGCTGCCGATCCATCAGGCGGTCGGCACTGCCCTCGCCGCAATGGTGTTCGTCTCGATCTCTGGCTCGCTCTCTCACTATCGCGAGGGCAATATCAATGTCCGGGCCGGGATGGTCGTCGGCATCGCGGGAATGGGCGGTGCGTTCGCTGGCGCGGACATCGGCCAATCGATTCCGGAGCACATTCTTCAGCCCGCGGCGGGGTTCGCGCTCTGGTTCCTCGCGCTCCTGGTCTGGCTTCGGACCCGTTTCGCTGGCGCGATCGCGGCGGGTCACGATCCTGCCCAGCCTGTTCACACCCGTGCTCAACTCGGTGGGGCGGTGGGTCTGGGAATCACTGGCGGTCTGGCCTCGGCGTTCTTTGGTGTCGGGATGGCCCCGTTCATCCAGGTCGGGATGCTCACCGTCCTCCGGCTTTCACTGGCAAGAACGGTCGGGACCACGATGCTGGCGCTGACGTTCATCAGTCTGAGCGGCAGTCTCGCGCTCGCCCGGCACGGAGATGTCTCCATGCCGCATCTGATCGGGGCGACGATCGGGATGACGGCGGGGTCGTATCTGGGTGCGAAGTGGACGCAGCGGGCGCCACTTCCGGTGCTGCGGTTCGCGATCGTGGCGACGCCCTTTCTCGCCGGGTCACTCCTGATCTTTGCCTGATCCCTGGATGAACCGTTGTCTTTGCAGGTTGAACGACCTGCGATCGGAGAGGTCAATGCCGATGTCCGAGCAGAGCACGGGGGACACCATCAACGTTTGGCTCGGGTCAGGAGCGCCACAAGAGGATCAGCATTCGCGTCGGCACAAAGCCAGGACGACAGAAGCGGAATCCTTTTGCAGCACGTGCTCTACAGCCTTCCAGTCACGGTCTTCCTGATGGTGAACTTCTTCCGGCACATTCCGCGTGACCTTGAAGACGCCTCGGTGTTCGATGGTGTTGGCCCCTTTCAGGTCTACTACCAGATCATGTTGCCGCTCGTGCGCCCGGCCCTGGCGACAGTCGGGCTCCTTCATTTTCTGAACGTCTGGAACGATTTCTTCTTCCCTATCATCTTCATCCGGTCCGAGAACCTGCGCACGGTTCCGTTGGGTGTGAGCACCTTCTTCGGCGAATACACCAACGACTGGGCGCTGTTGTTCGCCGCGCTCAGCATCTCGATCGTTCCGGTGATCGTCATCTATCTTCTCGCATCCCGGCAGTTCATCGCGGGCCTGACCTCAGGCGCGATCAAATGACCCGGAAACAGGGACCGCCGTCCCGATCCGGCGCGTGGGGACGGCCCCTGCGCGACCGCGTCGATCGGATAATGAACGTGGGGATAGAGCAGGGCGTGTTTCCCGGTGGGGTTCTGCTCGTGCGCCACCGTAACGACGTGGCACTCCACGAGGTCTACGGCCATGCGGTCACATATCAGGACGCTCATGCCCGTTTACCAGATCCGGTTGCCACACTGACTGGTACCGTCTACGACCTCGCATCGATCACCAAGCTCTTTACGGCCACTCGCGTGATGCAACTCGTCGACGAGGCCAGGGTGCAGCTCGATGGCACTGTGGCGACGTACCTTCCCGAGTTCGCGGTTCATGGCAAGACCGCTATAACGGTTCGGCAATTGCTCGCGCACGTCGCCGGCCCGCCCAACTTCCGGCTCCGGGAAGCCACAACACGCGAATCGCATACCCAATGCATTATGGCGGTCACTCCCGAGTTCCGACCGGGGACCGCGTTGCAGTACAGCGACACCAACTTCCTCGTCCTTGGCAAGCTGATCGAAGCAATCGATCAGTCCCCGTTGGACCGCGTCATCGCGACACGTATCCTCGATCCACTGGGGTTGA
>CADCWI010000070.1 GCA_902806355.1 uncultured Thermomicrobiales bacterium | reverse complement strand
CAGAGATGGCGATCATATGGTGGCCAACCGGCATCCCTTACCCCTGTGATGTACCGATTCGTGGTGACGGTTTTAAACCAACCGACGACATCACCGAGAGCAGGGTGCAAGAAGCGGTTATCGGCTTCGAACCAGAGCAGGCCGTGGACATGGTTCGGCATGACGACGAAGTGGTCAAGCACCACGGTTGGGAACTGGTCTGGAACAACAGTCCAGATGTCCGCCACCATCTGTCCGGCGGGACTGGTGTGCATGTCATCGGCGAAGATGACGCCGAACCGATGTTCCCGGTGCTGGGTGCAGATCGTGACAAAATACGGTCCGGTCGATTGGTAATCGAACGCTGGCAGGCGCGTTGGTTTTCTCCGGGGTAGTACGTTCTTCACCGCGCCACCCTTTCGTCGGGGAGGTCCCTGCGGTAGTTACCGCATCGCCCCTGAATCGTACGGGAGGCCCCTGTGGCCTCCCGTGGTCGCTGGTAAAGCATCGACGCTTTCGCTATGCACGGTAGCCGAACACGGTCTGAAACAAGGCAGGGATCTACTGCCAGAACGGGAGGCCACATGATGCAGCTGCCGGGGCCTCCCCTACGACGATGTGCCGTCCGTCGGCGCGCCAGATGCCAGATCAGCCCTTGACGGCGCCGAGGGTGAAGCCGGCGATGAAGCGATCGAGGAACGCGTTGTAGAGCAGAGCGACCGGGATCGCGACCAGTGCCGCCGCCGCCATCAGTGACTGCCAGAAGTAGACATCCCCCCGGATCAGCTCCGTGAACACCCCGACACTGACCGTCTTCTGCGACGATGACTGGACGAACGCGAGCGAGTAGACGAACTCGTGCAGGGTCAGCGTGAACGAGAAGATCACCACGGTCAGGATGCCCGGCAGCGAGATCGGGATCACCGTCCGCCAGATCGCGCCGAGCCGCGTGTAACCATCGATCATCGCCTGCTCCTCGATCTCCCACGGCACGCTGCGCAGGAACCCCATCAGCAGCCAGGTGCAGAACGGGATCGTGAACGTTGGGTAGATCAGCGCCATCGACCACTTCGAGTTCTGCAGGCCGAGATCGGCGACCACGCCGGTGAGGGGAATGAACAGCAGGGTCGGCGGCACGAGGTAGACGAGGAAGATCATCACGCCGAGCCCTTCACCCCAGCGGCCGGCGAGCCGGACCAGGCTGTACGCCGCGGGCACGACGACGACGACCGTGATCAGCACAACCACGATCGCGATCATGAACGTGTTGAGGATGAACGTCCGGTAGTTGGTGTCGTTCCAGAGCAGGTCGAGGTTGGAGAGCGTCGGCGGATCGTTGTAGATGAACGGGTTGTTGATCGGCTTGTAGAGGTCGTTGTTCGTTTTGAAGATCGTCAGCAGCATCCAGGCGAACGGAAGCGCCGCGAACAGGGAGAAGAGCAGCGCGACGGCATAGAGCACGGTCCTGCTGAAGAAGCGCTTGCCGCGTCCCGATCCAGGGGCGTCGGCTTCGGTCAGCGTCGATGTCGCCATCATGATGTCTCCGAACGCCGCGCCAGCCGCAGCATGCCGATCGCGATCGCAATCAGGACCGGGAGCAGGAAGAGCGCGATCGCCGCGCCCTGGGCGAGGTTGCCGCCCTGGATTCCCTTGAAGTACGCCCACGACGAGAGCACCTGCGTGTCGTTGACGGGACCGCCCCGGGTCAGCACTAGCGACACGGTGAGATCGGTGAAGGTGAAGACAAGGCTGAACAGCGTCGCCACCGCCATGATCGGCAGCAACAACGGCAGTCGTACGTAGAACAATTGGCGCCAGAAGCCGGCACCGTCGATATCGGCGGCGTCCTTGATGTCCTGCGGGATCGAGCTCAACCCCGCCAGCAGGATCACCGTTGCCAGCGGCAAGGTGCGCCAGATGTGGACGACGATCACCGCGAAGCGTGCAAGGTCCGTCTCGCCCAGCCAGTACATGTTGCGGGCGGGACCGAATGTCGTGCCCGGCCCCAGCAGGTTGATCTCCCGCAACAACCAGTCAATCGGGCTGTAGACCGAATCCAGCAGCCAGAACCAGCCGAGCACACCGAGTGCGATCGGGGTCGTCCAGGGCAGGAGCACCAGGAAGCGGACAAGCCGCTTGCCGTGGAAATCGGCCGAGAGCACCAGGGCCAGGATGTTGGCGAGGATGATAACGAAGAACTGGGACACCAGCGTAAAGACGATGGTGTTGGACAGGGCCTTCCGGAAGACGCCGTCGTTGAAGACCGCCCGGAAGTTGTCGAGACCGACGAGATCTCCACTGCCTTCGATCCGGGAATCTCCGACCGTGACATTGCTGAACGCATAGAGCACGGCGAGGACCAGCGGGAAACCGACGAGCGCCACGATGTAGATGATCGCCGGAGCGAGCATCAGCGGGCCAAGCACCCGTTCGCGCTCGAACACGAAGCGCTCGCCCTTCGGTGGAGCGCCGGCCACCTCCGTGTAGGGGGGTGAGACTGGGGAAGTTGGCGCGCTCATCGCGGTACTCCGGCGCCGCTGGAGGAGAGGGATGGCGAAAGGTGTTCCCGGCGAACGCCGGATTCGCGGTCGAAGACCCGGATGTCCGAGCGTTTCACCCCGAACACGACCGAATCCCCAATGTCGCCCGGCAGGGCATCGTTGGCGGCCATCCGCGCCACCGCCCGGACACCGCCGACCTCGCCGTAGACGAGTTTCTCGGACCCGAGGTATTCCTCCCGGATCGCATCGAATGTATAGGTTACCGTGGATGCGGCATCGGCTGCGGTCTCGTCGGTGAGCGGAAAGGCATTTTCCGGCCGGAAGCCGACGAGGGACGGGCCATCTGGGATCAGGTTCATCGGTGGCGACCCGAGGAACGTGGCGACGAAGGTGTCGGCGGGTTCCTCGTAGATCTCGCGCGGGGTGCCGATCTGCCGGAGCCGCCCGCCGTCGATCACGGCAATCCGATGTCCCATACCCATCGCCTCGACCTGGTCATGAGTGACATAAATAGTGGTAGTACCGATCTCGCGCTGAAACTGCTGCAGCTCGTCTCTCGCGGACGCGCGTCGCTGGGCATCTAGGTTGGAGAGCGGCTCGTCGAGCAGGAAGACGTTGGGCTCGCGCACGAGGGCGCGGGCAAGGGCGACGCGTTGTCGCTGGCCGCCGGAGAGCTGGCGCGGCTTGCGGTCGAGCAGTTGGTCGATGCCGAGGATTCCGGCCGCCCATTCGATCTTCCGGCGCTGCTCGTCCTTCGGGATCTTGGCCGCCTTGAGCGGAAAGGCGATGTTCCCTTCGACGCTCATGTGCGGGTAGAGCGCGTAGCTCTGGAACACCATCGCGATCTGGCGCGCTCGCGGAGGCAGATGATTGACCACCCGCTCCCCGATCAGGATCTGGCCCGAGGTCGGCTGCTCAAGTCCGCCCAGCATCCGGAGTAGGGTGGTTTTCCCGCACCCCGATGGGCCGAGCAGCACCAGGAATTCGCCATCCGACGTGCGCACGTCGATCTCGTTGACGGCCACCACCCCGTCCGTGAAGTGCTTGGTCAGCTTCCGCGTTTCGACGATCGCCATCTACATTTCTTCCTGGCACATACCAAAGTGACGGTAACAGGGAGCGGGCGAAGGCCGTGCCGCGCTCGCGTCACCCTTCGCCCGCTTCCTGGGGGTCAGATTCTCCCCGTATCGATGGGTCCCGGGGAGGACGAGACCTGCCCTATTGACCTCCGCCCATCAAACCTTCGTTCCGCCAGTTGGTGGCGATCTGGTTGAGCTTGGTCTCCGCTTCGGCGACCGCGTCCTGTGGCGTCATGTCGCCGCGAGCGGCTTTGGCCATCATGTCGGAGAGCACGAACGTGTTGAACGCCTCGCCGATCATGGCGTTGGCGGGACCCGGCCAGCCGAGGTTGACCGTCCAGTCGTTGGCCGTCTTCAGGGGCGCGAGCTTGTCTGGCGGCTCGGCACCATACGGGTCGTTGTCGAGCGGTCCACCCTCGCTCGTCAGTTCCGGGTAGACCTCGGAGAACGCCGGGAAGTTGTAGAACTGGCTTTCGTCCGTGGCAGCCTTGTAGTTTGCGACGAGGTGGAGCAGGAACTCCCTGGCCGTGTCCTGGTTCTGCGAGTAGGTCGGGATCATTGCCGTGAACACGGCGTGGCCATGGGCCAGCGCCCGTTCCTCGCCCCCCGGTCCCACCAGTGGCACGCCGAAGGAGATGTCCGGCGCGATGTCCGGATTGTTGGTCTGCGCGGAGCGGAACGCCGAGAGCGAGTTGAGGATGTAGGAGGCCTGGCCGGCGGCCATGAGTTGGTTGTTGGACGCCGCGTTCCAGCTGAACACCTCCGGCGTCATGCAGCTCTCGAAGAGGGACTTCATGTACTCCACCGCGGCCAGCGTCTCCGGCGAGTTGATGGTGATGTTCTCGTTCTCGTCCTGGACCGCGCCGCCGAATGCCCAGATCATGGCCTGCGCCGCCATGTTGGAGTCGATCTCCTGGGACATGCCGATGCCCATCTGGACACCCTGCTCGTTGAAGATCTTCGTCCCGCCGGAGAGCAGGTCGTCGAAGGTCGTCGGGCCGTTGGCGTAACCTGCGGTTTCCCACAGGCTCCGGCGATAGTTGGCTGGGTCCGGCGCGTATCCATGGGTAAAGCCGTAGTACTTGTTGGTCGTCGGGTTGAACGAGTTATTCCGGCACATCTCGAGTTGGGGTCCGTGTCGTCTCGTTGCTTCCTCGACGAGATCGGTCATGTCGACGACCGATTTCTCGTACTGTGGAAGAGAGGCGATGTGCTCGACGATGTCATGCCCCTGCCCGGCCGAGATCTCGCCGGCGAAGGTCGCCGGGATATCCGCGGTGTTGATGCGGTCAGGCTGAACCGTCACTCCGTTCTCGGTCGCCCATTCGTTGACGAAGGTCGTAAACCACTCGTCGAACGAGGGCACGAAGTGCTGCCACTGGAGGATGCTGAGCGAGGTGCCGGAGATGTTGACGGTCGGCGTCGACTGAACCAGTGTCGCCGCCTGGCCGGTCGTCCGGGCTCCGATCGCCGCGGCCATGCCGGCCATGCCGGCGGTCCTGATCACGGAACGTCGCGATACGGGGCGGGTGAGACCATCGGCTCGCCTATGACGGACGTCGCGCATGGGGTGTGCTCCTTGCTGAACAGCATTCTTCGATTTGGCCAACAGATGTGTGGTCACAATACGCCACAGAGGGCATGCCGTGTCAAGGAA
>CADCWI010000069.1 GCA_902806355.1 uncultured Thermomicrobiales bacterium | reverse complement strand
GATCACGACGTCTTGTGAGGGCCGGGGAATTCGGATGCTGGTCAACGATGCGGCATGCGTCGCGCTGCCAGCCGGCGAACTTTGGATCGCCGGCATCGACGATGCCATTCTTGGCCATCCTGTCCTGGACGACGCTTTTCACCAGATTCCCGCGGACGCCACCACGATCCTTCTCTGGCACGAACCGGATCTAGCCCAGGAAGCCGCCCCGTACGGGGCGTTCCTGCAACTCTCCGGCCACAGCCATGGCGGTCAGGTGCGGATTCCCCTGATTGGCGCGATCTCCGCTCCGGTCCTCGGCCGCCGGTTCGTGCAGGGGCGGTTCGAGATCGGTGACATGACCCTCTACGTGTCGAACGGGATAGGCATGTACCGACCTCCGGTTCGGCTCAACTGTCCGCCGGAGGTGACCCTGATCCACCTCGCGGGATAAGGGGTGTGGCATTGAACATGCCACTGGTCCCCAAGGGTTCACCCCTTTAACGTCCTTGCGGCTGTCGTGGTCGCGGGCCATGTTCCCGCGGGTCGCCACGACCGCTCGCGTCGCCTGGCCCTTTGCGGGTCGGACGCGATGTTGCTGTGTCCGGGATTCGGCCCCGGCCCCATTTCGGCGCTCGGGATGAGCAAGCGCCGCTCGGCAATTGAAGGAGCATTTGTGTTACAAAAACCTCTTCGGATCGGCGTGATCGGCTGTGGGGCCGGCATGTTCCACCTCGAAGGCTATACCCACGAACCTCGTGCCAAGGTCGTTGCGCTGGCCGGTCTCGATACTGACCGCTGCCGGGAACTGGCAAAGAAGTACGAGATCCCACGAATCTTCTCGGATTATCGGGAATTGCTCGCCGAGGACGACATCGACGCCGTGAGTGTCGCGGTGCCGAACAACCTTCACATGCCCGTGGCCGTGGCGGCCTTTGAGGCCGGCAAGCATGTACTGATCGAAAAACCCCTGGCCCGCCACACCGACGAAGCCCAGCAGATGGTCGATGCCGCCAAGGCGCACGGGAAAATCCTGGCCGTCGCGTTCCAGCGTCGAACCAGGCACGATGTCGAAATCGTCCGCAACGAGATTGCCGCGGGCGCATTCGGCCGTGTCTACTATTCGAAAGCGTTCTGGATGAGGCGCTCGGGCATTCCCGGCTGGGGAAGCTGGTTCACCTCCAAGGAAGCGGCCGGCGGAGGTCCGCTGATCGACCTCGGTGTGCACGTGCTCGACATGGCGCTTTATGTCCTCGGCAATCCGACCGTGACCACGGTCAGTGCCGCGACCTACGCCGAGATCGGCACCCAGGGCCGTGGCAACTGGCCGGGCCGGAGACAGGGATTCGTCCCGGACGGCCATGTCGCCTACGAAGTCGAGGACCTCGCTACCGCGTTCCTGCGGTTCGAGGGCGGCGGAACCCTCCTCCTGGAAGCGTCCTGGGCTTCGTTCACCGAGATGGGTGACGACTTCGGGATCCAGCTCTATGGAAGCAATGGCGGGGCGCGCATCTTTTCGAAGAACTACGCGCATGTCGATACCCTCGAGATCTTCTCCAACATCGGCGATACCACGACCGACAGCAGGCCACGCCTTGTCGAGCGGCCCGGTCATGGCCGGATCATCAACGGGTTCGTCGACGGCATCCTGAACGGCACTCCTGTCTCACCGAATGGTGAGGAGGGTCTCGATCGGGTGCGGTTGATCGATGCCATCTACAAGTCCGCCGAGCTCGGTCGCGAGATTGCCGTAGCCGCCGTGACGGCTGATGAAGTGCCTGCTTGACGCTTCTCCCGGGATTCGGGGACGCCAACGCCGAGTCGCCGGCATTGGGTTGCCAATACGCTTTGGTCCTCATACAGTAGCGGCGGATTCGAACGCGAGCACCGACACGGGAGAAGACACCGACCATGGCAACGCCCATCCGCGTCACCGTCTGGAACGAATACCGGCACGAGAAAAAAGATGACGAGATCGCGAAGATCTATCCTGAAGGGATCCATGGCGCGATCGCCGAGGGGCTCAATGCCATCGAGGGCATTTCCGCCTCTACCGCAACCCTCGACGAGCCGGAGCACGGATTGACGGAGGATGTCGTCTCGAACACCGATGTCTTCGTCTGGTGGGGACATATGGCCCACGGCGAGGTGGAAGACGCGATCGTCGATCGCGTCTTCCAGCGCGTCGTTGGTGGCGCCGGGTTGATCGTGCTCCACTCGGGTCACTTCTCCAAGATCTTCAAGCGCCTGATGGGCACCACCTGCAACCTCAAATGGCGGGAAGCTGATGAGAAGGAACGCCTCTGGGTCGTGGATCCCGGTCACCCGATCGTCAAGGGCATCGGCGAGTACATCGAGCTCGACCAGGAGGAGATGTACGGCGAGCACTTCGACATCCCGCCGCCAGACGAGCTGGTGTTCGTGAGCTGGTTCCAGGGCGGCGAGATCTTCCGCAGCGGTGCGGCCTACCATCGCGGTGCCGGCAAGGTCTTCTACTTCCGCCCAGGCCATGAGACGTACGCGACCTACTACAACGAGCAGATCCGGACGGTCATCGGCAACGCCGTCAGCTGGGCGACACCCGTCGAGCGGCCGGAACGGAAGTTCGGCAACATGGACCCGATCGAGGACCTGCCGTGGTACGACCGGAAACACGCCGTTACCCAGGGGTTCGGTTAATCATCCGTCACACGTCGTTGCTGAGACGAGCACGCGATCATGTCAGCCGCGTTCCGACATGCCGCTCAACCGCCAAACGGGGTTCCGGTCCTGCCGGATCGGCGACCTGGCCGCTGGAATACCTCACGGTCGATTGTGCGCCAATCGATGGGGCGCTCACTGGCAATCCCTTCGGGATTGCCAGTGAGCGGACGCGGCCCATTGTCACGCACTCCATCGTGGCAACTGCATCGGAGCGGCGCGCACGGACCGTCCCTCGGACGCGGCGGCTGGGATAACAGGAGCACCTCATTGGCTGGACGAATCGCATGAAACACAGCCGAGGCTCTCCGCCTGAACCATACCGTGCGGGAGCATATCGGAACGGGGCTGGAGAGGGCATGATTTCGGAGCGGGCGGACGTAATCGTCGTTGGTGGCGGCACGATGGGAACCGCCGCGGGCTGGGCACTGGCGCAACAGGGCCGCAACGTCATCGTGCTCGAGCAGTTCGGGCACGTCCATGGCTTCGGCAGTCATGGTGGCAGGACGCGGATCTTCCGGCACGCCTACGCCGAAGGCCCCCGCTACGTTCCGTGGACGATCGAGGCCGACAGGTTATGGTCGGAAGTTCAGGAGCGGTATCCCGAGGACTTCATGTTCCGCGTTGGCTGCCTGGATATCTCCGCACCCGGGTTTCCACGCGCTCGCCAGGCCCGGGACAGTGCTGCGGCGTATGGACTCCCCCATCAGTGGCTGACCGGCAAGGACGTCAACGCGACATGGCCAGCGTGGACCATCCCCGACGACCGGGAGGTCTGCTACGACCCCGATGCGGGTTTCCTCGATGTCCCGCTGTCGCTTCGAGCGCTCGCGGCCGAGATGACCCGGGCTGGCGGAACGCTGCGAACCGACGAGCGCGTGCTCGGCTGGTCTGCTGGCCCATCCGGGGTCGAGGTCACGACCGCGAACGGCACGATTGCGGCGGAGAGCCTCGTGCTGACGGCGGGCGCCTGGAGCGGCGCGATCCTGAGCGATCTTGGACTCCCGCTGACCGTCCTTCGCAAGCCGGTGTTCTGGTTCGAGATCGATCCGGCTCATTCCATGAACGTTCAGCCAGAGAACTTTCCCGTTTTCATAAGCGACGACGAATCGGGCGAGTACTACGGAGTTCCGGAATACGGTCAGCCCGGGGTCAAGATCGGCATGCACAGCGGTGGCGCGCCGGTCAACCCCGACGCGATCGACCGTACCACGAACCCAGAGGACTACGAGCACGATCTAGGTCGGTTCGCCCAGCGCAGTATCGCCGGCGTGACAGGCCGAACGCTCGACGCGGTCGTCTGCATGTACACGATGACGCCCGATCACGACTTCGTGATCGACCGCCATCCGGCGCACGATCGGGTGGTGTTCGCCAGCGGATTCAGCGGGCACGGCTTCAAGTTCGCCCCCGTCATCGGCGAGTACCTGGCCGGACTCGCCACCAATTCATCACACCCCGTCCTGAACGACTTCACTCTCAACCGGTTTCTGACGGCTGTCTAAAGCGCACGGCAGGCGCCGGATCGTTCCACCACTTCAGCCTGAGGACCACCCCACCGAACACGCCAAAATCGAAACGCGGCAGTACACTGGCCACGGACGTTCCGGTCACATCTTCATAAGCAAAGGCACTATCACAAGGAGCTAGATCTTGCCCGAAGTCACTATCACTCCGTCGTATACCGCCCGCGTCACCGCGACCGGTGCCCGCAACGGTCACGTCCTCAGCGACGACGGCGTGCTCGACCACACCTTGAAGACCCCCGGCTCGAGTGCGGGCGACCCGGCGGCGACCAATCCGGAGCAACTCTTCGCCGCTGGCTATGCCGCCTGTTTCCAGGGCGCACTCTACGGGGCGGCGCGCACGGCTGGTGTCGATGTCTCCGCGTCGAGCGTCGAGGCCGATGTTTCGATCGGCAAGGCTGATGACGGGGGATCCGGACTGGCGGTCGCCCTACGCGTGACCATCCCGGGCATCGACCAGGAGACCACCCAGCAACTCGCCAACGAAGCCCACCAGAACTGTCCCTATTCAAAGGCCACGCGTGGCAACATCGTCGTCACGGTCGAGGCTGCATAGGAACGGCTTGGCCAAGGGCGGTTTACCCTCGACGACGTACCCAACATTCCGGGTGTCCGCGAGGCAGCCGAAGACATGCCAAAGCCCCGACTCGTTGCACCCACTTCCGTCGACCTACGCTGTAACGCAGAACGCCCGGGCCAGGTGACCCGGGCGTTCTGCTCATGCGCGAAAGGATGTTACCGGGAACGGGGAAGTGGCTGGCTCGGATCGATCGCGCTCGTCGTGTCGACATCCGGTGCCTCGTCCGGGTCGGGTTCGGCTGCCGTGAGGGCGGTAAACGGATCGCGCGGATCAGAACCGGCCGGCCAACGACCGCCCGCTCCGGCCCACTCGTTGACGATCTCGTGAAGTCGGCGATCACTGACGATGAACCCCGAGGCTGATGTTCCTCGCTTGGCGCCACTCTCGGTGAGATCGCTCAATCCCACGCGAAGGTCGTGCACGAACGCTTTCATCTGGTCGTCGTCGAACCCCTGCACAAAGGGAAAGAGGCGACTGTCCCGTGTCTGGAGATAGGCGATCACCCGCTCGACAAGCCCAGGGTCGTATGCCGGCTCCGGATCGAATTGCGCCACGCTTGGTACTCCAGTCAGTCGCTGACTCATGATTGTCGACGATGCACTACCGGATGCATCGGGCTCGAGATCCACTCTCGCTTCACCGTCCGTCAAGGTCGGCCTCGATTACGATTGTACCGTGTCCACAAGGGCGCAGACGGTGACCGCGGACGTGGTCGGACTGGCCCTCAACAGTATCCTGGCAGGGAGATCAACAACGTGACGCAATCATCGAATCCTTCACTGCGCACCCACACGCTTCCCAATGGACTCACGGTATTCCTTCGCGAGAAGCACGACGCGCCCGTCGCTTCGTTCTGGGTCTGGTATCGCGTGGGCAGCCGTAACGAACGCCCAGGGCTGACCGGAGTGTCGCATTGGGTCGAGCACATGCAGTTCAAGGGGACACCATCGATCGAGAAGGGTGCCATCTTCGGCGAGGTGTCCCGCCATGGCGGGACGCTCAACGCGATGACCTCGTCCGACTGGACCGCCTACTTCGAGACGCTGCCCGCCGACAAGCTGGACATCTCCCTGCGCATCGAGTCCGATCGCATGTCCAACTCGCTCTTCGACCCGGGTGAGACCGAGAGCGAGCGTACCGTTATCCTCTCCGAACGACAGGGTGCCGAGAACCGCCCGACCTACCATCTCGCGGAGGAGGTCCACGGCGTCGCCTTCCAGGCTTCCCCCTACCGGCACATGGTGATCGGATACGAAAACGACCTGCGGACAATCAGCAGAGACGATCTCTACGGCCATTACCGTCGCTATTACACGCCGAACAACGCCTTTATCGCCGCCGCCGGGGATTTCGACGCGGATGAGCTCCTGGACCGGATCACCAGTGCGTTCGGAGCGATCCCGGCCGGCGACGGCGCGTTGCCACCTGTCGCCGTCGAGCCTCCACAGCGCGGCGAGCGTCGGGTTACGCTTCGCCGTCCTTCCCCCGCGTCCTACCTGATGATGGCCTACCGGATGCCCGATGCCCGTCATCCGGATATTCCCGCCCTCCTCGTTGCCGACGCGTTGCTCTCCGGCGGCAAGCCGATGGGCATGGGGGGTGGCAGCGCGATGGGTCGCTCGTCCCGTCTCTACCGTGCGCTCGTCTCCGGCGGGCTTGCCCGCTCCGCCAGCTCCGGCGCCAGTCTCAACATCGACCCGAATCTTTGGACATTCACCGCCACAGCACTTCCGGGCGTGGAACCGGAGCGGATCGAAGCGGCGATCGAGACCGAGATCGAGCGCCTCAAGAACGATCTCGCCCCCGAAGAGGAGTTCGTCAAGGCACGCAAGCAGATCCGTGCCCAGTACGTCTATTCCCAGGAGACCGTCACTGCCCAAGCGTTCTGGCTCGGTCAGATGGAGATAATCGACCATGCCGGCCGGATCGACACCCTGTCCGATGAGCTGGCGGCCGTCACTCCCGAAGATGTACAGCGTGTCGTCAGGAACTGGCTCGTGCCGGATCAACGGACGGTAGGCTGGCAGCTTCCAGACGATGAGACCGTGCTCGCTGGAGCAGACGTCCCCGCAGCGCACGTCCCGGCCCCGGTCTCTCTCATTGACCCGCCGGCCGTCTGGGGCTTGAGTGACAGCGACCAGTCGTCGCATGGCTTCGTCCGCACGGAGCTCCCGAACGGGATCATCGTCCTCGCCCAGCCACGTCCTGGTGATGCCGCCGTCGATTGCACGATCAGTATCGAGGCTGGCCAGGCGGCAACCCGTGAACCTCTCGCCGGACTGTCCTCGATGACCGCCAAGATGCTCAACCGGGGGACCGCGCGACATTCGTTCGACAAGTACAACGAGACAATCGATAGCCTTGGCGCGGTGATCGGGGTGGATGCCGACCGGGACACGATCGATGTCTCGTTCCACAGCTTGGCGGAGGATCTCGACGCCGTTCTCGATCTGGCGGCCGAGATCATCCTTGAACCGACATTTCCCGCGGAGGAGCTCGAACGTGTCCGGCAACAGACCATCACCGGTCTCCGGGAGCAGGAGAGCGATACCGGGGCCCAGGCATCACGGTTGCTGCGCGAGCAGATGTATCCCGAGGGGCATCCCTATCGGCTGCGCGTCAGCGGCGAAATCGAGACGGTCGAGCGGTTCACGACGGAGGACCTGGCGACCTATCATCGACGCGCCTTCGGTCCCAACGTGGCAACGATCGCCCTGGTCGGCGGTGTCGAGTCCATCGACGAGGTCACGTCACGTCTGCACCGTGTCTTCGGCGATTGGAAAAGCCCGGCTTCAAAGCCGCATGCGGTACCCGCGATCGATGCCCCGGATGTGAGGACAACCCGCTCTGTCGTCGTCCGGGGCAAAAGCCAGGCAGACATTGCGATCGCCTACCCGACGCTACCCCGTTCACTCGACACGTCCTACGTCGCGCTCAGCATCGCCAACATCATCCTTGGCCAGCTCGGCCTGATGGGTCGTCTTGGAGCGAATGTCCGGGACAAGCAAGGGCTCGCCTACTACGCCTACAGCTCGCTCGCCGGTGGACCCGTCAACAGCGTCTGGAACGCCCGCGCCGGGGTTGACCCGGCGAACATCCAGCGCGCGATCGAGGGCATCACGTCGGAGCTGGTCCGGCTTCGCTCGGAACCAGTCACGGCGGACGAGCTGGCCGACGCCAAGAGCTACGTGATCGGGTCGATGCCACTCGGACTGGAATCGCTCGGTGGCGTCGTATCGCTGCTCCTCACGATCGAGCGGTTTGGCTATCCGCTCAACTATGTCGACATCTTCCCATCACTCATCCACGACCTCACCGCCGAGAACCTGCTCGAATCGTCGCGGACGTACCTCGATCCGGAGCGTCTGGCGATCGGGATCGCCGGTCCAGAGTCCATCGATGGAGGAGTGTCCGAGGCATGAGCCGTGACATTCCCGGGACCATCGGCGTTCGCGCGGTCGCGGTCGGCACCCCCACCGTGATCGGCCAGAACCGCAAGGGTGATGTCATCAGCGGCATCAGGAAACACCTGGTCACCACCGGCACCATTCGGGTTGGCAGGCTCAACATCGAGGGCGATGGCCAGGCAGATCTCCGAAACCACGGTGGAGTTGACAAGGCAGTCTACTGCTACCCATCTGAACACCTTCCGTTCTGGAAATCGGAGCTCGGCTACGAGATGGAGGAGGCCCCGTTCGGCGAGAACCTTTCGACACTCGGCATCATGGAAGAAGAGGCCCGGATCGGGGACATCTGGCGCTGGGGCTCGGTGGTGCTGCAGATCAGCCAGCCACGCTGGCCCTGCTACAAGCTCGCGCTCCATTCGGGCCACGCCAACATGGTCAAGCGCTTCGTCGATGCGGGCCGCTCCGGCTGGTACTTGCGCGTGCTCGAACCGGGATCGGCGGGCCGCGACGAGCCGATCGTTCTCGAAGCGCGCGACCCGGCCGCCATCTCCGTCCGGATGGCGTTCGATGCCGCCCGGGGGACATTGAACGACGCGAACATTGCGGAGGTCAACGCGCATCCCGCCCTCGCCAAAGCCTGGCGCCGGTAGAAACGGAGACGTACCTGTAACATCCGGCGGGGCTCAGGGAACGTACACGTGTCGGAACGTGAACTCATTTAGCCCGATCGGTACTGAAAAGAGCCTTGCATCATGATCACATCGTGGGTACGTCGCATTCCCAACCTGGTCGCCGGAGCGCTCGCCGGCATCGCGGCGGCCATCGTGATGACGCTCGCGATGGCCGCCAGCCGCTACTGGCTCGGCGTCATGCCGTTGGTCGAAGCTGTACCCGATCGCGTGGCGTCGCTCCTGAGCGTCGAGGAGTTCTTCCGCCTCTTCGGGCAATACGGCGGCTACAACGGTCTCAAGCAATTCGGGATCCTCTCCGGGTTGCGGGGTGTCGCCGTCACGGGCCTCGTGGTCGGCGTCCTGTACGCACTGGTCATCGAGAGTGCGCCCTCCCGTCGCTCGCCACGCTGGCTGCTGGGCTCGAATCGCCCGGCGTTGCTGTTCCTGGTAGGCGCGATCCTGGCGGTCTGGGTAGGCTTCGTCGTCTTCCTCTGGCCGATCCTCTCCGCCAACTACATCGGGGTGCCCTATACGCAGGCG
This sequence comes from uncultured Thermomicrobiales bacterium, assembly GCA_902806355.1. Next base: position 17,220 of record CADCWI010000069.1, on the reverse strand, counting down.
CGTATCCTGACGATCGTCGCTCTGCTTGCCTGGTTCACGCTCTTCGCGGTCACATTGGTGGGGTCGTACCGATTCATGACGCGACGCCCGCCGGCCGTTCCCGCTGACGTCGCTCCGCGGGCGGAGCGACCGATCGCAAGGGCGAGCAACCGGCGCGCGATCCTGGTCGCTGCTGCCGCGGCCGCGTTGACGTTCCCGATCACCCAGCTCCTGCGGCGCATGTATGACGACGCGACGTTCACATACGACGGACGGACATTTCATCGCGCGACGATCACGCCGATCACGCCGACCGAGCTCTTCTACTCCGTCACGAAGAACGTTGTCGATCCGGACGTAGATCCCGATCTCTGGCGGCTGGAGATCGGTGGCCATGTGCGCGACGCCAAGTCGTACAGCCTCGATGACCTCCAGAATTTTGAACAGGTCGACCAGGAAACGACGCTGATGTGCATCAGCAACCGGGTCGGCTCTGGCCTCTTCGGGAATGCCGACTGGCGGGGCGTCCGCCTTCGGGACCTCCTCGAAGCGTCGGGCGTCGAGGAGGGCGCGTTCGAGGTGCTTGTCTCAGGTGCGGACGGCTACAGCGATTCGTTTTCCATGGACCGGGCCCTGGCCGAGGTCACGCTGGTCGTTTACCAAATGAACGGCGAACCGCTCAATCGTTTGCACGGAGGTCCGGCCCGCGTGATCGTTCCCGGACTTTATGGCGAGAAGAACGTGAAGTGGGTCACACGCGTTTCGGTGGAGACCGAGGACCGGCAGGGACTCTACGAGAGCCAGGGCTGGGGACCGAACTTCACGCCATTTCTCCGGTCGGACATCTACGCGCCGTTGACTGGAGGCAACAACGCCCGCGGCGGCTGGAACTTCACCGAACAGTTCCGCGCAAACCAGCCGATCACGATCGAGGGCCGCGCTTTCGATCCGAACCTCGGGATCGCGTCCGTCGAGCTCAGCATCGATGGCGGTGAAACCTGGAACCGAACCGAAATCTTTTTCCCGGGGACAGACATCACCTGGTCGTTGTGGAGATTCACCTGGACGCCCACTCAACCGGGTGAATACGTGCTGATTCCCAGAGCGACATCCAAAACGGGCCTGCAGCAACCAGGGGAAGCCACCAGCATCGTCCCTGACGGTGCGCAGGGTTACCAGAAGGTCACGGCCACTGTGGTCGCCTGAAGAAGGACTGTACACATATTATGGCTCGGTTCTGGACTGAAACCGAAGGGGCGGACTCGAATCGACCTTGATTGACGCCTATGCCTACCGGACGTGGTTGATTCAGGCGCCTGTCCCGTAGGGTTCCTCCCGTGGTCACACCACCGTATATGTTGCCTCGCGATCCCCATGGTCGCCCAAGAGCGGAAAGACGCGCTCCTCGTCATACGGCATTATCGCGGGTCACCACAGGGATGACCCCTACGAGATCTGCGCATCGAATGGACGAACCCAAGGCAAGTGCGGAGCACTTGAGGGGCTGCATCCGCTCATAGACAATCACGCAATGATCGAGCGAATGCGGCCCTTTGATAGTTGCGCCGTCGCCTTTGACCGGGAGCGGTCCATTCATCTTCGTCCCGACGACTCTTGGGAGCGCAAGCGTTCACCCGGATCCCGCATTACGTACCCAATCGTCGGAAATGCACCAGGTTGGTATGCCCGGCCTCCTGGGTCATCGGCAGCGAACCGACGATCAGGACGAACTCCCCGTCTTCGGCCAGTCCCTGATCGATGATCTGGCGGCCAGCCTTGCGGAACACGGTGTCCGGATCCTGTTCAACGGGGACGACGACGCTGCTGACCCCCCAGACAAGCCGCAAGCGCCTGGCGACCACCTCGTTATCCGCAACCGCGATGATCGGCGGAAACGGTCGGTACTTCGCGATCCGCCGCACCGCTGACCCGGTCTTGGTGAAGACGACCAGATGCTTGACCGGCGTGTGGTCGGACAGCGCGAACGTGGCCCGTGCGATCGCGTCGGAGAAACGAAGGTTCTCGTCGTCGGGCAGGTCCATCATCGCCTGCGCCGCCTGCGACCGCACCGGGCCTTCCTTCTCGACCTCCTTGATGATCCGGTCCATCGTCTGCACGGCCTCGACCGGATACTTGCCGACCGCCGTTTCGGCGGAGAGCATCACCGCGTCCGTGCCATCCCACACCGCGTTGGCGACATCGCTGGTCTCTGCCCGGGTGGCGACCGGCTGGGTGATCATCGACTCCAGCATTTGGGTCGCGGTGATCACCGGCAGGCCAACCTGATTGGCGACGCCGATGATCTCCTTTTGGGCGCGAGGCACACGCTCCGGCGGCAGCTGCACGCCGAGATCACCGCGCGCGACCATGACGCCGTCGGCGCTGCCGGCGATTTCCCGAAGGTTCGCGAGTGCTTCGGGTCGCTCAATCTTGGCAATCAAGCCTGGCTGCGCCCCACCGTGCTGGAAAGCGACATCCCGCGCCAGTTGCAGGTCCCCTGCGTCGTTGATGAAGCTGAGACCGATGTAATCGACCTCATGCTCGACGGCGAAGCGCACATCCTCCCGATCGGGATCAGTGAGCGCGCCGCCCTTGATCGGCGCGCCAGGCAGGGTCACCCCCTGCTTGCCGTGTAGTTGCCCACCACGGCTGACCGTTGCCCGCGCGTGATCGTCGCGGACCTCTTCGACGAGCAGTTCGATCAAGCCGTCGGAGATGAGGATGCGAGAACCCATCGCAATCACATCGAGCAGGTGCGGGTAATCGATACCAATCTGCTCGGTCGTGGTTGGCACCGGCGCGGCAACAAGCCGGATGCGGCTACCCCGGGCGATCGGAACCGGACCGCTCCCAGCCTCGAGCGGACCGGACCGGATCTTCAAACCGCGCAGGTCGAACAGGATCGGGATGTCGCGGGCCAGGTGCTTCGCCGCGCCCCGAACCCGTGAGATCAGCCGGGAGCGGTCGTCCGCGGATCCATGCGCGGCGTTGATTCGCACGACATCGACACCCGCTTCCAACAGGTTGATGAGCTGCTCGGAGTCCTCACTTGCAGGACCAAGCGTCGCGACGATCTTGACTCGTCGATCCATAAGTGCCATTGCCACCTTTGTGTCGCTGCATGCAAATTGCCGGCGCCGGTCGTCAGCAGCGTTCATGGTAGCAAAGTTCTCGCGGATTTCGGACGGTGGGACATGCGAGATGACCCTTGGAGCTGGGTCATCTCGCGACCCTGCACGACGCAATCCGCCGCGATCATCGTGCGCGTGACTGTGGTCGATTGAGGGACTTTGTCCTCGGCCTACTCGTACCGGAGCGCCTCCGCGGGAACCACCCGCGACGCCTGGCGGGCGGGCAGCCAGGCCATCAGCAGCGCCGCGATCACGGCACCGATCAGCGTGACGGCCATGGTCCCCCACGGCACGATGAAGCCGCCCGAGTCCGGAGCTCCGCTGGTGAAGTCATCACTGGTCATCAGGGTGTATGCAAGGATCAGCCCGAAGATCGCCCCGGCGAGCACACCAAGGATGACGATAATCGCGCTCTCGATCACGAACGCCTGCGAGACCGTACTTCGCTGGAATCCCAGCGCCCTGAGCATTCCGATCTGCTGTCGTCGTTCGACCACGGCCCGGAACGCGATGACGCCCACCGCCGCGATGCCAACGATCATTCCGAGACCCATGAATCCCTGGAGGATGTACATGAACGACTGCTGTGTCGACTGCTCCTCCTCCATCTGCTCCTGGAGGTCGATCCCTTCCGCCCCGTAGGGCAGCAGAGCAAGTTCAACCTGGTTGGCCAACTCGCCGACGTTGACCCCATCAGCGACCTTCAAGAACCAGGACTCGTCTCGTGGACCGTTGGCCGGGAAGAGCTGGGCCGACGTCGGCGCACCGACATAGCCGCCGAACAGCATCGAAAGTTCGGCGTCGATCACGCCAATGACACGGACCGTGTGCTTGGACCCGTCACCGGTCTGGATCTCAACGGGAACTGGCGCGAACGTGCCCTCAGATGTCGTACCGGCGATCTTCGCCTGCGGCGGCCCGAATCCGGACTCGGCGTCGCCAGTCGAGAACGAGTCGATGACCATCACCCCTGGCTCGCTCTTGAGTGCCTCGATGATCGCCTCATCCGACTCGTAGCCGGTTGCCAGGGCCTGGAACCGCATCTCGTCATTGTCAAGATAGCCGTTGTCGGCCGCCGTGACTGGTAAATCATGCCACTCCCCATCTTCGCTGAACGCCTGCGTCGCCCCTTCGTCGGGAACTTCGATCCGTCCCTGGGCCGTGAACTGGCTGACATCCACCCCTTCGGCCACGAGCGCCCCGCTGAAGTCCTCGATCGGGTTCTCCCTGGGAACGGTGACCTCGATGTCCCAGCCCGCGTTCGCGTCCTCGTTGAGGAACGCCGCCGCGAAGTTGGCGTTGATCGCCGAGACCATCACCAGCGAGAACACGATCAGGCTGAACATCGCGATCGTGAGCCCAGTGCGTCCCTTGTTGGCGCCAGGGTAGGAGACCGCCAGCCGCACGGACGGCAGCAGGCCGCGAATCCTGCCACCGATCAGCTCGGCACCCTTCAGGATCGCGTCGAGGTTCTGGACGATGATCAGGGTCGAGGCGGCGACGATGCAGATACCGGAGACGAAGAACATGTCGATATCGCCGCTCATTTCACCGAAGAGTGCACTGAACTGATCCTCCGGCAGCAGCCAGAAGACCAGGGTGTAGAGCCCGGCGATTGTCAGCACGAGCCGGGAGTTCAATCCAAAGTACGTCAGGATGCCGGCGATACCGAATGGGATCAGCGTCATGCCGATCGTGAACGGCGCCAGAACCTCGATGTTCGCGCCCCAGATGGTCAGGAGCACTCCAGCAGCGATCATCACGACCGACCAGACAAGCTGTCGACGGTTGCGCTTCGCTTCGTAGGCGTCCGGGATGTCGCGTACCGCCGCGACGATGTTCAGCCGGCTCACTCGCCACGACGACAACGCTACCGCGAGGAAGGTGATCACCACGCCGAGGCAGTAGGCAATCACGAGGCTGCGGGGCGCCACATACGGGGTGATATCGAACGCATCGCCAATAAACCCCCTGAAGCCTTGGACGATGCCGAACGCTACGAGGACACCGAGTCCCGTGCCGACAAGACCCGAGATCAACGTGTACCCGGCACCTTCGGCGATGAACTGCTGGATGAGCTGGCGGCGCTGGGCGCCGACCGCGCGTTCCATTCCCATCTCCGCCCGTCGCTCGGCGGCGAGCATGGTGAAGATGAGGACGATCAGCAGGATGCCGACTCCGATCGAGAAGAGACCGAAGACGATGAAGAAGGTGACGAAAATGTTGGCGATGAGTTCGGCCTGCTCGACGTTGTCCTGCTTGATCGGAACCGCGCCCAGCGGCTGCCCGGCGAGTCCGGATTCGAGTCTGTCCATCACCGTGTCGGTCAGGTCGAGCCCCGACTCGGAATCGCCCCGGTTGGAGACCCCGATCGCGGAGATCTGTCCGTCCTGGCCGGTCAGCTGCTGGAGCCGGCCCAGTTCCATGAGCATCGCCGGCTCACCCGGGGCGACGGCTCCGGTGATCAGGCTTTCCGGCAGGATTCCCCGCACCGTGCCCGTCTGAAGCTGGTTGTTCAAGGAAAAGGCCACCCGGTCACCGACACCGGCGTTGAGATCATCGGCCGCGTTTTCGTTCAGGTACACGCCATCAGTGCCAAGGTCGGTGACGTCGATGGCGTTGCCGTCGAGATCCTCCAGCCCGCCGAGCTGATCGATGGTCCCCTGATCCAAACCCGATAGCCAGACGCTTGGTTCGGAACCGCTGGCGATATCGGCTAGGTCGGCCATTCCGCTTGCACCTGCGGCATCGTTCGTCCCGATGTTGAGGAGCGGTGCCTGGCTGAAGAGCACGCCACCGACGGCGTCGACATCGTCGCTGCCACCAAGCGCCGTGCGGACGGTGTCGACCGAGGACTCGGGAATCGTCCGCAGGAACGCATTGCCGATGCTCGCGTCCCCTTCGGGATCGTTGGAGTAGACGACCATCTCGTCGAGCGGACCAAGGGTATCGACCGCGGCCGACGTGACCGACCTGTTGAGCGTGTCGCCCGTACCCAGCGCCGCGGAGATGATGAGGGTTGCGAGCATCAGGCCGACGATGATGAGGACCGTCTGGGCCTTCCGACGCGGGATGTTCCGCACCCCGAGCTTGAAGATCACTGGGCGCCGCAAGGCGATGAACGCCACGGAAAGTAGGCAGATGCCAAGCAGAACGAGAAGGACCACCATGATCGAGTTCATGGGAATGCCGAACAGTTTCTCCATCTGATGGAAGGCCTTTCAGGTCTGGACAGCGATCAGACGGAGACCGTCGCCATGTCGTCCGTCACGGACGATCGGGAATCGGCGATCCCTCGCTGCCGCGATGGTTCACGCGACTCGATCCGGTCCTCGCCGACGATCTCGCCGTCTTGCATGCTCACGATCCGGTGTGCACGCTCGCCCACTCCGCGATCATGCGTCACCAGGACGATCGTCAGGTCGCGCTCCCGGTTGAGCGTTCCGAGAAGATCCATGATGTCCGTCGCGGACTTCGAGTCCAATGCACCTGTCGGTTCGTCCGCCCAGACGATCGCAGGGTCGTTGACGAGGGAACGGGCGATCGTGACCCGCTGTCGCTGCCCGCCGGAGAGCTCCGCCGGCCGATGTCCCGCCCAGTCCCGCAAGCCGACGGTTTCGAGGGCCGCAAGGGCCCGCTCGCGGGCCTTGCCGGGGCGACTCCCGGAAACAAGCAACGGCAGCTCCACGTTCTCGACCGCATTGAGCACGGGCAGCAGGTTGTAGACCTGGAAGATGAACCCCATCCGTCGGGCCCGGTAGTTCGTCCGTCGCTTGTCGCCCATCTCGGCGAGGTTCTCACCCTCGATCCAGATCGTGCCGTCGTTCACCGCGTCCAGGCCGGAGAGGCAATTGAGCAGCGTCGTCTTGCCGCACCCGGATGGACCCATGACCGCCACCATCTCGCCCCGATCGACATTGAAGTCGATCGACTTGAGAGCATGCAGCTTCGAGTTCCCCGTGTCGTAGATCTTCGAGACCCCTTGGGCCCGGATGATCGCATTCGCGTCGATCGCTGCCTGCGCGTCCTTGTTCCCACGCCGTCGGAACACCATTGTTGATTCCCCCACACTCTTTACGCACTCTATGCACACTTGCGGCAGGTGCCGCGGCCCGGCCGGGACATGGAACATCGAGGACGGCTGACCGCCCCGGACAGCCGCACATCGCGAGTCCCCAAGCGCACCCGCAACGTTCAGCCATCACGATAGTGGAAATGTGGACGCTGTTGGTGTCAGAACTGTTACAGGGAAATGACCGAATCGAGTATTCTCGGACCCGGAAGCATGGCCCGACCGGATGATGATGCCTGTGCCAGTGCCCAACCGTGTCCAGCGTGGACCGTGCTGAGACGGTACTCGAGAACTCGAGTTGACAATCTCCGGAGCAAGCATCGGCCAAGGCAGGAGAACACACCCGCATGGACTGGCTAATCGCGGTCTCGGATTTCATTCAGGAGGATCCCGAGCGGTTTACCTCGCTCCTGGCGTCCCACCTCCGGATCAGCCTCACCGCGCTCGCCGTTTCGATGCTGATCTATATACCGCTCGGTGTGCTCTTCGCCCGCTCCCAGCGGATCGGGTCGTCGGCGGTCGGCTTCTTCTCCGCCTTCCGCGTGATTCCTTCCCTGGCGCTGATCTTCGTATTCGTGCCGATCCTCGGCTTTGGATACCGCCCCGCCCTCTTTGCCCTCATCGTGCTGGCGGCGCCACCGCTCATCCTCAACACGTTCGCGGGCATGACGAATGTGAACCGATCCACGATCGAGGCGGCACGCGGTCTCGGCATGAATGCTGCGCAGGTTTTTTTCAAGGTACAGCTGCCGTTGGCGCTCCCCGTCATCCTCGCTGGCATCAGATCGGCCTCAGTCGAGATTTTCGCCAGTGCAACGCTTGCGTCGTTGATCGGCGTGAGGACCCTGGGGCAATACATCTTTACCGGAATCGCCCTTCTGGATACGACGTACCTGCTGGCAGGAGGCATTCCGATCGTCATTCTCGTCCTCCTGGCGGAATTGCTTCTTGGCAGCCTGGAACGGGCGTTCACGCCGCCCGCTGCGTAAAACGACCACACAGGGTACGATAGAGTTTGTCATCTTGTCGCTGTGGAAGAGCCAAGGTCCTCACGAGGACCAGTAAGAGGAGAATCACCTTCATGGTTACGCGTCGAACAATGATCAAAGGCGCCGTCGCGGCGCCGATCGCCGGTTCCGCCATCCTTCAGGCAGCGAAGCCTGGAAGCGTGCTCGCCCAGGACCTGACCGTTATCGTGGGCTCCAAGGATTTCGCCGAGCAGTTCATTCTCGGTCAAATGTATCTCCAGGTTCTGGGGGACATGGGGATCAGCACGGAGGACCGGACAAATCTCGGTGGAACCCAGATCGCCCAGCAGGCCCTGGTCGCCGGTGAGATTCACCTCTACCCGGAATACACCGGAACCGCGCTGACCGAGGTCCTCGGACTCACTGTCCAGGGAGTTACCGGTGGTGGCGCGGCGACGCCAGGATCCTCGCCAGTCGCCTCGCCCGCCGCTTCACCCGTGGCCGGTGGCGATACGTCGCAGGTTGTCTACGGTGCTGTCGCGGCAGCGTACCAGGAGCAGTTCGGCCTAGTCTGGCTCGAGCGTTCACCGGCGAACAACACGCAAGCCCTGGCGGTGACCCGCGACTTCTCCGAGGAGAACGGGATCACCACGATCTCGCAGCTCGCGCAAAATGCCGGCGATTACATCATCTCTGCCCCCGCTGACTTCGAGGAGCGCGAGGACGGCCTGCTCGGCCTCGAGCGCGTCTACGGTCAGGGATTCGGCGAGATCGAGGTGCTGCCGGTCGCACCGGGTGTGAAGTACCAGGCGATCCAGGATGGCTCGGCTCAGGTGGTGCTCGCCTTTGGTACAGACGGGCAGATCACCGGTTACGATCTCGTGATCCTCGAGGACGACCTCGGTCTCTGGCCGCCGTACAACGTCGCTCCGGTGGTGCGGCAGGAAGTCCTCGATGCCTATCCGGACGTTGCCGAGCGCTTCAACGCGGTCACGACATCGTTGACCGACGAGGTGCTGAGCGATCTCAACTGGCGGGTGGAAGGCGACGAGAAGCAGGAACCGCAGGCGGTTGCTGAGGCCTACCTGACGGAGAATGGCTTCATCGGCGGATAAGTTCCATCCCCAGCGCGCGTTCTCACCGGGACGCGGTATGCTGTCGCGATACGATCCCAGGCACTCCACGACAGGACACGAGCATCCCTCGTGTCCTGTCGCTGTGATCCTCCGCGATCCGCAACTCGAGGTCCGTCATGAGCAGCAACGGGCATGTCTCTGGCCAATCATCGTTCGATCCGCCTCCGGGCAGCGCGATCCGGCTCAATGATGTCGTCAAGGACTACAGGACTGGCGGGCGTGCCGCCGTCGACGGTGTTAACCTCGATGTCTCGCCAGGCGAGTTCATCGTCCTTCTCGGTCCGTCCGGATGCGGCAAGACAACGTTGCTCAAGATGATCAACCGCCTGATCGAGCCAACCTCCGGCACGATCAGGATCGATGACATGGAAGTTCACGATCTTCCCGCCCCGGCCCTCCGCCGCAAGATCGGCTATGTCATTCAGCAGACCGGTCTGTTCCCCCACATGCGAATCCAGGACAATGTGGCGGTGGTGCCGCGGCTTTTGAAGTGGGACAGGAAGCGCACCCGGGACCGCGTCAACGAGCTGCTCGAGCTGGTCGGGTTGTCGCCGGACGCGTATGCCAGGCGCTTCCCGAATCAATTGTCGGGAGGAGAGCAGCAGCGCGTCGGCTTGGCCAGGGCCCTTGCGGCAGAGCCGTCCACGATGCTGATGGATGAGCCGTTCGGTGCGCTCGACGCGATCACCCGTACCAGGCTCCAGGACGAGCTCAATCGCATTCACCGTCAGTTCCGGCAAACCGTCCTGTTCGTTACCCACGATGTCGAGGAGGCGGTCCGGCTCGCCGATCGAATCGTGGTCATGCGGGACGGCAGGATCGCCCAGGTCGACTCGCCGCTCCAGATCGTCAGCAATCCGGCCAGTGACTTCGTCGCAGATCTCGTCGGCTCGCGGGATGTCCTTCGCCGCATGAGTCTGATGCCGGTGTCTTCCGCGATCGAGCCCATTCCCGACGGTGTCGCGGCCGGTGAACCTACGATCTCCGGCGGGACCATGTTGCGCGATGCGCTCAGCCACCTGGTCGATAGCGCGGCTGATCGCCTGGTCGTGCTCGATCCAGATGGCAACCCCTGCGGCGCGGTAACGCTGGATTCGATCCAGCGAGCGGCATCCGCAGCCCCAACCAGCGACACGACCGCAACCGCGTCTCGCACCCGGCAGCGATGAGCCCGAGCCGACCATGAGCCTTCAGTACCTCCGGCAGAACTGGGATGATGTAATCGCACGCACGATTGAGCACTTGCAGATCTCGCTGCTCGCGCTCGCGCTCGCGCTGCCGATCGCGATCCTGCTCGGGATCCTGGCGGTCCGCTTTGCATCTCTTAGGTTCTCGATCTTGGCAGTGATCGGTGTGCTCTATACGGTGCCGAGTCTCGTGGTGCTCGTATTCCTGATCCCGAGCCAGGGGATTGGCAATCGACCGATCCTGATCATGCTGGTGATGTACGCCCAGCTTTTCCTCGTGCGGAACATCGTCGCCGGATTGCGCGGCGTCGACCCGGCAACGCTGGAGGCTGCTTGGGGCGTCGGGATGACCGGCACGCAGGTCTTCCGGCGGGTCTGGCTTCCGCTCGCCTTGCCGGTGATCATCGCCGGGATCAGAATCGCGCTGGTCACGATCATTGGCCTGGCTGTATTCGGCGGGCTGATCAGCGGCGGCGGCCTCGGCCGGATCCTGTTCGAGGGTATCGCCCGGGACTACCCATCGATGGTGCTCGCGGGGATCATCGCGATCACGGCGCTGTCCCTGGTCGTCGATCTCACGCTTCGCGGCCTGGAGCGCTTCACACCGGTTTCGCGCGCCCTGCGCTCGACGCGGTAATGCCGACGTGCACGTTATCGTCAGCATCGCTACCCGTGTCTATCTCCCGGGCCAGCAATCGGAACGGTCGTCCAAGGGTTCTGGCACGAAACGGTGTTCCCATCAGGGCGTACCAAACCTGACTCGCCCGTTGCCCGTGCAATGTTCAGGTCCTCCCAATCACTCACTCCTCCTCGTGAAGATCCGTGTTGCGCCAGCGAAGGCCCACATGCAGCCTCACGCCATGATGTCTACGCCAACAAGAGAAGGCGGATGTCCAACGACATCCGCCCCCTTCCCTTGTGTCTGTTAAACCTTGGCTGTTTATCGCCGGCCCAACACCGCGTTCTTGATCAACACGAGGATCACGGCGGCGATCGCCGCGACGATGATGCTTGTGATAAGACCGCTATCGCCGCCAACCAATCCGTCGGTAATGAGGCCAGCAACAAAGGCGCCGACCAGTCCGAGAACGAGATCCCCCCAGATACTGCGATCGGATTTGGTGACGACACCGGCAAGCCAGCCGGCAGCGATGCCGACGATAATCCAACTGATGAATCCCATTGCTTCTCTCCCCCACCATAGAATCAGCAGCGGTCAGGGCATTTCTGTGCGGGGCACGGAAATCCAGCTCCACCGCTCGTTCGCTTCGCCGGCAACTATGCGCCAACACCTCCGATAGGCGCAAACCATATGCCACATGCTTCAAGATGTTCATGATTCCTTGATAACATCGTGGTCCGAGACGACGCTACTCCGGCGTGGAGGAATCCCGCGTGAGCCGCTTGATCCGCCGCTGGCGCAGCTTCCGCACCGCCTCGGCACGCCCTGATGAGGAAGGGATATCGCCCTCGGACGCACTCTGGTGATCGCTCTCAGCATCGGTCCCGGATTGAGGCTGCACCCTTTGGATGGAGATGGTGTCCGTAACCTGTTTCACGGGCCTGGTGCTGGTCGACCCGCCTTCTTCAGAACCTGTGTCGTCCGGTTCCGGCTGCTCGTCATCGCCATCATCCTTGGTCGTCAACATGACGATCCGCCGCTTGCCGGCGTTTGGCCCTTCCGCGTTGAGGATATCCCGCTCTCGCTCAACCTCGTTAGCATCGTCAACAGGTTCGTCCGGAGCGTCGTCGTCCGCGACCATAGCCTCTGCAGTTCGCGATTCGTCGTCTGGCTGACTCTCGGTCACCGCGCGCTCATTCGCTGAAGCCTGCTCGACGACCTCGTCGGATTCCGCTCCGGCGGCGATATGATCCTCGACTGGCTCGGCGTCGGCATCGTCCTCATCCTGAAGCGCCGTGACGCCCGGGCGCAATGGCTGGCCGGGCGCCAAGCTCGTGCCCCCGCCGGGAAGCGGCGGTCCCATAACGGGCGCCGAGCCTTTGACGTGTCCGGGGACGTGATGAGACTCGGCTTTCGATACCGAGGGCAGGGACGAAGGCGTCATGGATTTTGGTCGAAGGATGCCCCGGGCTCCGAACCGGTGGAGAAACAGCCCCAGCCAGACAAGCGTCGCGACAGCGCAGACCGCAATGGTCGCAAGCACGATCGTCGCTCCGGTTGCGTTCGGGAGCCCCAACCCAGTGGCGATGATCGTCGCCAGGAGCACCAACAAACCGAATATGGCGAGCACTGCCCCGCACGCCCTGCAGAACCGCTGCCAGGCCATCTGGTTGACGAGCTCGTAGCCAGAGAGGACCGTCTGTTCCGACGACGATGAGCGGTCCCGGAATGCGGCTCCCCACTCGCGGAGTGCCCATCCCACCAGCGTCAGGGTCGCTCCCAGACCGAGTCCGAAGATGATGTAATCCAACGCTACTCTCCAACCGGTCCGCCACGCGCGACGTTCCAAACCACCCCAAGGGACGTTTCAGGACACAGTGATGGCTGAACGGTAGAGTTTACCCGTTTCAGATACCTGGCACACACGGTGGGGCCGGCCCGAAAGAGGATCGATCGGGGACGCTTTTGGTTGTTATGTCCTGGCGAGGCGCTCCAGGAGGGAAGCGTACCCGATCCGTCCGCGGAAGTAATCCTCGATGCGGTACCACTCGTTCGGGGCGTGCGCCGCGCTTCCCGGCTGGCTCCAGCCAAGCGTCGCGGTGTCGATCCCGAGCTCGTCACGGAAGATTCCCGTCGCCGGCACCGTCCCACCCGATCGGACGACGAGCGGCTCCTGGCCGAACAGGTCCTTCAGCACGTCCGTCACTGCGAGGTGAGCGAAGTTGGATCGGTCGATGACGAACGGTTTCGCCGAGCCTGGCAGGGAGACGACTTCAACCGTCGCGCCGGGAGGACGATGCATGTCGACGTGCGTTCGGATCAGGTCGATCACCGTGACCGGATCCTGATCGGGCACAAGCCGGCAAGTGACCTTGAGATGCGCCTCCCGCGGCGTCACCGTCTTCACGCCATCCCCTTGGAACCCGCCCCAGATCCCGTTCAGGTCGAGGGTCGGTCGTGCCCACTGGCGTTCTCGCGGGGTCCAGCCCGCTTCGCCCCAGAGCGCGTCCAGCCCGAGCTCCTGCTTCAGTGCTGTCTCATCCACCGGGATTGCGGCCATTTCGGCACGCTCCTCATCGGTCAGATCCACCACCGCGTCATAGAACCCGTCGACCGTCACCCGTCCGTCCGCGTCATGGAACGTCGCGGCGAGCTGGACCAGCGCCTGCACGGCGTTGGGGACCATCGCTCCGTACATCCCAGAATGGAGATCGCTGCTGGCGGTCGTCAGGTTGATCTGGCAGCCGCCGAGGCCCTTGAGCGCGACCGAGACAGAAGGGGTGTCCGGTCCATGCTGGCCACCATCGGCGGAGACTACGGCGTCCGCCCGGAGCTTGTCCCTGTGCTGGCGAACGATGTCGCGCAGGTTCGGGCTCCCGATCTCCTCTTCACCCTCGAAGATGAACTTCACATTGATCGGCGGACGTCCATCGTTGGCGCGAGAGATGGCTTCGATTCCCTGAATCGCCGTCAGCAGGTTGCCCTTCATGTCGGCGGAGCCGCGCGCATAGAGTTTCCCGGCCCGGATCGAGGGCTCGAACGCGGGTGTCATCCACAGGTCAAGTGGCTCCGCGGGCTGCACGTCGTAGTGACCGTAGACCAGGATGGTTGGCTTGGCAGGGTCAACCAGCCACTGCCCGATCACAGTAGGATGGCCAGCCGACTCGGCCATCTCGACATCCGGAACGCCGGCGACGCGCAGACGCTCGGCAACGCGCTCGGCCGTGGCGCGAACATCGCCCTTGCGCTCGGGATCGGTGCTGACGCTGGGCATGCGCAGCAATTCGATCAACTCCCCAAGGTGCTGATCCTGGTTGGCCTGGAGGGCCTGCCGCCACGTGGTGTCGGTCATGAGTGTTCGCTGTCCTTTCGATAAGCGGATGATCGGAGCCTTGCTGAGGTCAGCCGTCCGAGAGTTGTGTTGCGACGTTAGTTGATCCTACCGCAGGGACGTCCGATGGCGGGGATGATACCGAGGGACGACGCATCACGACCCGTTCCCATCCGGACTCGCCACTGGAGGAAGGAGATAGAAACGAAAACCCCTTGACAATCCAGCACACTCTGGATAGAGTGTACGTACAGTCCCGAGGGGCCGAGCAAGGATTCGACTCCTCCACCACAATGATTGTCGGCGATGCACATCTGCGGGGACGTGCATCGATCATCCGATATCCGCTGTGGGAGCTGGCAAGGAACCGGTCGCGTTGCGGGGCGTCGATCGCGGAAGTGCCAGGTCGTGGAGGTTCGGATCGGGCGAGGTTTGTCGGGACTGTTTTTGTGTCTCATCCCCTCCTCAGCGGGCAGTCCGGGTGTACGCCGATTTTTTCGGGACCGCGTCCGCGTTTCGCTCTCCGGAACTCTGTGCGACAGTACCTGCCGTACGAGCACGTATTTCGCCACACGCAGGCGCGTGTCGAGGCGCCCGCGGCCTGGAGAGCAACCCATGCACAATGACAACGCTTTCACCGTCGTAGTCACATCGGATCGGTATGGGGCGGAATCCGCCGGCCTCGATCGCGAGCGCAAGCTGCTCGACCGGTTCCCGGAAATGACGGTCGAGGTTCGGGGAGAGCCATCGTCGTCCGAAGATGAATTGATCGCAATCGGCCATCGTGCCGACGCGCTTCTGGTGAGCACTCGCGAAGCGATCACCCGCCGTGTCCTCGAGAACATCCCCCGGGTTAAGGTCATCAGCCGGTACGGCGTGGGCCTCGACAATGTCGACCTCGAAGCTGCCTCCGACAATGGAATCGTCGTCACCCACTACCCGCAATACTGCACGTCCGAAGTAGCCGATCACGCCATGTCTCTGATCCTCGCCCTCAACCGCCGGATCGTAGAACTGGACCGTGACCTTCGCGAGGGTGCCTGGACGCGGCACGGCCCTGCCACCACACAAATCCTGCGTGGACCGGTGCCAGCGTTACGGACCCTGACCCTGGGCATCGTCGGTTTCGGGAGGATCGGGCAGGCCGTCGCGAAGCGCGCCGCTCCTTTTGGTCTCCAGCTTCTGGTTTTCGATCCCTACGTCTCTGACCATGTCATCGTGAACGCTGGCGCAAGACCCGCATCGCTTGACGCGTTGCTGGAAGAGGCGGACCTTGTCACACTGCACTGCCCGCTGACACCGGAAACGCGCGGCATCATCGGCGCGGCGGAGCTCTCCCGGATGAAGCCGGATGCCGCGGTGGTCAATACCGCCCGTGGGCCACTGATCGATCTCGACGCATTGACCACCGTGTTGAAGGAAAGGCCGACCTTTCGCGCGGCCCTTGACGTGGTCTATCCCGAGCCCCTTTCGACCGAATCTCCGCTTTACTCCCTGCCCAACGTCCTGCTGACACCGCACGCCGCCTACTACTCGATCCAGTCAGTGGAGACGGTCCGGGACGAGACGTTCCTGGCCGCGATTGCGGTTCTGCGCGGCGTCATGCCGCCAACGGTTGCCAATCCCAGTGTGCTGGAACGCGTCTCCCTCGCACCCAGCCCCATGTTGCCCGTCTGAAAGGTGCTCCGGTCGATTCCCATCTGTCGGCTATGCTGACCAGGAGCCGAGGGGTACCAGACCTCAGCCGCGCCGCTGACTGACCCGGGAACCGTGTCGATCGATACGGCTTCACCTTGTGACGCGGCCGTGCCAACGCGCATCCATCCTGCTGGCCATGGCGGCCGGCGTACTCTTCTACTGCACGAGCGATGTCAACGAACGCGCGCCGTATCGAATCCGAACTCCAGTGCGAAACCGACGCTCCTGATGAAGCGTCTCAGGAGGCAGAGGAAACACGGACGAGCACGAACACGGCCCTAAACAGGGTCGAGAATCGAAGCTGATTCGCAGCAGGGCCTCGGCCTCGACATCGTCGGGCTCGTTCTCGAGTCACTCCAGATCGTACCGGTGCTCATGGGCAGGGCGATCAACCGGTCACGGTGCTGATTGCCGATCGATCCGGGTGGTCGACCTCTAACGGGGAACCGATAAACCGTCCCCATCATCATGGTGGCGAAGACGTATGCAGGTATCACGAAAGGAGTGATTCATGGCGATCCGTACAGGGCCTCGCAGGTCTCCATCGAGCCACCGGCTCGGATTCATCAGTGCATTGGTGCTTATGCTCGGCATAATGCTGGCTCCGCATGCCGGAGCGCAGTCAACGCCAGAAACGCCGGTCGATGTCCGGACGATCTCCGTCACCGGGACGGGCAAGGTCAACGTCAATCCGGACACCGCTGATGTCGTGCTGGCGGTCGAAACGACCAACGCTTCACTTGAAGCTGCGCAGACCGAGGTGACCGAGAACCTGGGCAGCGTCACCACGGTGCTGACCCGTGCCGGGGTCGCCGCCGAGGACATCGTGACATCCTCGTACAACATCTATCCGGTGCCGAAGTACGACCGCGACGGAAACTACGAAGGTGTTTCCGGCTACCAGGTGGCTGCTACCCTGACAGTCACGATCCGGGACATCACGCAGGTCGGCGCAATCCTCGACGCCGCTGTCGCGGGCGGGGCAACCGGCGTCTTTGGCGTCAACTTCTACGTCGCCGATCCGGCGGGCCCGGCTCGGGAGGCGCGCACGCTTGCCGTGGAGGATGCCCGCACCAAGGCCGACGAGTACGCGACG
>CADCWI010000068.1 GCA_902806355.1 uncultured Thermomicrobiales bacterium | reverse complement strand
CACGAGCAGCTCGAGGTTGACGAACGACACCGAGCTAAACTCTGCGGGCAGCGCATCGAGCGTGGCCTGGAACGTCGGATTGTCCGCGAGCGATGAATCCGGACCGTTGACGAAGCTGTCGATGCCTTCGTTGACACCGATCAGGAATTGATCGCCGACAACGCCGAACTCGATCACGAGTGGAAGCCCGGCCGCACTGACGTCGATCGTGGTGACGCTCGACCCATTGACCTCGCGAGAGGAGATCTCGAAGTCCTCGCCGGAGCCGGCTTCGGCAATCGCGGTGAGCTTGTTGACGACATCGGCAACCGCGGTGGCGTCATCGACGTTCGAGGCGAAGATCCCATTGATGACTGGCTCTGGCGAGAGGATTTCCCTGGCGGAAAGGGAGACACCCCATTCACCAACCATGTGGTCGAGGAAATCGCTCTTGATGTTGAACCCGAGCGTTTCCTCGGCTTCAGCGAACACCTCGTCGGCGTACGCCTCCGGATCTGGAGTGGCGACGGGTGTGGCGCCGGCATCCATACCGACGAGTTCCTGCGCGAACGCCAGCGCGAGTGCGTTGAGGGCCGGGTTCTGTCCCAGGTTCGTGCTGCCGGCATAAAGGAGTGAGTCGCCATCGATCGAGTCGGGGAACGCGGGATCGAACGTTTCAGCCTGCGAAAGCTCCTGACCTTCTGCCGGAAGTGCCAGGGTGTCGAGACGGAATCCGGGCTGGTCGGCCCAGAACGCAAAAGCCGAATAGGCATTGAGTGACGCGATCAGCTCTTCCGGGACCCCGGCGAGCGCTTCGGGATCCTGAGCTTCTACGCCGGACAGAATCTCTGGTCCATTGATGAAGCCGAACGAAAGCACCTCGTCCGCGAGCCGCTCGCGAAGATCAGCATATGTGGCGAGCTCCGACAATGGCGCGACAGCGCCGGTGGCGGTATCGATGATCGGCTCAATGTCGTCCGGCCGGGTGGAGATGACGACAACATCGTCGACGAGAGCGATCGCGGAGCCGGTTCCGAACTCGTCCATCGATTCGACGAACTCGATCGTGTACCCCTCGTAATCGACCGACTCCGGGGTGGCTGATTCGCCGTCGTCCGCGCCGAGCACGCTGTCCCGTAATGTGTCGTAAAGGGCCTGCGGGTCCGACGTTTGGATGACGATCGACCATCCCTCGGGAACGTCACCTTCGGTGACCGCCTGCGGGTCCGTCGCGATGGCGGACGCGTCGGATCCGACCGAATCAATGCTGAAATCACCGGACTCCGGAAGGGTGGCGAGGATCAGCCCAGCCTCCCCGTCAGCGAGTTCGCCGATTTCCGCGAGGCCATCTTCGATCTCCGCGAGGTCCTGGGTAGGGATCAAATCCGTAACGCCCGCGCGCTCGGTCAACTCAGCCGCAAGATCCCACTGGCTGGAATCCTGGTCAAGCTCAAGATTGGCATAGAGAAGCGATGTTTCCGGCGCGTATGCGGCCGTTCCACCCGCGGCATCCTGAGCGAAAGCGGGGTTAGAGGCAGTAAGGGTTACCAGGCTTGCAGCCAAGAGCGACAGGGCAAGAAACGTGGCGAAACCACGCTGCAGGAGGTGGAAACTCCCGAACCTGATATTCAGCGCGCGCGGGGGGTGAATCAATTGATTGCTCCTTCGTAGGATGACGACGGCCTACCGCGACCCGATCGTTCTGCTCTTCCAGTGTGTTCGGACTGCTCAGGCAGGTCCCGGCATGTGCCTCAATCCAGCCTGACCAAGGCACCGGTCCTGCCTGCATCGTTACTCCTGCATGTTTCGATCAATCCCGGTGGCAATACCAAAGACGATCATGATGAGGCCAGCAAGTGCCACGATGATAGCCACCAGGAATCCCATCATCAGTACCGCCCGTAACAATCCCACCACGATATCCATGACTCTTCCTCTTGAGGTTGGCTCGTCTATCGATCGACCTGCGAAGTATAGCCCGGGAGTATGGCGATCCTGCGTCATGCCGGGCGATCGCCACAAAACGCATCAGCCCCCGCTCGATCTCGTCGAGCGGGGGCTGATGCGTTTTGTGGCGAATTGTCTACCCTCTATGCAACTACGGGAGCGGCGGTCAACGTGCCGTGGAAGCTGAGATCACCATCTCGCACGCTGACGATCACCTCTTCACCATCGTGGATCGAGCCATCGAGAATCCTCTTCGCCAGTGGATCGAGGATTCGCTTCTGCAAGACCCGCTTCAACGGCCGGGCTCCGAACGTCGGATCGTACCCGATCATCGAGATCAGCTCGGTCGCCTCCTCCGTCAGCGTCAGGGTGATCTGGCGATCGGCCAGACGCTGCGAGATGCCCTCCATCTGGATCTTCACGATGTCCCGGATCTGCTCGCGCGATAGCGGCAGGAAGATGATCGTTTCATCGATCCGGTTCAGGAATTCTGGCCGGAAGTTGGCTCGCAAGGCCTCCATGACCTGTTTCCGCATCTCTGCTTGCTGATTGGGTGTGCTTGACGCGATGTACGAGGAGCCGAGATTGCTCGTCATGATCACGACGGTGTTCCTGAAGTCGACCGTGCGCCCCTGCCCGTCAGTGAGACGACCGTCGTCAAGGACCTGGAGCAACACGTTGAAAACGTCCGGGTGGGCCTTTTCGATCTCATCGAGCAGGATCACGCTGTAGGGCCGTCGCCGAACCGCCTCGGAAAGCTGCCCCCCCTCGTCATATCCCACGTAACCCGGAGGCGCTCCAATCAGTCGGCTGACCGCGTGGCGCTCCATGTATTCCGACATGTCGATGCGGACCATCGCCTGGTCGCTATCGAACAAGAATTCTGCGAGCGCACGAGCGAGCTCGGTCTTGCCTACACCGGTCGGACCAAGGAAGATGAAGCTACCCTGCGGCCGGTTGGGATCGGACAATCCGGCACGGGATCGGCGAATGGCATCGGAGACCGCGCTGATCGCCTCATCCTGACCGACGATCCGCTGGTGGAGCCGATCTTCCATGTGGATCAGCTTCTGGATCTCACCTTCCAGGAGCCGCGACACCGGGATCCTCGTCCAACGACTGACTACGTCGGCGATGTCATCCGCATCGACCTCTTCCTTGAGCAGCTTGCCCGACGCCTGGAGACGGCCCAGGGCCGCTTCCTTCTCGACGAGTTGGCTCTCAAGTTCTTTCATGCGACCGTACTGAAGCTCAGCGGCCTTGTTGTAATCGTAGGCACGCTGCGCCTGCTCGATCTCGACCCGGGTCCGGTCCATCTCGTCACGATATTCGGAAATCGCAAGAATGGCCTGCCGCTCCTGGTCCCACTTCGATCGGAGGGCGTCCCGCTCCTCCTTGAAGTTGGCCAGCTCGCGGTCGAGTGCGGCAAGGCGTCGCATTGATGCCTCATCCTTCTCCTTCCGAAGCGCTTCCCGCTCGATCTCGAGCTGCATGATGCGGCGTTCCGCCTCATCGAGCTCGACAGGCATCGATGTGATCTCCATCCGGAGCTTGGAGGCGGCTTCATCGACGAGATCGATCGCCTTGTCCGGCAGGAAGCGATCAGAGATGTACCGGTCGGAAAGCGTGGCGGCAGCGACGAGAGCACTGTCAAGGATCTTGACCTTGTGATGTACCTCGTATCGCTCGCGCAACCCACGCAGGATCGAGATCGTGTCTTCAACCGAGGGTTCGCCGACGAGGACCGGCTGGAACCGGCGCTCGAGCGCGGCGTCCTTCTCGATGTACTTGCGGTACTCGTTGAGGGTGGTCGCACCGATCGCATGCAGCTCACCACGCGCGAGCAGCGGCTTCAGCATGTTCGATGCGTCCATCGAGCCCTCAGCGGCGCCGGCGCCGACAACGGTGTGCAGCTCGTCGATGAACAGCACGATCTGGCCAGCGGACGCCTGAACCTCCTTGAGGACCGCCTTGAGACGCTCCTCGAACTCGCCGCGGAACTTCGCGCCGGCGATAAGCGAACCGAGATCCAGGGCGATAATCGACTTGTCGCGGAGGCCATCGGGCACATCACCGCGGACGATCCGCTGTGCCAAACCCTCGGCGATCGCAGTCTTGCCGACGCCTGGCTCGCCAATAAGCACGGGGTTGTTCTTGGTGCGGCGGGACAGGACCTGGATGACGCGCCGGATCTCTTCATCCCGCCCGACGACTGGATCGAGCTTGCCGTCACGGGCGAGCTCGGTCAGATCGCGACCGTATTTCTCGAGTGCCTGGTATGTGCTTTCGGGATTCGGATCGGTGACCCGCTGGTTGCCGCGAATCTCCGTCAACGCCCCGTACACCCGGTCAGCCGTGATGCCATGCCGACGAAGCAACGCCTCGGCCTGGCTGCGTTGGACACTCATGATGCCGAGCAGCAGATGCTCGGCGCTGATGTATTCGTCACCGAACTGGCCTGCTTCGGTCTCGGCCTGCTGCAGCGCCTGCCGGAGCCCGGTGCTTACCACGGCGTCTGCGGAGAACTGAAGCTTTGGCGATCGGTCGATCACCGCATCAAGCTCGCTGAGGATCGTCCGGGGTTCAACGGACAGCCGCTGGAGGACCTGTGGAACGACACCGCCCTCCTGATCGACAAGGGCGTACAGGAGCGTCTCCGGCTCGAACTGGGCGAGCTTTCGCTGCTCGGTGATGTGCTGCCCCGCGACAATCGCTTCGCGGGCTTTCTCGGTGAATTGCTGGTGAGGTGAGGACATGTTTGGGCCTCCTGGAGTCAAGGGTCGACACCGGTAATTGGGCTGTTGACAGGTGATGGCATGACACTGGTGTGGTCAGCGGCGGAGGGGTCAGGAACTGTGGTGGCGCTGCGACCGCACCTGTGACTGCTCAACGAAACCAAGCTTCTTCAAGACATCATCGAATGCGACAGCCAGTTCGTCTCCAGCGAGCTCAGCAGGCAGTGACGTGGCGGCCTGCCTGATGGATTGAAGCTGCCGGGTCAGCTCGAGAGCGAGCTGGACTCCCGCCAGGTTCAATCCGCGCTCCTCAACGAGGTACTTGACCTGACGCAACCGCTCGATGTCGCTATCAGAGTAAAGACGAAGATTGCCCGTCGTTCGCGACGGCGCGATCAGGCCCTCGCGCTCGTACTTGCGAAGGGTCTGGGGATGCATCTCTACAAGGCGAGCCGCAACGCTGATTACGAACAACGGCTCGGAAAACCGGGGTGTCATGGACAGACCTCCAACACGAACGACCATGACCACATGATACTTCTTGACACGGTGTGTGTCAAAGTGGATAGAGGGCCTTCCAG
>CADCWI010000067.1 GCA_902806355.1 uncultured Thermomicrobiales bacterium | reverse complement strand
GGAGCTGGGTGCAAAGACGGTCAACGTCCTCGATATCCGGGAACGGCATCAGTCCAACAGTGACGCCACCCTTCAGATGCTCGAGCCGGCGACCGGGATCTTCATCACTGGTGGAGCGCAGGCGCGTCTCGTCGCGCTCATGGCTGGAACCCTCGCCATGGAGTGCATCCGGCTGCGGAACGCTGATGGCGTTGTCGTCGCCGGCACGAGCGCGGGCGCCTCGATCGTGGCGAGCCACCTGATGTCTGGAGAAACGAGCCTCGCCGTCAAGAGCGGAAGTACCGCGGCGCGGAAGGGCCTGGTCGAGTTGGTAGCCGGATTTGGGCTCTTGCAGGACATCATCGTGGATCAGCATTTCAGCGAGCGAGGCCGCATGGGCCGGTTGCTCACCGTCTATGCCGCCAACCCTGGTCTCCTGAGCATTGGCCTGGATGAGGACACCGCCGTGGTGATCGACCGTGACGGCATGCTGGAAGTGCTGGGGAGTGGCATGGTCACGATCGTAAATGGTCGCGATGCGGTCTCCGATTACTACGATCGAAAAGTCGGCGAAGTGCTGACCGTGGCTGACTCCCATCTCTTCGTGCTTGGTCCTGGCCGCCGCTTCGATCTCAATGCCCGTCGCGCAATCATGGACTGAATTCAGCTACGGTAGGCGCACGCGTGTCTGCTCGAAGGCCCAGTACGCTGGTTCCCTTGTTGTCTCTGCCCGGCGGATCTGGAGTCTCACGATGGCAACACTGATGGCTGAAATCACGCGCGGCGGGTTGGTCGAGAGCAGCCACCTGGGGCACGCCGTGGCGGTTGACGGGAACACTGAGATGGTTGCCTGGGCCGGGGATCCCGAAACGCGGATGTTTTTCCGTTCGTCGGCGAAGCCCTTCCAGGCAATTCCGCTCGTGGCGAGCGGTGCCGCCGATGTGTATGGCTTTACCACCGCGGAACTTGCGCTGGCCTCCGCCTCGCACAATGCGACCACGCGCCATCAGGAGGTGGTCGCTTCGATACTGGCGAAAGCCGGGCTCCAGGAAAGCGATCTCCAGTGCGGCATTACCGCTCCCCTGGATGAGGAGGAAAAGGCCCGTGTGACCCTGGGCCTGATCCAGCCGTCGCTGATCCAGTGCGAGTGCTCGGGCAAGCACGCCGGGATGCTCGCTACCTGCCGGCATCGGGGGTGGCCGATCGAGAGCTATCTGGAGCCGGATCATCCCCTGCAGCAGGAGATCCGGTCCATCCTCGCCATGGCCTGCGGCGTACCTGCGGACACGCTGGACGTCGGAATCGATGGCTGTGGCCTTCCCACCTTCGGCGCCCCCATCCGAGCTTTTGCCGCCGCGTACGCGGTATTCGCCGACCCGGATGGCGCGCGGTGGGACGGACCGCCGCCGTACCGCAGCGCCCTGTATCGCCTTCAGGAGGCATTTGCCAAACATCCCGAGCTGGTGTCCGGTGATGGAGAGATCGACACGACCATCATGCGTGCGACCGGGGGAAGGGTGCTGGCCAAGCTGGGCGCTGAAGGACTGCTGTGCATGGCCATCCCCGAGCGTCGCCTCGGCGTTGCGGTCAGTGACACCAGTGGCTCGGAGCGCGGTCTCGGCCCGGGAGCAGTTGCCGTATTGAGGGAACTGGAACTCGTCGACAGAGGTGTACTTGCGATGCTGCAAGAAGAACTCTGCCCTGTCGTCCAGAACTTTGCCGGGCAACCGGTTGGCGAGACCCGAAACGTATTGTCGATGAGCCGCGCCTGACATCGACGGCTCCCATCCAGCCTGGTCGCGGTGAGCAGAAGTCCGCGTGGTTCCGGGCATGCGGCCCGGACGTGTCACGCGGCGCGTCCGTTCCGGCTTTCGATCGTGGTGATCCGGTGTGATGAAACGGCTCATGCACCCGCTGATTGCATGAGCGGCAGGCTCCTGTCTGGAGCAAGGAAGCGTATCGATGCTGGTTATTCGTCACACCAACGTTCTTCGCGGCCCAAACGTATGGGCCCGGATGCCGGTGATTCATCTTGTCGTCGACCTCGGTGAACTTGAGGACCGACCGACAAACCTGATCCCGGAGTTCACATCCCGCCTCGTCGGCCTGCTCCCTTCGCTTGAAGACCATGTCTGCTCCGTTGGCCGTCGCGGGGGATTCATCGAGCGGATGCAGAACGGAACCTGGATGGGGCACGTGCTCGAGCATGTGGCCCTGGATCTGCAGCGGCTTGCCGGAGGATCGGTGACCCGGGGAAAGACGCGGAAGACGGATGAGCGGGGTATCTACAACGTCGTCTACGCCTACCAGCAGGAGGATGTCGGCATCGCCGCCGGCCAGGTGGCGGCTCGCCTGCTTAATCATCTCGTCTATGGGACGGAACCAGGCTTCAACCTCATCAAGGAGGCTGAAGAGCACGTCATACTCCTGGCCGAGCGCCGTGCCTACGGCCCCTCGACGCTGGAAATCGTCTCCGAAGCAGAGGCGCGGGGCATCCCGGTGATGCGGCTCTATCCCGAGCGGTCGATTGTTCAATTGGGACATGGGCGCTACCAGCAACGCATCTGGGCCACCCGGACATCGTCGACCTCCGGCACGGCGATGGATATCGCCGGCAACAAGGAACTCACCAATCAACTGCTCCGCGATCTTGGGATTCCATCGCCACGTGGGGTCAAGGTGAGCGATGAAGACACCGCTGTGCGACAAGCGAGCCGGATGGGATATCCGGTCGTCCTGAAACCCATCGACGGAAATCACGGGCGAGGCGTTTGCGTTGACCTGGCGAACGAGCAGGCGGTACGTAGCCATTTCGCGATCGCCCGGGCAGAAAGCCGCAATGGCTGGGTCATTGTCGAGCAGATGCTTCACGGCAAGGACTATCGGGTTCTGGTCGTCAATAACGAGGTCGTCGCCGTCGCCGAGCGAGTACCGGCGCACGTCGTGGGTGATGGATTGAACTCGATCGAGGGGCTCGTAAAACGGACGAACGCGAACCCGCTCCGGGGCGTGGGCCATGAAAAACCCTTGACCCGGATTTCGATTGACGGCCATCTCCTGGAAGTGCTGGCCAGCCAGCGCCTGGCGCTGAGCGACGTTCCGGAGGCGGGGCGTTTCGTCCAGCTCAAGCAGACGGCAAACATGAGCACCGGGGGCATGGCGATCGACTGCACGGATGAGGTGCATCCGGACAACCTGGAGATCGCCCTTGAAGCAGCCATGAGTGTCGGTCTTGACATTGCCGGCATTGATTTCATTACCCCAGACATCACCCGATCGATCAACGAGGTGGGCGGGGGAATCATCGAGATCAATGCCGCGCCTGGCTTCCGCATGCATACGCATCCGACCGAGGGGCTGCCCCGGCAGGTGGGCCGTGCTGTTGTCGACATGCTTTTCAAGCCCGGCGACCCGTCGCGGGTGCCCATTGTGGCGGTGACCGGAACGAATGGCAAAACCACGACCTCGCGCATGATTGCCCACATCGTCCAAACCGGTGGAAAGTCAGTGGGACTCACGACAAGCGATGGCATCTACATCCGGGGTACGCAGATCTCGGCGGGGGATATGGCCGGTCCGGACAGCGCCCGGATGGTCCTGAGAAATCCGCGTGTCGACGTTGCGGTGCTCGAGACGGCACGAGGGGGTATTCTCCGCTCCGGTCTTGGGTTCGACCGCTGCAACGTTGCCGTGGTCACCAATATCGCCAGCGATCATCTCGGGATGAGAGGGGTCGACACGGTCGATGATCTGGCCCGGGTCAAAGAAGTCGTCCCCGCGTCCGTCCTGCGTGACGGAACAAGTGTCCTGAACGCCGATAACCCGTGGACCGTGCGCATGGCACGCACCGCCCGTGGCGAGATCATCTATTTCAGCATGGACGAGTCGAATGACGTGGTGCAGGACCATATCCGGGGGCGCGGTCGGGCTGTGGTGTTGCGTCAGACACCCCGTGGCGGAATGATTACATTGCTCGACCCGATTCGCGACACGAACATCTTGCTTGCCCGGGAAATTCCCGCGACGTTCGATGAACGGGTGCAGGTGAATGTTGCCAACGCCCTGGCCGCCACCGCCGCCGCGATTGGGCTCGATGTGCCGCTCGCCAGCATACGCGTGTCACTACGCACATTCAGCAGCGCCTTTTGGCAGACGCCGGGCCGATTCAATCTCGTGTCAATCGAGGGGCGGGATGTCGTTGTCGATTACTGCCATAACGTTCACGCGCTGGAGGGAATTGCCGATTTCGTGCGCCGCACGAATGCCCCCCAGTCGATCGGGGTGGTCGCGATTGCCGGTGATCGGCGCGATGAGGATATTCGCGAGTTTGGCGAGCTGGCGGGACGGACATTCGATCACCTGGTGATTCGCGAGCATGACAGCCTTCGCGGCCGGAGGCCCGGGGAAGTCGCGCAGATGCTCGAGGAGGCCGCAACGACCGGGGGCCTGCCAATCACGCGCACGACGATTGTCCTGGATGAGATCGAGGCCATTCACCGGGCAATCGATATGGCGTCGCCGGGTGATCTCGTGGTGGCCATGGTCTACCGGATCCCCCAGGCCTGGGAAGCGCTCGCCGATCGGGCCAGGCTCGTCGCTGCCGTGTGAGGCCCTGGTTGGGCGGTGTAGTCAGTGACTGTGCCTGATCCAATCAGCCTGGTGTCATCGTCTTTCCGGTAGCGCAACAGCATGTCATGGCGGAGAAGCAGCATCGTCCGCGCCTCGACGGCGGGAACATGCTCCCGGCGATCGGCGGTGGGCAGATCGTCAGTTTGGCCGGAGGGTGGGCGACCTCCGGCGGGCGTTCGATCGTGCCGGATGGACGCTGGCCGGGCCCAGCGCCTTGTGGCGGTGTTGTCGTGCCGCCTGCGGTACCATGCACGGCAGGCTGAACGCGGGCCGGGGGCCAAGCACGACGAGGGGTGGACGTGAGCGACATGGAGCGCGTCGGCGGCAAGGTCCAGAGCGGCGGCGACGTGCCGGAAGTGCACCCCGACGCCGTGCCGGACCGGGAGCGCCAGGATGGCGCTCCCCGCACCGCGGTGGTATCCCGCGCCAACCCGATGCCGAACCACAACCCGTTCGCCTACGTGCCGAGCATCTATGGCGGGTTGCTGCTCACCCTGCTGACCATCGGCGGCGTCTACCTCCTGGCCCGCCTCCAGTTCCTGATCATCCTCCTGTTCCTCTCGGTGCTGGTGGCCTGCGGCATTTCCGACCCGGTCCGCTGGCTGGAGCGGCGCGGTCTGGGACGGGCGCTGGCGATCCTGCTCGTGT